>JAAETJ010000753.1 GCA_024228495.1 bacterium | reverse complement strand
TTCAACACTATCATTGGCGCAGCAAAAACTGCATCACCGTAATACAATCCCCTTTATATAGACTGTGCCAGCCGTCCCGGCTCAGTCCAACAGACATTTATATCCCATGCTCCGCACGGGGTATAAATGCTTAGATGTTTTAGATTTCACTTGCAAGGTTTTCGATGAACCCAGCCCAGCAGTTGAGAAATCTCCTTCAGCGAACGCGCGAATCCATTCCAAGCGGTGAGTTCTGCGGAGTTGGCGTTGTTGTATCGGCCAATTTGGAGCGGTTACCTATTGCTTCCCTTTGTGTCGATTCCAGCATTCCTGGTCAACAAGATCTTGCCAAGCAGATTGCTGAATGCAGTCTGTACAGCAACCCTTGCCACGACGGATTCCAAATAGTTTCTGATCAGTGGCAGTTAGTGCGGCGAAATCAATACTTTGCACCTTTCCCGACTGCAGAGCAGCGAGAACTCATTGGCCATGGCAATGTAGGGTCTCGTTACTTGGCCGCGAGATTTGGATCGTTAATGGACGGCGTTCTGTGTACCGGCCTTCTGAGCGAGAGAGATGGAATGGTGGTTTTCGAGGGTGGTTTGCCCATTGATTAATCTATTTCCGATAACAAAGGTAATTTCTTGGGTCGCCGGTATATACGCCGTCGCAGTTGTACTGATTTCCGTGTTACTTGGTGTCTCTGGGGTTGCTTCCCTTGAAACGGCCTTTAAAGGTGTGGCCGTTCTAAACCTAGTGCTGCTCGGCTTGGCCATAGGCGGATGGAGACTGGTGTGGCGGTGGCTTCCCAAGCTAAACGACTGGGTTTTTCCCGACCTAAATGGCAAGTGGATGGTCGAGATTCATTGGAACTGGGGTAAAAACTCTGGCGAAAAGACCGCAACTGCTTTCATTAAGCAGAGTCTCTTGAAAGTAAGCATTGAGCTTTCTTCGGACGAATCAGAATCTGAAACCCTGATGGTTGTCCCACACAAAGACGGTCAATCCTCTCGGCCTGGCTTGTACTACATCTATCGCAATGTCGGGGTCTCTGGCGCGGCGAAGAAGCAGGATCCCCACATTGGGGCTGCTATCCTCAAGATCGGTCAAGAATCGAATGACTTACTACGCGGCAACTACTTCACTGACAGGTCAACAAATGGGCAGTACACCATGCGCCGTGCCGGCGAAATCTAACAAATCGCTGCAGGTGACGTTTGACCCGCCACCTGCTTTTTCTGCCGCAAAAGCAGGTGGCGCCTCAAACGCACCTGAGCTCGGCCGTTAGCAGTAAAGGGGCTCTGGTGCAACAATCTGAAATTGAGAAAAAACTTAGCCTCTTGGATGGGCGTGGTTCCGGTGCGGAGTACGATGCAATAGAGAGTTTGAATGAGTTGGGTGATAGGCTGCCAGAATTACTGTTAGAAAAATATCGCCACTCCAAAAAATGGGGTGAACGCATTTCTTGTGTTTATCATGCAATAAAGTATGCCAAAGCAAACAAAGCGGCCTACCAACTCGGCATAGAGGCAATA
>JAAETJ010000752.1 GCA_024228495.1 bacterium | reverse complement strand
AGGGCGGCGAGAAAAAGTATCAGATTCACTACAACAATGGCGCCAAAATCCAGCCAGGCACTTACACCCTGAAATCGCCGTCGGTACTGACCGCCTATGAAATCGAAAACGTCGAAGTGCCGGCGAATGACAGACAAAAACTGGATTTTGCGGTAGCACTCGGCAAAGCGCAGATTCACTACCGCGTTGAACAGAAAGATCCGGCTAAACCAGACATACGCTGCTGGCTTTACAGCATTGACGAGAACAACGAAAAAAGTTCCCGCGGCAGCACCATGCAACGCTGCGATGGCAGAGACATTTACCTTTCAGAAGGCACGTATTGGGTCTATACAACCAAAACCTTCGGCAGATTCAAAGATACCTATTTCGACGTAACGCCGGGTGAAACAATCACCGTGGAAGTGTTTTTGGAAGAATAGGCTTCAATCCGGAACATCGGTGATGACGAAAACGTCGATTACCGCTAAAGCAACGACATATGGGAGGATGCAACATGCGAAGCAGTCTACTAATCCTGGCTTTACTGGTTCTTTCGGTGGCCGCAAAAGCAACTGTTCCAATCTGGTTTGTCTCTGTGTACGGAGAGAGTATGCAACTCATTCTCAGCGCGTCTGCCAATGCCGAAGATTTAGAGGACGGCGTGTTTCTGAGCACCGATTTTGTGGGCACAATGATCTACGTCCGCGTTCAAGAGGGCTATGAGCTCGATGGATTTCGGCCTTACGAAAGCGCGTCTAGCGACGAAATGGTCGCCAGTGTGAGCGAAACCGCGGATTCCGCGGCTTCGGTTTCCGAACCCGAAGAGCAATCCATGGATGAGTTCGGCCCACTGAGCGACACTGGCTTGCAGTACTACCTGAATGATGACTATTTTGGTTGGTTTTGCTCCCAAATGTATGTGCAACCGATGGGCGACGGTGTCTACTGCCTGCGTTGCAATGACGAGATGGAACATACCAATTAAAAAAACCACGTACCCGAGATCGGGGGAGAAGGGTCGAACGGCGATCTGCAGCGCAAGGAAATTGAGCGGTTACTGAGGGACAGTGACAGCTCATAAGCTGCTGAAACTAAAAATGAAATTGAAATTGGGATGACCGGCTTCGAACCAGGCGATCCTATGACTTTTTGTCGCGGCGACTGCCATACTCAGGCAGTGGCCTTGACAATCGACTCAACTGCTTAGCATCTTTGAGTTGAGCAAATGCGGGGCCCGAAAATAATCCCCACAAAACTGCCGCAAAGCAGCTCCCGCAAAAAGACAGTGGTCTACCAGAGGGCACTGTAAGGAATTGATCTGGATAGGGAAAATTTGGTTGGGGTGAGAGGATTTGAACCTCCGGCCCCTGCCTCCCGAAAACGGAATTCGACTTGTAAGTGTTTGATTTAATTATTAGTAGGGCCTAGGGCGTCCGTTGCGAATGCAGTACCTATCACAACCATGCAGAGCCGTGTCACACGATTCTCACACAGTGCCGTAACGCTGATCTTTTCATCGCGCCTCCAAAACGTCAGGATCCACCTTGCGATCCGACAGGACAGAACGATGTGGCGACCGATATGGCGCGAACCCGCAGCCAGGACGGCCCGGAACCAAAAGCCTGTTTGGCACTGGGCTATTGGCAAAACTGTGGGCGGCCAGGTTTTTTTTGCGCCCTGCAAGGCTCATTTTTGAACGTCTGCTTTCATCCGTAGCGGTCGCTCAAGCGGCGCGACAAACGCTGCCGCGAAGGACCCGAAACGGCCGATACTGTTGAAAAACTCTGTTTTCAGAATCGCCAGTTCTTCATTTGCAATTTCCGCTCGTTTTCGCAGGCTAGATACGAGGGGGTGATGTAACACCAATGAAATCCTCTCCTGACGCAGCTCAGATCCACTCAGTTGATCTGAAGCCTGCGGGCCAGGACGCAAGAAATTTCGAGAGAAATTCTCACTGCCCGAAATTCGGAGTTTTTCAACAGAATAGGCCGAACTGAGTCTGTCGCGATCGATTTGCATGACGGGCTGGTTTGCAACCAGAAGCAGCCCGTCAGGTGCTAAACTGCCGGCAGGTTGTTGATGACCCAAAGAAATCGTTTTCAGGACCAGCGTTCGTCATCGAAATTCTGCTGTTGCCCGGTGAGGAAAATCACCATGTGCAAGTATCGTGCGGTTTTCATTTTAGCATTGATCGCTTTCGCGCCCACATGCTTGGCCAACGATGAAGATACGTTGCGGCACATCAAAACCGTGTTGTGGCCGAGAGCCTATCTGACTCAAGATGTCGAATTATTGGATCGTCTTTTGCATGACAGCTTCGAGGTGATTAATGCCGACGGAAACCGTTCCAGCAAGCAGGATGAGCTGGAATACATGAGCAACAACACATGGAATCCAGGCAACTTCGAATACAGAATCGATAGGCTGGACATATACAGCGACTCATTTGCGATTGTCTCGGGAACGGGAATCGCCGACACTTATACGTACAAATCAAGCAATGTTTTGGTCAAAGAAGATGGTCAATGGCGGGCAGTTGCCTCTCATGTGTCTGGCGTCAAAGTCAGGAACAGCTCGGAATAGACGCGACGCAAGTGCAAAGACTGCTCCTGGCCGAGCCGAGACCTTGGGAGCACGGTGTATTGAACGGCTGGAGCGCTCGGAACCAGTCGTCCAGGTGTTAAACTGCCAGCAGGCTGTTGATGACCCAATATAGATAGTCCGTATTTCTTCCGTCAAAACTGAACATGCAGGTCGAGGTAAGCAGGATGCGATCCGAAATGCCACTGTTGGTGCTTGCGTTTGCCGTCTTCGGCGGAACTATTCTTGCTTCCGAATCAACTGCGAGTATCCCCGCCGAAGGTACTTTTGAAACAAATGGGCCGCCAAAAGAACGACCCATTCGAGTAGATGCCGGAGACAGCTGTATTGTTGATATAAAGCAGACGTATATCGTCAATGGCACGTTGTCAGGCTCGTTCGATATAGACTATCGCATCTTGGTTATAGGCCCTTGTGGATCTCCAGTTGGGACATTTGACGAAGAGTGGATAGCGCGGGGTCGCTTTGCTGGCACGATCAGTGGGGTTACTACGTCGGCAAGTTTCACGTATACAGCAACGGTGAAGGCTGGCGGTGAAGTTAGCGGACAGATCGTACTGGGACAGGGGCTCGGTGGCGACCTCCGCGTT
>JAAETJ010000751.1 GCA_024228495.1 bacterium | reverse complement strand
CAACCCAGTCTGGTTTGATTGAGCATTTTGAGACAGCCTATTGGTAGAATGGGAAAATGTAATCTAATAAAATTTTTACAGGTGACATTAGTGATTACTTTAAGGTGAGTGCTATGCAAGATCAAGATACATTCGGGTGCCCCTGCTGCGGAGGCACATATTCGACTTTATTCGAGGGCAACAAGAGGGTACAGGAAATCTCGGATATGATGGATACGCCGGGACATGCACTGAACTGGTCCGCAGGTAACAGCTTGAATCGGCGAAATTTTCTCAAGGGAGGTGTGGCGCTTACCTGTGCTTCTACCTTGTTGGGGGCCACAGCACATGCACAGGAGGCCGAATCACTTGTCTTTTCGGGCGGTACCAAAGCCGATGTATTGAAGGCAGCGGGGGCTGATGCCAAAATGATCGACCTTGCCGGGCGAACCATGCTACCGGGCTTTATCGATCCACACACCCACGTGGTCGCGGGCGCGGTAGTTGATGCTGTTATGGATTATGTTGGCATGGCGAGGTTTGCTTCCGCGGCAGAAGTTCTTAACCATCTGCGTGACAAAGCGAAAAGCACCCCAGCGGGTGAATGGATTGTCGTACGTAATTTTGATCCGGCTGTGCAGACCGGCCCGGACGCGTTGACCTTCGCAGAGCTGGATCCCGTTTCGACTAAACACCCAATATTCGTCCTCAATGCCTCCGGCCACCTGGCCTATGCTAACTCAAAGGCATTCGCAGTTGCGGGCATTCCGGCGGATGTGGAAAACCCTCCGGGTGCCGAGTTTGTGCGCGATGCGGACGGCAAACTTACCGGTTTCATGAAAAATAACACTGCTTACCTGCAAATTTTAAACAAATATCCAGCGCTGGCTACAGCCGAGCCTTCAGAGGCGCTTATCGATCTGCTCAAAAAATGGAGCTAGTTTGGGCTCACCACCGTTAGCGAGCTGTCGCTTGGTGGTCTATCTCAGTCTCCGGCAGATGTTGCGGTCATGCAGGCCGCCGCACAGTCCGGGCGTCTTGTCGCTCGCATCCGCGCCTATCCGTTTTATACCATCGGAACAGATGCCTGGGACAAGGCCGGAGTCATGCCGGGGGATGGCAATGCCATGGCTCGCATTGTCGGCTACAAGCTCATCGCCGACGGCTCCAACCAGGGTTTCACTGGCCTGCAACGCGAACCTTATCTTAACTCTGACAATCGTGGCCTGGCTTATATGTCGGCTGAAGAGCTCAAACAAACCGCTATCGAGCGCGCAGGTAAAGGCTGGCACCTGTCTATCCACGGAAATGGTGATGCTGGTATTGACAATATACTAGACGCCTGCGAGGCAGTCCGCGACGCAGGTATCGAGATGAGCAAGGTTAGGGCGCGTATCGAGCATTGCTCAATTCTGCACGATGAACAAATCGAACGCATGAAGGCTTTAGGCGTATCGGCGAGCTTCCTTATCGGCCATGTTCACTACTGGGGCACAGCCATGCGCGATCAGGTGTTCGGTGAGAAGAAGGTCATGCTGCTCGACCGCTGTGCAAGCGTAGAAAAAGCCGGGGTTGGATTCACAGTCCATTCAGATTTCATGGTAACCGATCCCGTCCCACTGCACATGATTGAGATGGCGGTCACGCGTAAGACATGGAAGGAGCCGGACTATGTGCTTGCTCCTGATGAGCGAATCACGGTTGAAAGTGCAATCCG
The DNA here is from genome assembly GCA_024228495.1 of bacterium. GTDB lineage: Bacteria > Pseudomonadota > Alphaproteobacteria > Rhizobiales > JAKIUO01 > JAKIUO01. The sequence continues at coordinate 1,020 of JAAETJ010000751.1, read as the reverse complement.
CGCGCTGACCTCGGAAGCTGCCTGGCAGCTATACTCCGACCACGAAGTAGGCAGTCTTGAAGTTGGGAAATTCGCAGACATGGTAATCCTCGATAAGGATCCGCGTAAAGCGAAGCCTGATGCCATTAAGGATATTAAAGTCACTGAGACCTGGATGGACGGCAAGCAAGTCTACAAGGCTTAGGATTTAGGAATTTATTTACACGAACTGGAGAATAACCAAAAAAAGGGTCGGTGACCGGGGGAATTGATATTCACAAATGTATCTTTTATAGTCCCATACTTCCCAGCAGTGATTTAGAGGCCCAGGTGCCAGACGGCTTAGCGGACGATATTGCAAACAGACCTACAAACCAGAGTGTTGATTATTTTGGTTATGGAAGCCGTGGGTATTTACCAGCTTTTATGCAAGCCTTGAAAACTGCCGTACTCGCTGCCCTGCTGCTTTTAAGTTCACCCGCGCTGGCGGTTGGGGACCGCATTATTGAAGCAATCATGCGCAGTGATTTTTTATTTGATAAAACTATCAGCAATGTACCATTTTTCCCACTTGGTTTTCTGAGCTTAAACTACAATGATTCGCTCACTCTGCAAGAAGGCTGCACGAGCGATCTATCCTGTGATTTTTCATATCAGAGAATCTCGCAAGCTTTTGGTTTACCGGTATGGGTCGGACAGCGTGACATGGTTATTTTGGCCGAGACGCTGGATTCTGACAAATTGGAATTTGCAGGCAAGGAAGTAGTGCTGAATAATGTAGGCGTTCTGGCTGCCTGGATATCCCAGCCCGTACCTCAATGGCAACTCAGCGCTTGCGCCTATGGATACGAGAGTATCAACAAAGATGATAATGTCAGAGGATCTGGCAGCACGGTTCTGGGTGGCATCGGACGATATCGACACCAACCATATTTTCATAGCTATTGGGGCATGGTCAGAATAAATGAAAATAGCGAATCTATTATTTACCCCTATATCGGTTTTGACTGGTTTATTGGCAAAGAGATCAGTGTTTCAGCT
>JAAETJ010000750.1 GCA_024228495.1 bacterium | reverse complement strand
CCACCCCGCCACCTTGCCAATGGCCAGGATGAATCCATCCAAAGCATCGGCGATCGGCACTCGCTTGTGATTGTTCATAGTCGCAGTCTCTGTTCTTTGTTGAGCAAGGCCGCAAAACCATCATAGGAGACTGTCGGACTTAGGGCTGGCTTCAAAATAACTTCACATTTCTGATCGCCAATCTAACCCGTCCAGCTGCGTTGTTCGTCAGTTGCATAGAGCACTGTTCGCATTCCTCTCGCCTTACTGGACGGGCATCTTGACGCCCGAAAATTAATGGCGCCAGCCCTTAGGTGATCGTAGTGAGCCTGGTAGGAGACCGAGATCAAATTTTCCCGATTTTGAGGCACATAGTGGACCTATGCAACAAAAAATCTGGTGCCGGCAAGGATCTGTTGCCGAATAATTGAGCCGCTCTCCCACTGCGCAGTAGATTAATCCTTAATCCGTAAGTCCGACAGCCTCCCAGCCAATCACTTTTCCTGCCGTTTCGCCCTGGGTAGGAAGGCATAGGACTCCCATAGGTCATAACCATCGCGAAAATTGCTTAGATCACTCCAAACCTTGGTAAAGAAGGGATCCTTTTTGTTTTCTTCAACTACCTCCAGCCAGGTCTTGTAAAACAGCGCTAACATCTCATCAGACCAGTACATGATCTTGACGCCCCGCTGTTCCATGTTTTCCTTCATGACGTCGAACTGAATCGCCTCACCCTGGGCGAAGCCCTCGGTCATCGCGGCCTGGCACATCAT
>JAAETJ010000749.1 GCA_024228495.1 bacterium | reverse complement strand
ATGGGTTGGGTTGATTGTGTCATGGGCCTTCTCCTGTGTTGAGACGAGGTCGATTACCTCGTATCTCAAAACATTAGAGACACCACGGTCAGTGATAAAGCAGATGTGCCCGACGCCTACACCCGATACCGCGAGAGCGGTTTAGTCCACGGAGAAGTTGCTGCCCCCAGAAGGTTCCAGCCCAGCGGCCGCTTTGTGCCGATCTGAGAAGTCCCTGGATGCGAGTTGAACGGCTGCTATCCGGAAGCAGCCATTAGAACTGAATCTCGAATACGTACCAGGCACCCGAAGGAGCCGGCGAGCATCTTCAGGGACATTCGCGTGATATCATACAAACCTGTTTTCAATACTATTGATACAGTGGACTGTCTTAGACAAAGGTATTTTTATGGATGGTAAACCTCTCAAGCAGCCAATGGTGAAACAGGCAACGACAGTTTCGCACTTCGTGTTACACACGGATTATGAAAACATCCCAGTGGATGTGATTGAGCGGGCCAAAGATTTAATCCTCGATCTGATCGGTGTTAGCGCGGCAGCCCACGCGATAAAGGCGTCTCGGCTTGGGTGCGAAACTGCGGTTCGGCTTTTCAACACAGCTATCGAAGATGACAAGGCCAGGATACTGTTTGACGGAAGGACGGCGAGCGTTGCCGGCGCCGCCTATGCCGGAGCTACGCAGATCGACAGTCTGGATGCACACGATGGATTCAGCACTGCCAAGGGCCATGCAGGCTGCGGCCTGTTTCCTGCCGTGTTGGCTTTTGCGGAAAAGGATGCCCATTTCTCGAGCAGAGACTTGCTTACCTCAATGGTGATTGGCTATGAAACCGGTTGCCGGGCTGGACTTGCATTGCACGGTACGGTCACTGATTACCACACATCCGGAGCATGGATTTCCCTGGCTGTAGCGGCGCTCGGAGTTCGATTGAATGGCGCCGATCCTGATGTCCTTCGCCATGCGGTTGGTATCGCGGAGTATCACGGGCCGCGCAGCCAGATGATGCGCGAAATCGACAACCCGACAATGTTGCATGACGGATCAGGCTGGGGCTCAATGGTCGGCGTGGTTGCCGCGGAACTTGCCCTGAACGGTTTTGAAGGTGCTCCCGCGGTAACCATCGAAGGCGATTCTGCTGCCGAGTATTGGCAGGATCTTGCAACGGATTGGTTGACCTGCAAGCAAAACATTAAACTCTTTCCCGTTTGCCGGTGGGCGCATGCTCCAATTCAGGCCGCCCTCAACCTTCGTTCCGAGCACGCAATATCAGTCGATGACATTAAAGGGATAGAAATCTATGGTTTCCACGAAGCGACGCGGCTTGCGCAAAACATGCCCGAGACCACGGGCAAGGCGCAATACAGTATCAGCTATCCGGTAGCGGCTGCTCTCACTCGCGGAAAACTTGGGGCAGAAGAGGTCTCGGGCGAAACTTTCACCGATCCGGATATCGCCAGGCTGGTTTCGGTCACCTCCGTTAGTGAATGCTCCGAATGCAATGACAACTTTCCCCAGGACCGCCTTGGCCGCACAGTTGTCGAAACCTGGGACGGTCAACGCCTGGACTCAGGTATCGTAAGGGCGCCCGGAGAACACACCAACCCGGTGGATCGAACCGGTATCATCGGCAAGTTTCGGGAATTTGCAGTCCCCGTTCTGGGTAGCAGCAGAGCAAACCAGATCGAAGAAACGGTTTTTTCGCTCGATCGCCACGACATGCCTGCAAGCAAACTAACCGATTTGCTTTATCCGGCGATTGATTAGAGACGCGCGAGTAAGTATCACGCTCAACGATAGCTACAAACCTCATTCTCCCCCAAAGCGGGTATGTGCCAGGCAAACACTGCTCTCTGGTCAAACAAGAGTCATCACTGCTCCTCAAACCTGATTATACTAATCGGGTATCGGTCATATGGGAAAATGGAATGCTCTATTATCAACGTCAGGGTAAAGGCCCGGAAGTTGTGTTGGTGCATGGTTTTCTGGGCAGCAGCAGCAACGGGATCATCGACACCAGCACGGACACCGGCTAGCGGTTATACAGATAGGGGGCTGTTACTCTTTTCAGGTCTTGTAGTTAGGTAATTCAAACTTGCGACTGTAATCAAAGATTACGACCGTCTCAATACGAGTCACCTCCGGACGTATCGTAATAGAATCCAGAGCAAGGTCGCGTAAGTGGTCTATGTCCTTGACAGCTACATGAATGAGAAAATCAAACTGACCCGACACAAGGTAAACTGAACGAACCTCAGGCATCTGTTCAATTTCTTTCTGGAAGTTTTCAACAAGCTCTCTCGAGTGCTTGATTAAATCCACGAAGTACATTGCTTCCAGTCCGATACCGAGAGCCCTGGGATGGATATCCGCATGAACGCCTCGAACGACACCGTCTTCATGTAGCTGTTTAACTCGCTCAAAATTAGTGGAAGGCGCAAGCCCAACCTTTGCCGCGAGTGATTTGTTAGAAATTCGACCATTATTCTGTAGTTGCCTGATAATTTCGAAGTCAATTCGATCCATAGCCAAATCGCCTTATTGTTTGCGTAGTTAATTCGGTATTTTTTAGATATGTCATAGTTTATCCTAAATTATTCTCCTTATTTCGAATTATTGATGTCATGTCCAAGAATTCACAGAAGAAAAATCAGGGCTTTAGCACCAGGGCCATTCATCAGGGACACGACCCTTTTAAGCATCACGGCGCTCTGAATCCACCTGTTTATCTCAATTCCACCTACGCGTTTGAATCTACTGAGCAAGGTCAAAAACGATTTCTGGGCGAGGAAGCGGGTTACGTTTATTCGAGAGTTGGCAACCCAACCGAGACCGTGCTTGAGAAAAAACTGGCCAATTTGGAAAACGGAGAGGCCGCACTAGCGCTTGCTTCCGGCATGGGAGCAACTACCTCGCTGATATGGTCTTTTGTTGAGCCAGGCGATGAGATTCTGGCAGACAAAACTTTGTATGGCTGCACCTACGCCTTCTTTACCGAAGGATTAAACAAGTTTGGTGTGAAGGTTCAATTTGCCGACTTTACTCAACCCGATGAATTGGAAAAATTCTTAAACAACAAACCGCGCTTTCTTTTCTTTGAAACCCCGGCTAACCCAAATATGCGAACCATCGATATAGAAATGGTCTGTGACATGGCTCATCGATATGGGGCCAGGGTGATTGTTGACAATACCTATTGCACACCCTATTTACAGCGACCTATCGAATTGGGGGCTGATTTTGTCGTTCACTCGATGACGAAATATCTTTGTGGTCATGGAGATGTTATTGCGGGCGCGATAATCGGTTCACAGGAGGATATCCAACATATTCATTTTTATGGGGTAAAGGACATGACCGGAGCCGTCATTTCACCCTTTGATGCCTATCTCGTAATGCGAGGCTTAAAAACTTTGGAGATACGGATGGATCGTCATTCCAGTTCCGCGCTTAAGCTGGCCGAGATTATTGAGCAGCACTCTGCGGTATTACGGGTTTACTACCCTGGTCTTAAATCACATCCTCAGTATGAGTTGGTGAAACGTCAGATGAGCGACTTCGGCGGGATGATTGCATTTGAACTACATGGTGGCTATGAAGCAGGGATCCGCTTTATGGATAGTGTGGAACTAGCGATGCGAGCCGTGAGTTTGGGAGATGCCGAAACGCTGGTTCAACACCCAGCCAGTATGACCCATATTACCTATTCACCAGAAGATCGTATGAAACACGGTATTAGCGACGGGCTTGTTCGAATATCAGTTGGCCTGGAAAATCCGGATGACATAATAGCTGACATTCAGCAAGCACTTGAAGCGTCTTAAAATGAAAGACAGGAATTAAGGAGCCTCTGCAAAAAATACAGAGGTTCCAGCGGCACAGGGATGTGCCGCTTCCAGCCCTGCCAGCTGAGTTTTTAATCGACCGTAGATGGAGAGAAGCCGCCCTTCAGAATTTATGCACCAGGGACCGCTTGGTGCCCAGACTGTGTGAATTCTGTTTTCGAAAACTCAATGTGGCAACCCGTGACGAGTTGACTAAGTTTTTCAGCTGGTGAGTAGGTAAGTGATACCAATATCAGCTCGATAATTGGGGGGCAGTGGGAGCAAATTTTCCTTTGGCGATGATAATTGGGGTTTTCACACAGCCTGTGCCCACAGGAGTCATTCAATTATCAAATTTGGTCGGCCGATCTCGACCCGAAGCTGACTTTGAATTGAATAAATTTTTCGAGCCATTCGAGGATGGGATTACGTTAATTTCGAGTTCCAGATTAGAACCAATTCCAGCTTAGCCAAGATATATCAGTTATCGTCTGATTGGATTAGATGCTGGTTAGTTCAACGGTAATTCTAATCCAAACGCAACTAGATTATGGGATAGCATAGTCCTTAAATTCATCCATTGTGCGCTGACACCCAATATCGGTAAATAATCACCCTGGGCATAATTCCAGCCATCATAACCATCTGCCACTCCAGCTACGAGGTTAACCTTTAACGATTTCGTCAAGTAAATTCTAGGATTAAACGTGACGAAGGCACTTTGCACGTCACCGCTGTTTTTATATGTCCCGATAGACCACTTATCAATGCTTACGTAGAGACCATTATGGGTTTCGTTGTAGTCCTTGTTGTTGAAATGGTGTGACTTTAGTATCGTACCGATAGCAATACTCGTTTTCTCCAGAAAGCCTTTTTTGTTGTTTAAGATGGGTACGCGATATGGATTAATTTCAAAATTGAGGGCACTGGTAGTAACGCTGGCGATTTCTTGCCCCTGGCTAGCCCCTGTATACAACGACAAGGCGATGAGAAATACGCATACAGTTTGTTTCATACTTGACCAATTCTCTATCATTGCCGCCGATAATTAATCAGTCTAGCTAATCCCCCATGGTTAACAGTTGGTGTTTCAGGAAACGTGAGCGGAGTCGACCTTTTTATGGGACCTGCATCTAGTTTTCCGATGAATTCGACAATTAAAATGGCGATTAACTAAATTCCGGTGTCAGCTATTGGCCGTTTTCAGCAATTAGTCGAGTCTAAAGCAACGGCAGGTATGTGCCGAGTCTGGCCCCAGTAGTTAGATTTGTGAACGGCAGCTTCCAGGAAAGCTAACCTTCAGGTTCAGCCTGGCAATTGCCGGTTTGTGCCCAAAGGAGTCGTTAAGGCTTTTACTTGGAGCTCCGAAATTTAGAGTTCAATCTGTAAAACAGCTTGGCCTATAGCAACGCCCTACCTTATGTATGGATTTAAGATTATTTGGCAGTTTTTCGCGAATATCTCAGGTTAAGGAGCAACGTCATGAATCTTAAAAACAACATCAGCATCACGTCCCTTACCGTCATTGCCATACTTGCAGGGGCTTTTTGGTTAAATTTAGTTGCGGTGTCTGGAGATGCGCTCGCGCAGGGACATACAAGATTTGACTCGATTACGTCTAGTCAATTCATCCTTAGGGACAATTATGGAAAGTATCGAGCTGAGGTACTAGTCGATGCACATGGGCGTACTCTAATTGTCTTGGCAGATGCTCAAGGCAGGACCGCCTTAACGATTGGTGTCGAGCAAAATGGTACGGCATTTATCCAAGACGCTATGGGACGCCCCTTTGTGACGGCGCAGACCAAAAAAAGCCTAAACCTGCCCCCAATCCAAAGCGTATCGCGTCCCTCGTTTGGCGGCGAACAAACTATTGCGGCAGATACTATTGCGGAAGACCAAGCTGATAGCACAATTGCACGCAAAAAGTTTTCGTTGGCACACGACGCTGAAGTAGATTATTTACGAAAACAGGTTGATGCCCTGTGGCAACAAACGCAAATCCTACAAGATCGCGTCAACTTAATCTCTGATAGCTTGTAGTGTTTGTAGATGCCTAATCCAACTGTTAGGGGATTAAATTGGGTACGGAGAGTTTTCGAGGACTGGCCAACTCTTATGTTGCGCCCCCTAATCGTCAATTTGTTAACAGCCTTCCTGCTTTTCTTTGTTGCTCTCGTTTTTAAACCGGATATTCTGGATTTTATCCACGGACGCCCATTAGATGATTATCCGATCATGTGCATAGCTGAGCCTTACGCGGGCGAAAAAAGGGAGAGATACGAGTAGATTTTTTCATTATCAACCGTCTAGGGGATACATATACCCATTCGAAACTTACTACGGACCTTCTGGTTCATTCGTCGGACCCAGCACGACCACTAAGCCCGGATATAGTACTTCAGGTAGAAAGCGGCTTGGTGTTTGAGACAGCTAGCGCTGAAGATTTTAACCGCGACAAGGGACACCTTGAAGTCAGTACTAACCTAAAAGAAGGCACAATCAAAATTCGGATTATACAAATATCACCGTACGCAATCATGAAAGTCGTAGTCGTTATGCGGGACCAGCCCTATGTAACTTCTGATCTTACTCGTATGGTAAAAAACCAAGTACGTTTTAACCACCGCTCTTATCTCGACGGCTGTTACAAAAAGTGACAAAGGAATTCGATTAGTAACAAAATGGTTAGTGTTGATTTTAAATTGAGCGTGATTATCAGGATATTACGAACATCTCCTTCGTGCCGTAAGCACTAGTTCCCCATTACGCAATGAAGGTCGGCTTACCGGAAGCCGACCTTCAGGTTCAGGCTGGCAACTTCTGGAAGGTGCCCTTTATAGTCGTTTTGAACGCTTACTAAAATAGCTGAAGCTGTAAATCGGGGCGTCTCTGAACTGACGCGCGCACCGATATTGAAGGCCATCATGCCGAGATGCATCGGGAATTCCTGTACTCTCCCCCGGAATTCCATTCACATAGATCGTGTTTCAAATTTCCGGATATCCGGTGTCTCTTTTTGATTAGACAGAAAATTATTTGCGGGAATGTATATCTATGTACGTCTTTACAGCCGAATTGCACCATAGATTATTTGGTCTCAATCTGGATATTGGGTCTCGTAGTGCTACTGGAGAAAAATCATGAGAAACGTTATTGCACTAATACTGGCGCTGGCGACTTTGGCAATCGCGGGCTGCGGAACAAGTGAAGATTCCGGCGACGTTAACCAGGACAGGATTTACACTGATTACGAAGTGTTTTACAACGCAAATGAAGACAAGACCCATGTCATTGCGCGTTTTCGCTTTGGTCATGCTCTCGGCACAATTCTCGAGTTAAAGAATTCCTCCGGTGCCAGCGTGACCTACAACGGCGCGGCGCTGGCTTACTCGAAACTATGGGGTGGGCATCACAAGGAATATGCCGGTAATACGGTTGCCGGGAGCAGTTTTGTTTACACTGATGCCGACGGCACCCGGTACACCAACGTCGTGCCTGGCGGAACCTCGATCGAGTTTCCTTCCGGATTCGATACGATTGACAAAAATAATGCTCAAACGCTCGCCTGGGTTGGAACTTTTCTGGCGCCCAATGACCAGGTCGGTATATTTGTCGGCTCATGGGCCTGGGGTGACGATGCGTTATTCTGGACCGATGCCGATGGCGCGATCGACATAGTCCTCGGCGTTAACCAGATGCAAAATCTGGCACTGGGTACGGCCCGGGTTTTTATGGATCGGTGGAATGCGGCAGACGTGACGGAAGGCACTTCAGCAGGTGGGAGAATTCGTTACAAATACCGCGCCACGAATGTCGTGATAACCGTAATCGACAGCTCGATACCCTAACCCTGGTGAAAATATTTGAATAACTGCTTAGGTGCGATTGCTGCAATCGCAAAACATTCATTCCAACGGCTGCAATGTGCCGATCAGAGACGATCTAGTTGGCGAAATGAACTACTGCTAACCGGAACCCGCCGTTCATTTTCAATCAGGCAACTGCCGCTTGGTGCTGCCCATAGCGGCCACTCAACTCAACTGACTTGAACTGCAGCTATACGGACGAAGCGGATTCTTGTCCAAGATCAACTTTGCATAGAATTACATCCCAAGGAGTGGCTTTCTCTCTGTGTCAGAAGCACGGATGTTAGCCTGTATTACGCTTGGTTTGACGAGTGCTCTCTCTGTTGCGTCGTCGTGAAATTTGCTTTTCTGAGCCCCGCCAGTGTCAGCCCATAGATGCAAGCGACGACAACAAGAAGCGCTGCGATTTGGAAAAACTCGATCACATCTCCCAAAAAGGCAAAGGCAAGGACCATGGTCAGGGCCGGCCATGGCGTAGTGATGGAACTGGCCAGCGAAACGTCGATGTGCCGGACAGCATAGAACCAAGCGATCAGTTCGAGGAAGTAAACTAACCCCATGATCGCCGATATTGTCTGAAAGATTGCACCCACGCCAGTTTCTATCCCGGTAGGTACGGCAACCGCGAGAACCACAAAGAGAAAAATCGTCGAGATCGCCACCCGGAAGAATGTCACTTGTATCGGGGTGATTGGGGTGCGGCCCAGTTCTTCCTTGATTATCACATGTGCGATGCTCCAGAGCAGTGGCACACCGAGGGAGACTAGGAACCAAGGTGACACCCCAGACATCCGAAACGTTCCCCCGGTCCCTAGGTAGTAAAGCGCAGCAATGAGCACGGCCGTCAGGGTCAGTTCCAAAGACGACTTTCTGCGCTTCAGAAACAGGCTTTCCCATAGAATGGCGAAGAGTGGATAGGCCTGGATGGCAATGGCGGCATTGACGGCACCCGCTTTTTCCACGCCCAGAACATAGAGATAGGTCGACAGGCCAAACAACCCACCGGTGAGCAGCGCGACGGTAATCATGCGTCTGCGCTCCCGGCGCGAGAGGTCGATGCCAAAAATGCCTTTCGTGCCGCTCTTCAGTTCAAGGCCAAACACCGGCAACGCAAAGATCACTTGCCAGGCAGACAGGGCGAAAGCGAACGAAAGTGCTCCGACGTCGGACGGCCGAAGATTCGTAATGATCGGCATCATACCCAGAAGGGCCAGGCTGACTAGAGAGAGAGCGATACCTTTGCCAACGGAAGGAGATGTGAGAGGCATGCGGAACTTCAGATGATTATTGCACTGATTGATCGCATTATTGATCTTGTATTGTATGAATGCAATCGGTATATTGCTCTGATGGCAATTTGGACACCGAACCTCGATGGGCGGCGTGGGCCCAAATACCTTCAGATCGTGGAGGCGATGGCTGAGGACATCGCCTCACAGCGTTTGACGGAAGGCGCACGACTGCCGCCACATCGGATACTAGCCTACCAGCTCGGCATTTCAGCCAATACGACGAGCCGCGCCTATGGGGAAGCCGTCAAACGGGCGCTCCTGCGAGGCGAGGTCGGTCGCGGCACATTTGTCCGATCCTCCGATGCGGATCCGACAGCAGGTGTGCCTGGCGATCTGCGTCGTGAGACCAGGGGACCGATCGATCTGTCGCGTAATCTGCCGCTGCCAGGCTTTGCGGAGCCTCATATCCGTCGTGTCCTTGGAGAGATCTCTCAAGACAAATGCATCCCGGCCTTGCTCGATTACCAGACGAATAAGGACCTTTCGCATCACATCGAGGCGGGAAGAATCTGGCTCAATGGCTGCGACGTGGAGGCCAGGGCGGATCAGATTGTTCCGACGATGGGCGGACAGCATGGCCTGCTGTGCACGCTCATGGCGCTTCTTCGGCCGGGCGATCTGCTACTGACTGAAACTCTGACCTACACTCCCGTTTGCGCGATGGCCGAACGTCTGGGCCTGCATACCGCGACGATCGCCATGGATGCCGACGGTGTTGTGCCTGAAGACTTTGCGGAGCTCTGCGCCCGAGCAAGACCAAAAGCCTTCTACCTGACGCCAACCTTGCAAGCTCCGACGACGGTGACGCTTTCGTGCCAGCGCCGCAAAGCGATTGCGCAGATCGCTGAGCGGCAAAACGTAATCCTCATCGAAGACGATGTCTTTGCCCCTCTCAAAGCAGATCGACCGGCTCCGATCGCGTGCCTAGCGCCCGAACACACAGTCTATGTCACGAGTCTTTCTAAGGCCGTTGCGCCCGGACTGCGGGTGGGTTTTCTGTATGCGCCTGCGCGGTTGTTACCCGCGCTACGCCATACCGTGAACCTCAGCGTCTGGATGACACCTCCGATGACTATGGAAGTGGCTGCCAGGCTGATCAGTGATGGAACCGCAGCGCAACTGGCCATACAGCAAAGAGTCGCGGCGGAGCGTCGTCAGTCCCTGGCCGGCTCCATCCTGGCTGATGTGGAGTTCGCCGCTGATCCACAAGGCTTTCATCTGTGGATACCGCTTCCTAAGGATTGGAGAGCCGACACCTTCCGGGCACAATGTGCCAGCCATGGTGTGCTGGTGAATGAAGGTCGCAGCTTCGCGCCACGGGCGGTCGACGCTCCCGAAGCCGTACGGGTGTGCCTGAGCCATGAGGCAGATGAGACACGGGTCGAACGGGGTCTTCGCACGTTGGTGAACCTCATCCGACTTCCTCCCAGCCTGTCCGCAATTGAGTTATGAGTTCATGCAGCATAGCTGCAGGCTGCTGGGCGAGCGTCGAAGCAGACATTGTAAACCAATGATAGAGGTCTCGAAGAGGCACTGTCGGTCATTGTAGTACCGATACCTGATGACCGCTACGTGCCGAGTCCGGCCCCAGCAGTTAGATTTGTGAACGGCAACTGACAGGAAAGCTGACCTTCAGGTTCAGCCTGGCAACTGCCAGATTGTGCCCAGACTGTGTGAAAACTATTTTCGAAAACTCAATGTGGCAACCCGTGACGAATTGACTAAGTTTTTCAGCTGGTGAGTAGGTAAGTGATACCAATATCAGCTCGATAATTGGGGGGCAGTGGGAGCAAATTTTCCTTTGGCGATGATAATTGGGGTTTTCACACAGCCTGTGCCCACAGCGGACATCGGTCAGCAATTGGAGATCACTTCTGGGCATCGATCATGAATAGATACCGCGCAATGCGGCCTTCGTGGATGTCGGGCAAGTAATCTTCCTCCGACTCCCTTATAAGACTCTCGGCGATGAAACCGTTCCCCTCGGTCTCGAAATCATTCCTGAGAGCTACGGCAGCAGCATAGATCCGCTCCCAAAATGCGCCAATGTTGGCCGAGAAGTCATAAACAGACGCGTCCAATCCCAGAGATTTGACAGCTCGTCCCAGACCGGAGTATTTGCTTTCGAGTTGCTCGGCAGGTTCCCCGGGACCGACGTGGTGGTTCATGAACAATGCCATTCGCCCGCTGGAAGATAGGCTCTTTGCAAGTACGCTAACGACGCTCTCAAGATCCGTCGCCCAATACAGCGTATCCATAGACAGGATTGCATCATAGCCCGACTCCGAAGGGACCATTGTGTTGAAGTTTGCGGCTTGGAAACTCAAACGGTCACGTTTGTTGAATGTTCGTGCATCCGCTGCAGCAATTGCACTCGAAGAGTAATCGAGTCCCGTAACTATCGTTCCAGTTTCGTCCGCAATATACTCAGCAATGACACCCGCCCCACAGCCTAGGTCGAGTACTTTCTTTCCCGGCTCTAGCGGCAGCAAATCCATGGCAAACTCAAGGGATGACATGTCGGTTTGACCTTCCTGGGTCAGGTCCTTTCCAAACACTCTCCGACATAGCTCGGAATGCGCTTCGCTGATATGCGCTGCTGTATAGAAACTCTGGTAGTAGTACCAATACATATCAGCACGCTCGGCTCGATACTCGCCCCCGAGAGGCCGACCCTCAGAGGTCAGACGCCAGCCATCACCTGATCTTTCGACAAACTCTTTATCGACCAGTGTTTCAAGGACTCCCGTCCAGTCTTCCTTAAAAATCCAGTAGCGTTCGCCTCGCTTTTCCAAGGCGGTGTCATCAGCAACACCACCACCGGCTTCGATCCTGCTAATCGATGCAAGTACCTGGATTTCGCCCTCGGTTAGATCCATCGCTGACTCCTTGGTATAGGTTTGAACAGTGTATCAGCACCGATCGGCGTAGTCTCCTTCGTGCCGAACTGAGAAGTTCCCGATTGTAAGATGAACGGCCGCTAACGGATAAGCCGACCTTCATGTTTTTGGGGTCAGGGACTGCTTGGTGCCCGGAGCGGACCTTGAGGCCTGAATTCACCGGAATTCTGCAGCGCCGCGCAGAGCAATATATCCGCGTAAAGTTTCATTGTTATGTATATGCCTTGCGTTTAGATAGTTGTATAGTTTATTCAGAAATTCAAGGAATCAGGAATCACAGGAGTAAAACCAGTCATGTCTTTAGGCGGCTTCGGTATTTCTGCATCGCAGGCTAGCGCTTCATCACGGTAAGCCTTTTCCCAGTTCTTAGCCAACCTTAGCTGCTCGCAGGTTAGACCGACAGTTCCTACCAGGTTCGCCAGCTCTAGGTCCGCCCCCTCCAGATTTGTCTCAACCATGCTTGCGCCCTCCAGGTTCGCCCCATGCAGGACCACCCCGTTGAGGTCCGCTCTAGACACGAACGCCCCCTTCAGGCACGCCGACGTCAGATATGCCCCTTTAAGATTTGCCTCCTCCAGAACCGCCCCCTCCAGGTTCGCCTCCACCAGGTTAACAGCCTCCAGCTTTGCACTCCCCAGGTCCGCCGCCTCCAGTTTCGCTCCATATAGGTCTGCACCCGCAAGGTCTGCCTCGCACAATCGCACTCCCGTTAGGTTCGAGAGACGCAGGTTTGCCTCCACCAAATTCGTTCCGATCATACTCGCTCCTGACAGGTTAACCTCACCTAAATTCGCTCTACTTAGATTCATGCCTTCAATACTACGGTCTTCAAGTACCGAAAACGGGTCGGCCTTTCGAGCAAGGGGCTTCAGGATCATAGGTATCATAGGTTTGGTTACCATCCCCGACGGCGGTGCCTTCTTCTCGGGTCTCCCGAGCAAGCATGCATCCCCCAAGAACTGAAATACCTGATTACGTCGATTCCCGTCTAGCCGACGTAATACAGCCAGTGTTCGCGTCGCCGCCATTTCTCGTGCGGCCGAGTTAGGCTCTGATTTGAGTAAAGGATCTTTATCCAGCAAGAGATCCGACATACGGTCGAAGTATATCTCCATGGCCGCTTCCTGCGCTCGCTCTTTCTCAGTCCTGCTCGCTATGTCCTTCTCGACCCGTTCCGTGGTTCGCTTGAACCAGAACGCACCGGCTGCCAATACAATAGGGATAATCATCAGACCCAGCCAATCCCAAAGTGTCTTGAAAGTCTTCGATCCGTCCTCTCCGGACCAGCGAAGCCCCGTCCATCCCCACTTAAATATGTAACCGGCAATAGACACGCCGACGAGGGTGATGACCAAAATTAGAACCACAGTCCCGATTCGGTTGATCAGTGCAGCGCTAAAGCCCTTGGCGAGGCCCTTCCGTTCGTCAGTCATGGTGTGAATGCCTGCCTAAAGAGATGCAAATGCTAAATCTTCGTAGGCGGTTACAGTTTTCTTGATCACGATGTTCTCCTTCTCCTGTGACGGTTCTGCGAGGGCTCAGCGGAGCGGTAATATCCAATACGTCTACAATACACGTAGAGCATGAACGACTGCAATGTGCCGAAACTTGCCTTATGACCTGAAGTTTTGAATGACTGCAATCTGGAAGCAGGCATTCAATTTTGAATCATGAATGTGTACTTCGTGCCCTTAGTCGCCATTTAACGTCTTGCTAAACGGCGGTAGACCGAGTAGCGGTTTGGCATCCGGTGGAAGGCCATAGGGCCACGAGCTTTTTTGAGCAATTTGTTATGACATCACGCTGAAAAAAATATGAAACTGCGATCATGATAATTCCGGGAGTTGCAATTAACATCCCTCTTACGAATCTGTCCGTAGTCTCTCTATCACTTCTTTCCAGCCCCTTGCCTTTTGGGTTACGTCTTAACTGAGTTGTTATGGCTAAGGTTTGACCCTGATAAGGATTATATGGAAAGAAAAGAATCCCACCCGCAACGAATAGCAGCCCTCCTACCTAAAACATATACTCAAATATTTTCTGAGAAGAAAAATCCTCCAAGTAAAAGATACCCAGCAACAACAATATGCCAGCTCCTAAGCTGGTGAAAAATAGTCGAACTGGATTCATTTTAGTTTTATTCATAACGCCACTCATCGACGGCCCCCAGCTTCGCCAGGTCCGTCTGCATGCGCATGTTAACTGCCGTTTAGAAATGCTGATCACAAGGCTCGATTCTACCCGGAGCTGCCATTAACACCGACATGACCTGCGTTTTTAGTGAGGTAAAGTGGCGCGAAATATGCCCGAATCTATGTGAATGTCAGCTTGTTTAGATAATAAACATGCTTATCATTGAAATGCAGGAATGATAAATTTCCTCATCATATCGTCAACGGGCGAAAACCGGTCAAAATTGTATGCCGTTGTGACAACAACCAAGTTTAAATGTTTGATAATAATTATTCGTTGACCTCCCAGACCAAGAGCGGCTATTGCCTTATATTTCTTGCCATTAACGTTATAAAATCTGCTCCACCATAAATATCCATATCCGCTCCATTTATATCCCTTGGTTGAAATATGTTCTGTCGTGGATTCTTCTATCCACTCTTCATCTAAGATTTGCTGATCGTTCCAAATTCCCTTCTCCAGCATAATTTGACCAATTTTCGCCATATCACGGGGACGCAATTTAAGTCCTCCTGCTGTGTTCTGACGACCGTCCATTTGTCTATATCAATACGCGTTTTTCATACATAATTTTTATAACGAGCTTTTTCCCGCAAATTCTCTGAGGGTT
>JAAETJ010000748.1 GCA_024228495.1 bacterium | reverse complement strand
GGCCGCGTGGCGCTCGGTATCCATAGGTAAATCATCTCCTTATTCAGTCGACTGCCTGGAAGAGGGAGATAACGCCACAGCAATGCAGCAATGCTTGGCGAGGTTCTCCTTACCGGTCATCCGAAGTACAAGAAAAACGAACGTTTTCCTTGCTGATCGTCTGTGATACCAAAAATCAATAGGTTACAGATTTTTTGGCTGTCAGAAAACCCATCAGAAAATCAAAGCAAGGTTTACCCCTCGGTCTACATTTTTTCTGGCTCTTGTTGTCATTTAATCTGAGCAGAAGGCGATGTTTGCGAGCTGTTGTCAGTTAATGTGAGTTCATTGTCACTTAATCTGAGCAGAGCACCGATCTTATTGTCAGCTAAAGTGAGCAGGAAAGGTGCACTGTTTGCGAGCAGAGCCGTTCTTGTTGTCGAGCCGCTACACTTAGGTGTAGCGGCTCGACAACAAGAACGGCTACAAATAGGGCATTGAGACTGTACCTGAGGTGAAAACTGCGGCACAGTATAAGAATTATTTAGTCTGTGGTCTACTCGGGCAGAACCCGCATTTATTCAACAACGCCCTGACAAGGTATACTTTGCGACAGAACCATTTTTAGTTCTCAATAGATGCCTAATTTATGTTCAGCATCACGTATCTTTTCATGCTCGATACGTCTTCTGAGGTACTGGATTCTTCGATCTGCCCAGTTACGAACATTAGGCTTAGCATGTTCGAGCAGCGGTTCGAATGCCGCTACTTCATTCTCATAATGCGGGACGACCGATCCAGTCCAACCAAACGATCCCATATTAGCTGACAAGGCCCCTAATACCTCATCAGAATCACCGTATTCATCTATAAGGATCTGCGCTCTAGGCGAAAGACGGAAATCATCCCCATCAGTAGTCATAAATGCTTCAGTCGCTGTTGCGACGAAATGTGGACCGATTTCAGGCACTTCAGCACACCATTTCATGAGAATCTCATCCGATAGTTCTGTCAAAACGCTGGAATGCTTTCCTCGATCTGAATGATCGTCAGAACCAAAAAACTGTGTGAATCGGTATTTATCCAATGGACTCGCATTTACGATAGCTTTTCCGATAGTTGGCCACGTTTCTCGCCCATAATGCTCAAGGATGATTCGCATAACAGGTTGAATCGCATGATGAATATCGCTGTAGTCAATCTGCTCGATTCTTGATGACACCAGTTTTTCGACCAATTCGACTGCAAACTCAGACATACCTTCTTTCGAAAGTATTTTTGTTGCCGCTGTCTTCCAGTGATGCGCATCCATGTGCCCAGGCTGATGTGAATCATTCTCCATTGAAAGACTTACAAGAATTTTCTTAAATGCCACAATACTGGCTTCGAATTTCTCACCGTCACCATGGCAGAACATTGAAAGAAGGTCTAAAGACACCCAACCCGCCATGTCGGAATGACTGGATAAGGCCACAGCAAAGTCATTTACAACCTTGGTCGTCAAAGAGTCGAGATTTTGGCCATACCCGAGAATCGAAACCGCCCTTTCTTCTAATTTTCCGTCGCCCAGGATCGCAAGAATGGTTTCAAGGTGGTGGTTTGTGATTTGGCCTGTTGTTATCACGCTAGGATAAAAATTCTCAAGCCCAGGAGTCCCAGAGAAAAGAGCTACGATTTGTTCCCACTCATCGGAATCAATCAGATATACACTGGACAACATACCTAGCAACAGGCTGATATTTGCCTGAGAGTCTACTTTCGCAAACCCAATGATTGCCGAAGCCAGCGGTTCCCAAGCATGTGACGCTTCAACCAGCTCTTTGCCAAACGTGAATCCCTGGCGCTGCTCGCCCTTCAGCAAAATTGGTAACAGAGGCAGCAGCGATTCTTGGCTACCAGCCAGCTCTTTGGCCAGTGTGACTGCATTCATAGCTGCAATATCAACATACTCACCATCTTCGTTCTTTTCATGCTCGAACGGTGGATTTGAAACGAATAGCTTTAATTTGTCCTCCAAACGGTCAGGCGTAAGTAACCCTTCCCATTCTCGAAGCTTTTCTGCGGCTTCTCTAGGCATGCGTTCGCTGTCATAGGATAAGGAATGCTTAATGCTCTCCAATGCTTCCGGCCATAACGCACCTTGGGCGGCGATTATGGTATGAATAGCACGGTCTAACGCTTCCATTACATCTCGACCTTTTGACATCAACCCCCTGATGCGACGACCAATTTCCTTCTTGGCCTTGGTTCCCTCGTTGGTGTCATGAACAGCCAAATCCGTTAACCGTTCTATTGCAGCTATCCAGTAGTCAAATGCCTCCTGCCAAATATAAGGTCGCCACTCTTCTAAGGGAGCACCACTACCCTGATATTCAGCTCCAACCATACGACTAGCACCATATGTGTCGATAGCTGTCGCTAGAGCTTCGACTGCAAGCATGCGAAGAGCTTCATCGCCTGACTGGATTGCCTCATCGACCAACGCAAGACGGTTTTCAGGAGGTGAGGCTGTACCAGATAGGAACACACGAAACAGCTGTGTAAATTGGCCTGTAGCATTATTGCTCCAACTTTCATTCTCATTTGCAGCGAGAGCCATTAATATCCTGGCTGATTTATCGAAGGTATCCTTTCTAAAGCAGAGTTTCTCCAAGGATCTCACCAAGTTCCGCCTCACATCGCCGGTGATGCTCGCAATTTCATCCGCATTAATACTCGAAAAGACCCTGTGGAGTGATTCAGACGTGGCGACGGGGTTAACTTCCACTAGTGCGCGGAAGAGACGAGAACCCCTATCAGACAGGATCACTTCCGCTTGGCCAAAAGGGTCTTGGTCACCACATAAGTCAGCCGTCAGATCTTTCACTTCAGGCAAAAAATCCAGCTTTGCTATCTGATTGCAAAAACTGCTCCCTAACTGGCCTGGCATCTCCATTCCAATTAGAACTTCCTGTCTTTTCCTTCTTGTGTTTTTCCACCAGTCCGCAGCCAAACGAATGGCAAGTGGCTTCGGTATGATCTGCGAATAGCGTCCTACGCTATTTACGACGCCCCTGCCTTCAAACCGTTTTACACACCTGTACAGGGCATCTTCGTCAGTGCGTGCAATGTTTTCAGCAATAAATTGGGATTCAACAGCTGCTTCATCTTCGAGTCCAAACTTTTCGAACAACGCGCATGCTTGAAGCATTTGTTCATCTTCGCCATTCTTTTTACCACCCCCCCAAAGCATTTTTTGAACCAAGTAGTCATCGTTAAGGCTGCCCATGTCAGCTGCTTGATCCAACCGCGCCTTTGCGAGAAGCACCGCCATCTGTGGAAAACCCTGTGCGAACGCGACGACTCGATCAAGATCTGGAATACGCTCACCATAAACCGGTTCAAGCATTGACTTAATTAGTGCATCGTCCATAGGCAACAATGTAACTGGGTCCGAGTCTGCATCCTTTTCCGGGTTGTAGTGCATTGTTAGGAGTGAAAGTTGGCTATCAGGATGATTGATCTCCCGTTTCAGTCGTTGATGAAGTGACAGTTCGCAATTGTCGACGATTAGTGTTCCCTTCAAGTTCTGTTGGACCCAACTGGCAACCACTCCAGGAAGGTCACTTCCAGCATTTCCAACATCAACGTAAATAACACCGTTTCGAAAACCATCTGACTCTGACCCGCCTTTACATATTTCAAGGGCTAAACGCGTTTTACCCAAACCAGACAATCCAATTAGCCGAGCGCTTTCTTTCGGCTGGGCTAACAGGTCCCTTATTTGCTGAATTGCGGAGACGCGGTGTTCATCAGGCACAAACTCAAAAAGGTGATTTTCTTCGTACTGCTCCCAGCGTTCCCAAGTTTGCAGTCCGGTAACAAGAGGTCTGCCAATCCAATTCAAAACAGCGGTGATAGCTGCCACGGACCCATTAACCCAGCCCTGGATGCTCGCAGCATCGTATATTCTAATGATGGCGGTATCTGCGTATGCCTTGGCTTGGTCACGAAGGATATTGCGTATTAGAGCAATGCGTGCGTCTTTTTGTTCGGTATTGAGCAATTGCGTAGTGAACAGAATGTACGCAGCACCTGCCGCTAAGGCTTCATCAATGCGTGGCTTAATTTGGCCGTTTCTGACGATCTCATTGGCGCAATCACCAGGAAACATATTAGTGGCTTTGTTCTGGAATTGAACAAAGCGTGTAGGAAGAAATTCAGTTTGATCAGGGCCACCTTCCCATTGAATTCGTCCGTCTTCTCCTCCGTCAGCAACACGTATATTGAGTGCTACTTCGACCAAGCGTTGCGCAATCCCTGCGTTTCGTGTTTCTTGATGAAGAAGCATTTTCAGCAGTCGAGTTAACTGCACATCGTCTAAGTCGGCAATGTCTTCTGCTTGCACTTCAAATACAAGAGCCATATATCCTCCTTTCCTCCAGCAAATTCTCGCTATCTGTAGATGCTTGATTTCATCGGCGGCATTTCCCGCACTTATCCATTATTTTCTGCCCACAATAAGTGATTTTATCCAGCGGGGTCTGCTCATATATTTGATTCTATCCGCAATGTCTTTCCAGGAGCGAATCAAGATCTTCATTGAATTCATTCGGTGTCAACCGTCGAATTGGCTCACGCGTTGGCCACACTTTTAAAATCTCCGAGGGAGTATCGAAGCCGGCCAAGCCAATCGGCGGGCCAATGATCCACGTTGGAACATTAAGACGCTTGTATTCGTGGTGCATTTTTCGTGCATAGTCTTCAAACCTGCCAGGGTCTGTTGCATCGTCTGCGAATATCAGTAAGGCGGCGGTAACTCCACAACACTCACAGGGTATGTACTTGCATTCAACGACCTCTTCCGGTGATTTTGGGCTGATTGGCCTCGTGTGGCCGTCCAATTCACCTTGGCCAAGCGTAGCTTCAAGGGGTCTTGTGGAAGAACCCCTATAGAATGCCCAGCTTGTGGATTTCCCGGTTAAACTCTTCAGTTTTTCCAGAGGGCAGTTTTCCCAGCAAATAGGCTCGAACCTCGCTGCGCCGAGCATTTAGGTGTTCGCATAGTACGGCCATGCTGTAGCCGTGGCGG
>JAAETJ010000747.1 GCA_024228495.1 bacterium | reverse complement strand
TTTCATGCCGGAAGGCGCCCAAATTCCGGAACCACCCCAGAAGTAGGCGCCAGATATGCTATGCCGACCCACCGCATTGCATGCAATTGTCCAGAACTGATTGGTGGCAGATGAGGCGGCCATCACCATATCCCAAAGTTCACCGTAATAGCGATCGGTGCGGACATTCATGCCGGGATAGTCGCGCAAGGAAGCAGCTCGCCAAGATGCGATCTGAATGATTGCGTCTACATTGTCACCCATGGAATACTCCCGCAGCAGATCAGTGAAGAGGTAATCATAACAGGTGGTAAACCCGAAGCGACCAAAGCCTTTTTGGCTTTCAATCATCAGGCGGTCATCCTGTCCCGTCTCCGTATAGGTCTTCTCAATACCCGGTAAGAAAATCTTGTTGTACGCATTCTTAGGGTCTAAGTAGTTAAACTCCTGCATAGAAACAAGAAAGGTAGTGTTGTAAAATTTGCGCGTCGGTCCCCGGGTGATGTTGTTCATAATAATCACTCTAAACTCATCATCCAGTAAGGGTTTCAGCGTGCCGTCAATCCAGTCCTTATGGTTTTCGGTAACCGCCTCATTCATGTAAGCCCGACATGCGTGTTCATCTTCCCA
>JAAETJ010000746.1 GCA_024228495.1 bacterium | reverse complement strand
GCGGGCAAAGCATCTTTACGAAAATACCGGTTATGTAATCGGAGCTGATGCGATCAAGGCCGGCCCGTTGATGAGCTCATTGCAAATCCGTGGCTATGAGCAGTTTTTCATTGATATGATGATCGATCCTGATTTCAGCGACGCGCTAATGGGCAAGATCACCGACCTGCTGAAACAGATGTGGACGCGTTACATGGCTGAAGTCGGTGATTATGTGCAACTGGTTTATGTCACCGACGATCTGGGCACACAGACATCCTTGTTGTTGTCACCCAAACTGTTTCGCAAACGCGTCAAGCCATTCATGAAGGATCTGCATGACCACATCAAAAGCCTCGCCGATGTAAAGCTGATGATGCACACGGATGGCGCTGTATTGCCTCTGATTGAGGATTTGCTGGAAATCGGTGTTGATATCCTGAATCCGGTTCAGACTTCGACTGCAGGGATGGGAGATACGGCTGCCTTGCAGGATAAATTTGGTGACCGGTTGGCATTTCACGGTGCCATGGATGTGCAGCAGATGATGCCAAATGCAACGATGGCAGAGCTTGAATGGGAAATTGCGCGCCGGATGACGGATTTGGGGAAAGATGGTGGCTATATTGTTGCGCCATGCCACAATATCGGCCACGATATACCGCCCGAGACCACCATTGCTTTTTTTGACTTGGTCCGCAAACACGGGCGCTATCCCATTGAACTTGACGATATTCTTGCCAGCGACGCTTCTTATTTCCAGCGATTGAATTCCGGAGTCACCGTATGACACCCAATGCCCATTTCAAAGCGCGTCTGGTTGCGCACCAGCCATTGATCGGCTGTTTCATTAAAACCCCGCATCCCACCGTGATAGAAGTTTTAGGCGCCGGACCGCTTGATTTTCTGATCCTGGATGCTGAGCACGCGCCTTTTGATCGCGCCAGTATTGATGCCTGCATGCTGGC
>JAAETJ010000745.1 GCA_024228495.1 bacterium | reverse complement strand
TGTAATGGACATGGGCGTCAAAGATGGGTATTTCCTTCACCCTCTCCCCAATAACGGCATCATTTTCATCCCCAATAGCTGTCGATATTGAAAATATGCCCAGTAAAATAACGCCTGAACAATATGCAAAACTTCTAATCGCCGGGAAATAAAACATCTCACTCCCATCCTGAGTTAGCTGAGTATCATCACAAGCTCCACTGTCTACCCCGTCCACCCAGTCGTCAACTGGTAGAGAAACCTAATGCTTGAAAAACAGCATGCCCGCTCACGCTATTGAAGTACAAAAGCAGATTTCACTTTCACCCGTAATGTCACCCGCGCCTTCAATTTCGCCTATCCGGCCATTGTTCCCAGAAATTTCAACCATCCATGAACCCGGATGCAGCACAACGAACAACTGAAAGCCCGCGGAAGATATGTCGAATTCAATCTGCTTTGTGACCGGGGAACAATTCTCGGCCTGAAAACCGGCGGCAACGTAGATTCAATCCTCTCCTCTTTGCCGCCTGCGTGCAGGTGGCCGTAGGTAATCTGACAAGAGTGCAGTTACCCCGGTACGGCAGTTGCGGGGGGAAAGCGGTCGTTCGCTGCAGGCCCAATGTAACTACCGAATAAACATAAAGCGGTCATGTCTTGCCGCCAACTGATGGATCAAAGTAAAGTTCGCATCCGAGCGATTGAAGATTGTGGGTCGCGCACAACAAGTTTGTTGTTGGACAACCTCGCAATTTCTACCTGGCTCAACTATATGTTGAGTAAAAACCAATGAAAGTGCGCACTTCTTGATTGATCGTCTGAAAATCTGGGTCGGATCCAAGTCTTGGTTTTGGAAGCTCCGAACAAGGCTAGGAAAGATTGGGTTTGCCTTCGAACGCAGCGCGTACAAGGGGAGCGCCTCAGTCACCAAAGCGAAAGCAAACGCTCGCATTTTAGGCTCTTTTACATGGATCGGCATAAAAAGCCTGTTTTGGGTTATCTTGGGTTTAGCGGTCCTAATTCTCATCGAGAATTATGTAAGAAGTAGCCTGGATTGGCTCGCTCCACTCAGTGCAGCCGACAAAGAGTTCAACATCGATCAACTCAGGCTGTACGCCCAACTGCTGACCGCAATATTCTGTAGAACTCCACACTTGACCTGACGATCGGGGCTATCAGCCAGCTACGCTATGGGGAGCTTCGCTGTCGGATAGGTCTGGCGCTGGAATATTCTTTTCCAGTGCAACGTGTATTGTTTCGCGAAAGGTTTGCATAGGTGTCTTGCCATAGCAATGCCTGCCGGAATGAGGCCGGTGTTCGTTATATTTCATCAGCCAGTGATCAAGATCAGTTTGCAGCTCTTCCAGTGAATGGTAAAGCTTCTTGCGAAAGGCGATATCGTAGAATTCATTCTTGATGGTTTTATGGAAGCGTTCGCAGATGCCGTTGGTCTGAGGCGACCTTGCCTTGGTTCTTGTATGATCAATATCTTCCACCGCCAGATACAGCTGGTAGGCATGATTTTCCACCTTGCCGCAATATTCGGTTCCTCTGTCGGTGAGGATACGCAGCAGTGAGATTTGGTGTTCATCGAAGAATGGAACAACTTGGTCATTGAGCAGATCGGCAGCGGTGATCGACGTCTTCTCGGTGTACAATTTGCACAGCGATACCCGGGAGTATGTGTCAACGAAGGTTTGCTGATAAATTCGGCCCACACCCTTCATGGTGCCCACATAATAAGTGTCCTGGGAACCAAGATAACCCGGATGATGGGTCTCGATCTCGCCATGAGCTTCCTTTTTCTGCTTGGCCTTTTCCAGGGCTACAAGCTGGTCTTCGGTTAGCAGAAAGCCTTCCTGGGCAGAACGGGCCTCAAGCGCCTTCAATCTTTTCTTCATAGTCTCCAAGTCATGACGCAGCCAAACCGAGCGCACGCCAGACGATGAGATCATGATGCCATGCTGTTGCAGTTCCCATGAAGCCCGTTTCTGGCCAAGGGCCGGGTTCTCGATGGCCAGATCTACCACCGCTTTCTCAACATGTTCCGGAACCCGATTCTTGAGGATTGGCTTCTTACGCGATATGTCCATCAACGCCTGTTCAC
>JAAETJ010000744.1 GCA_024228495.1 bacterium | reverse complement strand
TCAACATTCGACTGGTGGTAAGCAGCGACTAGGACGAACGTCAAAGATGGGAAACCGAACGTTGCGGCGCCTCCTCATTCTTGGGGCCAGTGCAGTGGTTAGATGGGCCGAGCACAAAGGAGCCGCACCGGGTTCTTTGCTAGCAAGGATGTTGGAGCGCAAGCCACCCATGTTGGTAAGGGTAGCGTTGGCCAACAAAATGGCACGTATCGCCTGGGCGTTGATGGCACATGGCGGAGAATACCGGACACAAACTGTTACACGCTAGAACCGTGGAAACGATTTGAGCCCGGAGACGTAAGAAGGTCAAACGGAAGGTAAGGCGCAACAGTCGACGAGACGAGATCAGGAAAACCAGATTGCGACGAAGTGCCTTTGCGCACGTGGTCTGAATTGGATCTGATCTGAGAACTCCATACGGGCCCGCGGTGTATGAAAACCGCAATATGAGGCCGAATACATGTCAGCACCCGACTACGCGAACTGCCAACCAAAAGATTCTTCTTGCGCAAAGGGGGATGTCCATACATGTCGCAAAGCTTTTTTCTCGAAGAATATTGTTCCGTACTGATCCAAATTTTGACGTTGGGCATCTCAAGCTCAGCCCAAAAATTGGCAAGATCGGTGCTAGCGTCTGAAGATTGTGTCCGATATCCGATCAGAAGAAGAACAATATTCTAGTTTTTTAGCACCCTCTCGAACTTTGCGACAGAACCCTATGTGGTTCCAAGCGGATCCCAGCCATGTTTTTGTTTGAACTCGTCCGCAGCGATCTGCACGTCC
>JAAETJ010000743.1 GCA_024228495.1 bacterium | reverse complement strand
TTATTTAGGAAAGTAGATGGTTATGGAAAGCTTTTCATAATGTTTATTTAGGACGATAGATTCCAAAGGCGCTAGCGGTAATAATGCTATCAATGATTGCAATACTGCCTGGGAGTGCTATCATTGCAATCACTTTCTTACAGAGACGGATGGAGAGCTGTTATGGCAAATCTTGTGGTCAGAAACCTGGATCAATGCATCGTTGATGCACTTAAACAGCGTGCGGCGCAACATGGCAGGAGTGCAGAGGCTGAGCATCGTGCCTTACTCGAAGAGCTGTTGTTGCGACCAAAAGGAAAGAGTTTTGCGGAAGCCATCTTGACCATGCCCAACGTCGGGCAGGATGATGATTTCGAGCGGGTAGAGGATGAGGTTGGAAACGATCATGTATTTAGTTGATACCAACGTCATCAGCGAAGTGCGGAAAAAGTCAAAAGCAAATAAAGGAGTGCGTGCGTTTTTTAAGCAGGCCATCGAGGATGAGTCACGGCTGTTCATATCAGTTGTCACCGTTGGTGAATTACGGCGCGGCGTCGAATTGATCCGTTACCGTGGAGATATGCGCCAAGCCAACCAATTGGAGAAATGGCTGGATGCCTTAATGGCTGAGTATCAGGATCACATACTCAATATCAACCAGGACATTGCACAGCTTTGGGGACGGCTCCGGGTACCTCATCCGGAAAATGCCTTGGACAAGCAAATCGCCGCAACTGCGCTGATTTATGAATTGACGGTCGTAACACGTAACCATAAGGATTTCGTTAAAACAGGTGTGCGTGTGTTGAACCCATTCACAGAGTAGGTGTTCGATTTAGGGCATTTGTCTAAAATTGCATCCGCACACCAGCATCCAATCCGCATAATATTTCCTACCCCATAGAAATTTCATTCTGATTGCCTCAACGAGCTTCGCAGATGATGGCAGGTCAAGAAAACAATGCAGTCATTAGAAAGGATTTACCGTTCCCGGATTGGGAATGCTCCGTAATGATGCTGGCCTGGTTCCACAAGATACCCGAGGCCGAGTCCGTCATGAAGAGATTCATTTTCAACCCAAAACGTCTGATAGCAGCGATCAAGATCTGCATCGTTGGAATCAGTACCCTGGTCAGCACGAATCTGCATGCGAAGGGTATCCAGGTCGGCCGCTATTCCTTGTTTGCAGCCACCCCAACAGAGGCACAAGCCAATTTGTTGGCAGCGACAATGACCGTTAAGTTTTCGAAGCAGATCCAGACCGTAGGTGAAGCTGTCCGGCATCTGCTGCAAAGTAGCGGCTATCGTCTGGCTGCTGCCGAGTCCATTGGATCGTACACGGAAGCCTTGTTTGCGTTACCGCTGCCGACGGTTCATCGAAGTCTGGGACCGATGACATTGAAAGACGCACTGGAAACACTCGCAGGACCGGCATTTCACCTGGTTCAGGATTCCGTCCACCGGCTGATCACATTCGAGCGCTGTGCGGCGGATCCGGTTAATCAGGGGCCTGCTGGTCAGGCCCATTCCGTTTCGTTGCAGAGGTAAAACCCATGGAAATTATACTTGCTGTTTTTTTGTTGTTTGGAGGATTCACCCTGGGATCGGTTAGCGTAGACAAGAGTGATGACGAGCCGCAATCTGCAATGGCCATGGCCAATGGGGATGGCGTAACGGATTC
>JAAETJ010000742.1 GCA_024228495.1 bacterium | reverse complement strand
GCTGTTTTCGCGCTTGTAAACGTGGACTTTGCCACCAAGAATGGTGTGTTTTGCCTCTGCCATAGTCGGAACTCAAGGGCTGTGTGAAACTGTGTAAGTGTTGTGTAACACCATTTTACACAAGATTCTGACTTTTCTGTGTCGGCTAAGCGTGTGTATTTACTGGGTATTTTTGGTTGCGGGGGTAGGATTTGAACCTACGACCTTCAGGTTATGAGCCTGACGAGCTACCGGGCTGCTCCACCCCGCGTCAAAAAACCATGATTGCTCTGTTCACGTATCGAGCCGATGATACCCGCGAAACAGGACTTAAACCCGTTCTAACGGTTACCTCCAAGAAAAATACCTTCAATCATGGGGAGGATAATAATCCAAGCTTTGTAAGAAGCTGTGAGATTATATAAGGGAATTCTGACCAAAAGAAAAGCGGTCTTTGCGTATTTGAGTTACTTTGTTGAATTCGGATCGAAACCCTCCCTTTTTATCACTGCTAACACCAACTGAATAGCAGTGTTATCTCTTTGTTTTATATCAATCTTATCAAATTTAAATTTGATTTAAGGTCTTGCGTCTTTTTCAAAAAAAGATCGTCGCCTACGAACCATTTACCTCTCGATTTACCGATTATCATGTGAAGGGGGTGACCTGGCAGGCGAGATCAACATCATTTATCGAGATTGTCTTGCTCAATTAGAAGCCGATCACTAAATCAGTATCAAATGCCTCCGAGCCTTCAGTCATATGCTGGAAAATCGATAGTTGTTTTTCTGTCACAGTGTCTTGAATGACATTTGTTGGTCATAATTTTAGTAACTCCCAAGCTATCTGAGTCTGGTTTGCCACTGTGCGGAGCTTATTGCTAAGTTCTCGCGGATTTTTGTTATCAGTCGTTTTATTTTCTGAATCGCTTGAAGGATAGATATTCATCCCGACACAAAAGCTCTGATTGATGCCTTGCTTGATGAAATTTCTGCTCTGAAGCAAAAAAAAGCAGAGTTGCGTCGTCGGCTCGATCTGGACAGCGGTACCAGCTCCAAGCCGCCATCTAGCGACGGGCTGAAGAAAAATCCGCGCCATAAAAAGCCTTGCAACAAGAGCCTTCGCGGCAAGTCCGGCAAAAAGAGCGGCAGCCAGAAAGGCCACAAGGGAAATGCCCATCATCTGCGCGAACTCAAGGCCTTAATAAAATACGATAAAGAGTCGTGGGCCAGCGAGATGCACTTTTTTCTGCTGGCTACCAATTCACTGGTTAGGCAGGCAAAAAAGAAGGAGGTATCCTCGATAAATATGCGGGATGAGAACAATGCCCCGAATAAACATCGTGGCAGCTTATTTTCAAGGATGACGAGGGGGAGAGATCCCTCCCTCTCGTCATTCCAAAAATTTTGTGGCTCCAGTGGTTTTGTTGTTCAGGGGCAGTGCCCCACAAAATTGTCCGAGATCCATCTTCAGTGGTCTCTCGCCTTGCCGCTCGAAATCTCTCGCACAAGACCAGAACCACCAAGCAAGCTCTCTAACTCCCCAGTAAACTCTCAACCGCTTCGCGTTCTTCGCGCAATTCGGTTTCAGTTTCATTCATACAAGTGCGCGAGAAATCAGAGATTTCCAGACCTTGCACGATTTCGTATTTACCATCTTTGCAGGTAACAGGATGACCATAGATGATGCCCGGCTCGATGCCATAGGAACCGTTCGACGAGATGCCCATAGACACCCAGTCACCATCCGCTGTGCCTTGCGCCCAAGTGCTCATGTGATCCATAGCAGCGCTCGCCGCGCTCGCCGCGGATGACGCTCCTCTGGCCTTGATGATCACAGCCCCACGCTGCTGCACATCGGGGATAAACGTGCCACTATACCAGTCAGCATCGATCAGCCCCATCGCCTCGTCTCCCTTGACTGTGGCATAATGCAGGTCGGGATATTGCGTCGAGCTATGATTGCCCCAGATGATCACTCGCTTGATATCCGTGGAATGAGCACCAGTTTTTTCTGCCAGCATGGACTTGGCCCGGTTGTGATCGAGGCGTACCATAGCGGTAAAGCAATTTGGATCAAGATCAGGGGCGCTAGCTTGCGCGATCAAGGCATTGGTATTGGCCGGATTACCAACCACAAGCACCTTCACGTCGCGCTTGGCATGAGCATTAAGCGCCTTACCCTGGGGGCCAAAAATTGCTCCATTGGCCTGTAGCAGATCACTGCGCTCCATACCTGGACCACGCGGTCGCGACCCGACCAGCATCGCATAATCAATATCTTTAAAAGCGACATTCGCATCATCCGTCGCGACAATGCCCGCCAAAAGTGGAAACGCACAATCGTTCAATTCCATCACCACACCATTGAGGGCACCAAGCGCTGGCGTGATCTCTAACAGATGCAGAATCACTGGTTGATCTGGCCCCAGCATGTCGCCTGCGGCAATACGAAAAAGCAATGCATAGCCAATTTGACCTGCGGCCCCGGAAATCGCTATTTTTACTGGTTGTTTCATAGTCAAAATCGCCTCTTGTTCTGATTGTTTGGTTGATCCAGACGATTTGAACTTAAACAATTGCCGCAAGTCTGCAAAGGTACATTTTCTTAAAAATTCAGCTAACAACAAAAAAGGGAGAAGCACGCAAGTGCTTCTCCCTTCTTATGGGGATAATGATCGTACTTCTTATGGGGATAATGATCGTAAATTTGGCTTTACCCAGGAGTACGGCGTAGCTCGGCAAGGCGCTTGGCAGCAGCCTGATGGCCTTGTCTGGCAGCTGAATAATACAGCACTTTGGCACGCGTCAGATTAGGTTCAACACTCAGCACGCTGGCCATGGTTGCCAAATGTAGCGGATCGAATGTCTGGGCCAGCTTGTAAGTGGCTTCAACGCTTTGCTGACTCATGGCATATTCGAGCATCTGTCTTGCAGACACCAAATCACCAAGCTCAATGAGGTTGGCAGCATCGGCCAGCAGAGCCTGTACTTCATCCGACTCAAGCTTGGGTCGTTTGACTACGATTTTGGGGAGCGCTGGCGGCGGGGTTGGAGCGACTGCCGCGACTTTTACCTTTGCTTTTGCTGTTCTTTGAGCAGCGATAACAGCGGCTTTCTCCGCGACAACTGCAGCCTCCAAAGCGGCCACTTTCTGACTGTTTTCTTTTTGCAGTCCCAGCAGGGCTAAGAGGTTCTCATTGTTCTGGTCATTAATGCTATTTGCATAATATATGCCGCCAACTGTAGCGCCGCCCACGAGCGCCACCAATCCAACAGTCATCAAGAAAGCCTGACCAATCGATGTTTTTCGACGTCCCTGGGGCAAATTATAAAAGGTTTTCAGACTGTCGTTTTCTTGACGAAGACCTGAAATATCACCCTGCAACTGGGCCAGCAGTCCCGAAAGCTCGCCTCCGCCACCTGGCACTTTATTGCGAAGCGAATCATTTTCCTGGCGAAGACCAGCGATGTCGCCTTGCAGCTGGTTCAATAGCAAGGTCACTTCCGATCCCTGCCCGGCCATCACTGTCGGGATTGTATATCGCACCTTCAAACTGTCGTTTTCAGACCGTAGGGTCGATATATCGCCTTGCAATTCGGCCAGCAATGTCTGTACTTCTGGAGCGGCTGAATCAATCACTGACGGCATATTAAACTTTTCGCGCGCCGACAAATTACCTTTTTCAAGCGTGCTAATGTCAGATTTCAACTGGTTCAACAAATCGGCAATGGTCGAACCCGACGCAGCGGAAACAACATTCGTCGTCTGGGCCAGACCGCTATCACTACCGGCGGCCGACTCATGGGATTGCGAAATATATTGTTCATCGTCGGTCAACAGCGGCAACAGATCGGAAATTGCGCTACTGGCAACTTCATTTTTGCTGTCTTGAGGCGCGGGCGTAATCAAGGCTCGCGCTGGCTCAGCTGCTACTACAGGTGTACTATCCGCCTGCGCGGTCGTCACCGGCGCCTGGATCGGGGTGGGCTCACCTTCTTCTTCGTAATTTTCACCGATCACAGCCATGATGGATTGCAAGCCCTGCGTGACGGTAGAGCTCTCATTCTGTTGAAGTCTTGCGGCATCAATCTTGTCAGTCAACTTTGAAGCCGAAGATGCATTGGTTGGAGGCGTTGGGATTGCCGCCTTGTCGAGCGATCCACTAACAGCTGGGTCATAATTATCACCGATAACCGCCATCACTGATTGCAACCCTTGGGCAGAAGCCGGGGTGGCAGCAACATCGCGCGCCCTGGCTGCATCAGGATGGCCAATGCCAGCTTTTGGATTTTTGGGCGGCTCGTTTGGTGAGCCCCTATTTGTACTGTCACTCATACCTGAACTCCCTTAACTGAAACTTTGATCACTCCAGTCGCTACTCTTTATTTTTCTTATATTTCCACCCGGTTCCTGGGTGACCCACATTGTATTATCTCAGCTTCGTATTATCTCAGCTTCCCGGGCGAAAAACCGGCACCCATTTTTCCAAAAGCTGCTATTAAATCCCATTTTTGCGTTTTTTTAATTCGACACTCAATCTTTCTTGTGCTGGCGGAAACCGTTTCCATCCCGGTACTTCCGCTGCGATATTCATTTCTCGCCATTTTGGATGGCGCGGTACCTTTTTCAACGCCTTGTAGTTAGTGAAAAAAGCATCAATAAATTGTTTAACCTTTCGATATCTGACGCCACGCCGACCAACCCGGCTAGATGTCCAGTTATAAACGGCCATGATCGTGCCAACCGATATGGATTGTACGCGATCTCCTTTGCCAATCAACCCTGGATAATCACCATAGCTGAAAAACGCCGGAAAATAGGTGCCTCGCAACGGCTTGGCATAATCCACGGAGATCAATTGCAAACCATCGCTTCGCTTCAATGCGGCGATCACACTGGTCGGCTTTCCAGATACATAAGCCATAGCGGCAATCTTGCCGCTCTTGACCTGCTGCACGGCAAGGTCGAAATCCAGATTAACAGGTTTCACCTTGATACCGAGACGATCAAAAACGATGGAAGCAGTGACAGATGTGCCGCTTCCCTCAACGCCAAAGCTCACGGTTTTACCAGACAACTGCCCAATTGATGTTACACTGCTTCCACCGATCAAGTGAAATTCGACATTAAACAATTTGGAAATATAGTTTACGGACTGCACGATGTCGGGGCGTTTGCCGGTCTTTTTGAACACCTCAAATACATCTGATTGAACAATGCCCACATCAATACCCTTGAGATAAAGAATATCATCAATGTTTTGAACCGAGCCCTGCCCGATCATCGGCAACAAACGCAATTTGTGTTTTTTATTTAAAACGGTTGCCAGATCGGCAACTATGCGCAGATTAGTGCTACCGAACCCACCCGATATCAAACCAACAGTACCTTGATTGGCGGTCACCACCTGTTTCGACCTTTTTGGTTTTGCATATGAGCTTGTGCTCGCAAGGACAATCGCTGCTGCCAGCAAAGAAATGCCGACATAGCTCAAGCTTTGTCTCAATCGAAATAGCGGTCTCATTTTACTCCACACCTGACCATTTTGATCAGTTCTTTCTTTGGGCTTCCATGCAAGATGCTTCGAATATCACTATTCGAAAAATCTATACGTTCATATTACAGTCACAAACGATATTTTTATGTTCGAAAGCCTCTATCTTTTCATTAATCTTTACTATGCATCAGATAATTACACCAGATCATATTCAAGATAGTGCATGCATTTTCCTGCTAATCAATAATTGATGCAAACCAACACCAACTACGGCTCACAGCGCGTTCCTATCAGCCATCTTTCTTGCCCAACAGCTTGCCCAGCAGTCTCGATTTCAATGTGTTTTTCTCGCGCTTGCGCGTTTTGGCCTCTTGATCAAACAAGTCCCATAGATTGGTCCCTTCTATTTGATGGGCCTGCTCTCCAAGGACAGCCAGTTCAAAATCGGATTTTGGCTGAAACAAAACCGAATCTTTCATCGATTCCAAATCAACTTCAATCGCGACCAGATTGCTACGCGCCCGCTCCACCCAGGGGTGGGAGTCAGGCAATTGACGCTCCAGTATCTCAAGCGCCCGGCGCGCATAAGGTTCCGCCTCATCGCAACGACCTGATATCTTCAACAGCAACGAAAGATTATTGAAGTCCCGAGCGATCGTATGATGCTCAAGCCCAAAATTATTCTCATCAATTTTCAAAGCACGCCGATAAAGCGTTTCGGCCTCTTCATAGCGCCGGGTTTCGCGCAATAGATCAGCCAGATTATTAAGCGTCGTTGCCACATTTTGATGTTCTGGCCCAAGGGTCTTTTCAAAAATATCGATCACCCGGCGCATGGCTGGCTCGGCCTCTTTGAGACGATTGGTTGCCTTGAGCAGCAAGGCCAGATTATTGAGATCACGCGCTACACTTGGGTGATTTCGCCCATAGCAAAGCTCATCAATCCGTAGAGCGCGGCGCTTCAATATTTCTGATTGCTGATATTCGCCCCGGTTTTCTTCGAGTAATACGGCCAGATTATTGAGGTTGGCCGCGATATCTGGATGATCGGGTCCCAGCGTGCGCTCATCAATCAACAGGACCTTGTAGAACAAGGGTTCAGCTTCCACATGGCGATCAAGGGTTACCAACAGTTTAGCCAGCGCTTCCATGTCGCGCGCCAAATAGGGATGCTTTTCGCCATAGAAACTTTTATCAATGGCAAGAGCCCGACGATAAAGAGGCTCGGCATCGGCTCCCTGATCTATCTGCTCATATAATTGCCCCATGCTGTTGAGAATGATAGCGATATTGACATGGTTGCGGCCGAAATTTTTGACATTGATCTGTAAGGAGCGATGATACAGGGTCTCCACATCATCCTCGCGCCCCATGGCCTGAAACAATTGCCCAAGATTAAACAAATCGCGCGCCACATTGGCATGATGGCGCCCCTTGCGATTTTCGTCAATTTTAAGTGCTTCCATAAACAAGGGTTCCGCCTCAAACAAGACCTCTTTGTCTTGAAGAGTAGCGGCCAGATTATTGAGCGATATGGCGACATTTTCGTGATTGTCACCATAGGTGATTTTGTTGATTTCAAGCCCCCTGCGCAGGAGTTTTTCGGCCTCATTAATATCTCCACGCGCCTTTAAAAACAGACCCGCCTGATTGAGCAGAATGGCCACTTCGCGCCCACCCATGCCAGCTTTTTGCTGCGCTGAACTTGGCATTGAAAGCTCACCATTTTCGGGGATGTGCTCAAACAGGGCCAGAGCGTGAGGCAAAAGCTGCTCACAACGCGGCCAGGAGGCGGCGACGCCAGGATCATTTTCTTCCCCTGGCCCACCGGGAAAAGCCTCGGCAAGCAAACCGGTAGCAAGGCCCGCCATCGCGTCATCATGGCTTTCTTCGGCAAGCCGGGCGCGCATCATTTCTTGTACCAGCCAATGAACGCGCAGGCCAGGTTCGCCGCCTTGCATCTCGACTTGCGATAATAATCCCATATCAACAAGCGCCATAATCACATCCGCCAGATCCTTGGGATCTATGGAAAAAATGGTAGGGGCAGCCGTGGCGCTCTCGTCTCCATCGAAAAGGGCGATAGAGCGGCTGACATGGCTGTTGAAATTACGCGACGAATGAGTACAGGTCGTGCTGGAAGCTGACAGGGTCCCGGGGAAGGTAGGTAACGAGACCTGAAACAAATCAAGAGGAATATTGTCTGACGCATAAAAAGCCATGACGCCCATGAGAATAGACGCCAAAGGCAGCGGCCCGAGATTGTTTTCAATATCACCCTTTATGATCGCATCAAGAGCCAGGTTAAAGGACACATACAAACTGTCGGAATGTTTCCACGGCACATCGACAAGACGAGGGCGCTCGCTCATCATCACCTTGAACATTTTATGATAGGCATTCAGTCGCATATTACGGGTCTTGCAATAGCTCCCCGCCAAGCGCAGTGAAAGTGGCAAATAGCCAAGTTCGGCAGCCAGACCGCTTGCCAGTTCAGGGTCATTTTCTCCCGACAGATTGCCCAGATACCAGACCGCAAGTTCGGGCGAAAAAACATCCACATCAACTTTTTGGTGATAGCCGTAAAGATCAGCCCAGCGGGTCGTGATCAGAACTTCTGCCCCCTCACGCGGCACCAGATTTTCCAGTTCGCGATTAGTCGTTACATTGTCATAGATCAGCAGCCACGGCTTGTCATAGGGCCGCGTCTCCAGTACTTCGATCACCATTTTGGCAGCGCCTTCGCGACTTTCAATGGCATGCACGGGCGGCGACAAGCGTTCGCCCAGATCAATTAGTCCCTGGACTATACTGGAGCGATTGCCAGCCGAAATCCACCAGACACCAGTGTAGTTTGCCCGCTGACGCCACGCGAATTCACGCGCCAGTGTCGATTTGCCAATACCGGCCAAACCGCTATCACCCTTGGCGACTTCCTGGGTATTACTCAAA
This sequence comes from bacterium, assembly GCA_024228495.1. Lineage (GTDB taxonomy): Bacteria > Pseudomonadota > Alphaproteobacteria > Rhizobiales > JAKIUO01 > JAKIUO01. The sequence goes on along the minus strand of JAAETJ010000742.1, from coordinate 21,054 downwards.
ATTGTAGGAGTTCCAGGTTTTGGTGCGCTAGCTCCCATCATCTCGGTGATAAAATTGTTGCGACCTGTAAACCAGCGATCATAATGAATTTCAGGATGCAAAATGGTGGTTTTGACAAGATGGTTGCCCTGCGGCAGGGGCGGCATGAAATCAAGCCGCGCTTTATTATTTGACCCCAGGGTTTTAAGCACTGTCTCGGCAACTTTACGGGCATCTTGCTGCTGCAAAATAGGCACGAGATCGGTAAAGGCGATATTTGCCAGTTTGCCTTTGGCCCGACAACTGTCGACCCGAAACATGATCAGGCGCTGTTTCTTGTTGAGCGGATCGCCCTTGATGACCTCATGGGCTTCTTGCAAACAGGCTTCATTGCCTAAAAATTCGCTCGATAACAGAGCCACCATTTTGGTCTGGCCCTCAAGCGCATCCTCAATCAGCTGCAAAAAATCCTGATGCTGATAGAACTCGTCCTGCAAGGTGATAGTACGGCCCTGCATTTCGATCAGACCGGCAATCCACGCAGCAAGGTCCTTGTTCTCAACCGCACGTGAGATAACGAAATCAGAATATGTACTTTTTTCGTGCAACATTTATCTCGAAGTTTCCTTGCAAAGGACCAATATTGTTTTGTGCAAAAGAACCGATATTGGCTTACCCAAATCCTGTTTTTGTCGATTTTCAACTCAACAAAACAACTTCCCGTATTATCGAGGTAGTATAGTCGAGCACCATCAAAAGGCATAAAATAATTCGAGCCATCCCCCATCACAACGCAATACATACCACAAACAACATCATTTATTGTGATTTATGTGAGCAGTCATTTGCGATCAATTAGTTAAAAATTCTGTCCTTCTTACATTAAATTCTATTAATCGGCTTGCTTGCGAGACATTGTTTCCGCAAAAGCCGTGCCGACATCGTATTCGTTCATCGGGCAAAGCGATAAGGCAATCTTGATGGCCCCTACCAGATCAACCTGCTCACCGATCTGATGGCGAACGATTTCCATAATTTGTTGGGCATATTGCCTATCAATCCCATCAAGCGTCACTGCGACACGTCGATCTTTGCCGCTTTGTTCACTTGAAACGCCCCCATCATCCTCAAAAACACCCTCTAGAATATCATCCGGGTCCGGCCCGGTATTCTTGACAGGAACGCTCGATGCCAAAGCTTCAAACAAGGCATCATCCATATCAGAACTGCGATTGAATTTCTGACTTGAGCAATTTGGCTTGGCCATCTGCAAATCCTGTTTTTACAAAGTATTCTGGTTGAACACGCATTTACTTGGGGGTTGATACGATGTCGTAAACAACCTGTGACAGCTCCAGTCTCGCGGCATTACCGAGCGCCGCATAGCCCTGCAAAAAAAGATATTCATAATCGGCAAGATAGGACAAATGGTGCGGCAAAGGCATTCCCCCGACCTTGGCGGCTTTCTCCATCAGATTTTGAGCATGACCCTTGCGATGATCGACATGATTGAACAAAAGATAGAGCGACAGACCGGGCCGGCAATGCTTTGTCAAATATTCGATGGTTTCCTGGGTGCTCAACAGATTGGGCGGGGCCGTCTTGCTGACCATGACAACACGGTCTGAAATATCAGCGGCCTTGACCTGTTTTTTGTTGAGATTTGGAGCCGTATCGATCAGCACATAATCAAAGCCTTTGGCCTTAGTGGTGATTTCGATATTGGTCTGGTTGTTGGCCCGCAGATAATACAAAAAACGAGTGCTCGTTTTCTGGCTATCCATATCGATGATACCAACGCGTTCACCGGCACGCTCCAATGTCAGAGCAACACCCAGTGTGACACTGGTTTTACCAACACCGCCCTTTTGATTCATGAACGAAATAATCATTTTACTACGCTAACCCACATTCATTTTTGTTGATTTTTTTATCACCCTACTATACGAAAACCGCCAATTCAACGCAGGTTTGCATGTTTGGGCACTTCAACAGGTGACCGGTGTAAAAATGAACCTATGAAGAAATCAAGGCCTCATCTTGTTGAAACCAATTGATGATTGCTAAATCCCTTATTGCCGTAAACACGCGCTGCACGAGTTGGCAGGCTATCTCAAATGTGCGCCAAGGTCGGTGATATTCGCAGATTTACCGTTAAGGGGGTTATTCTTGTCCCAGCCATAATTGATGGTGGTAAAACGAGGGGCCAGCGCATCATAGATCATTAAACGGCCGACCAAACTATCTCCAAGACCTATCAGCTCTTTTAAAACCTCCATGGCGGCCAGCGTTCCGATGACCCCAACCACGGCGCCAAGAATACCTGTTTGTGAACAGTTAGGCACACTGTGATCACTTGGAGCTTTGGGAAACAGACAGCGATAGCTGGGATTTGGATCACCAGCTGGACCATTTTCAAACGGCCTGAACAGGCTCAATTGCCCATCAAATGGCCCAACAGCTGCGGAAACTAGCGGTTTCTTGGCCAGATAGCAAGCGTCATTGATGAGATAGCGCGTGGCAAAATTATCTGATCCATCCACCACCAGATCAAATTGATCGAATATCTCCAGGGCGTTTTGGGCATCAAGGCGTGCTTGATAAGAAATCACCTTTACATGGGGGTTAATGCGCCCAATCGCCTTTGTGGCACTCGCGGTTTTGGCAATACCTACCTGATCGGTTGCGTGAATGATCTGACGCTGAAGGTTGGACAAGGACACCACATCATCATCGATAATACCAAGCGTGCCCACCCCGGCCGCTGCCAGATAGCAAAGAACCGGCGAACCCAACCCCCCTGCTCCCACGACGAGCACGCAAGATTTTTTTAGTTTCTGTTGCCCCGGACCACCTACATCCTTGAGGATCAAATGGCGCTTGTAGCGGCTTATCTCCTCATCTGAAAACGTCATCTAGGCATCCCCATCAGCTTTTTCATCACTAAACAAAGCAGTCGAAAGATAGCGGTCAGCACTCGAGGGGGCAAATGTGACGATACTTTTGCCTGCAAACTCTTCTCTGGTCGCCAGCATCATCGCTGCTGCTACATTAGCACCCGTTGAAATGCCACCAGCAATGCCTTCAATCCTGGCGAGCACCCGGGCGGTTTCAAAAGCCGTCTCATCAGGGATGGTGACAACCTCATCGATCAAGTTCATATCCAAAACATTGGGCACAAATCCGGCGCCAATGCCCTGTATTTTATGAGGGCCAGGCGGCTTGCCAGACAAAATGGCACTGGTTTCAGGCTCCACAGCAATGACTTTCAAATCGCTCTTTTTGGCCTTTAGCGCCCGCCCACACCCCGTAATGGTGCCGCCGGTGCCAACGCCCGCCACCAACACATCAACATTCCCGGCCGTATCGCGCCAAATTTCTTGCGCTGTTGTTTCTTCATGCACCAACGGATTGGCCGGATTGGCAAACTGGTGCGCCATGATCGAACCAGAAATTTCATTGATCAGCTCTTCCGCGCGCATGATCGCCCCTTTCATGCCCTCGGACGCAGGGGTCAGAACCAGTTCAGCACCCAGATGGGTCAAAAGATTACGCCGCTCGACACTCATGCTTTCGGGCATCACCAGCACGAGATTATAGGCCCTGCGAGCACATACAAAGGCAAGAGCAATGCCGGTATTGCCCGAAGTTGGCTCAACAATCACCGAGCCTGGCTTGAGCCCGCTGGTTTCCTCCAGCGCATCAATCATCGACACACCGATCCGGTCCTTGACGCTGGATAGCGGGTTGAAGTACTCCAATTTCAACAAAATGTCGGCGTGAATACTGGTAGCGTGCCTTAGCTGAGAAAGACGCACTAATGGCGTATTGCCAATGGTCTGGCTAATATCATCATAGATACGCCCTCGCCCCCAGTCTCCCACCTTGTTAATGGTTTGAAGGCCCGCCCGAACGAAAGTATCATTTGGCGGCGTTTGATTGGTCATGGCAATTTCCCAGATGGTTTGTCGCGGATCATTCTATCAATCTGATCACAGCCTAACCCAATTACACGACAATCTCAAAATGGTGATTTCTCTGCCGCAAGAAACGGGTCGACATTCAAAATGAGACGTATCTAATGAAGCCTGCAACATATCAGCAAAGGCGGTGAATAAATGCTCCCAAAGATCCAGACAAACAAAGTCATGTCACCGCTCGAATGGAGCTTGTTGCTGATCTTGTCCCTGCTTTGGGGTGGATCTTTTTTCTTTACCGGCATTGCCGTTCGCGAACTACCCACATTAACAATCGTCGTCTGCCGCGTTGGACTGGCAGCGCTCATTTTATATTTGATTATGAGATACAAGGGGCTGCGATTGCCTAGCTCATACGCCGCATGGAGCACCTTTGTTGCTATGGGGCTTTTGAACAATGTTATCCCGTTCAGCTTTATCGTCTGGGGCCAATCTTATATCGCCTCTGGCGTCGCCTCCATTCTCAATGCAACCACTCCCTTGTTCACCGTCATCATCGCCCATTTTTTGACCAGTGATGAAAAAATGACAAAAGGCCGCCTATTTGGCGTGTTGATTGGACTGCTTGGCGTGAGCATTATGATTGGCGGTGATGTCCTGCAAACCATGAACGCCAATACGCTCGCGCAACTGGCTATTCTGGGGGCTGCCATTTCCTATGCCTTTGCAGGTGTATATGGGCGGATATTCAAGAAGATGGAACTTCATCCCGTGACCACTGCCACGGGACAGGTCACGGCATCAACCCTCATGCTGGCCCCCGTTGCCCTATATATTGACCGGCCATGGACGTTGGCCGCACCTGGACTGCAAACACTAGCGGCGCTGTTTGGCCTGGCTGCTTTATCGACCGCTTTGGCTTATATACTCTATTTCAAAATTCTCGCATCCGCTGGAGCGACAAATCTATTACTGGTGACATTCCTCATACCGATCAGCGCTATTGTTCTTGGCATAGGTTTTCTGGATGAAAGTCTATTGCCTCAACATGTGGCAGGCATGGCAATGATCGGCGTTGGCCTGGCGGCCATTGATGGAAGAATCTGGGGTTTTCGAAATCCAAAATCAATTGCATAAACAAGTGTATGATCTCTCGGGACTGGACAGTTAGCGAAAAAATGCATAAAGAAAATCTTTCCTGAGTTCAAAAAGAATATTGCACATATTTAATACGTATTTTTACTTGGTAACTCCATCTTCAGGAGTATTAAATACTGAACAAAATAACCGCAATCATAAGCTCAATCCTCGCAATATTCCTTTTTGCACTTTACGCCGTATCTGCTTCAACTCACCCGGTCTTTGCTCAAAAACACAATATGAGATGTTCTGGATATCACATTACTCCGATTGCTGATGGTGCTCTCAGCAGCAATGGCTGGCGGTTCAAGAATAATGGCTATAAATCTCCAAACCGGCACAGTCCAGGCAATGGCAATGGCTTAAAAATCGGCAAGATAACTATTTGCCAGCAAAATCCAACTGCTCCCTTCACAACCAACTGCTGTTTGTAAGGGGATGACGTCAAGATCCGGTTGAACCAAAACCACCCACACCACGATCACTGTCGTCTAGATTCTTGATATATTCAAATTGAGCTGACGTTACCGGCGCAATGACCATCTGCGCGATACGCATGCCGCGCGTGATCTGAAAGGCTAGCGGGCCATGATTGATCAGCAGTACCTTCACCTCGCCGCGATAATCCGCGTCAATGGTGCCAGGGGCGTTCAAAACCGTGACCCCGTGCTTGAACGCAAGGCCGGAACGAGGCCGTATCTGCGCCTCATATCCCGCCGGCAATGCCATCGCAAACCCACCAGGCACCAGCGCAAATTGACCCGGTACCAGCACCAATGGTTCACTAACGGGAACGGCGGCTTGCAAATCAGCGCCTGCGGCCTGATTTGAATGATAGGTAGGTAGTTGCAATCCCTCGCCGTGAGCCAGTGTTTTGATCTTTATGACAACGCTCATTCAGCGGCCTTCTTGATATTTGCCAAACGATCAGCTGCTTCAAGCATCAGACGTTCCGCTACTTGCTGTTTGTCAAGAGACGGCCATTTATCAACCTGGTTGTCAATGATCAGCGTCACCTGATTGCGATTACCACCAAAAGTGCCCGCTGCCGCAGAGACATCATTAGCAACAATCCAGTCACATCCCTTGGCCTTGAGCTTTTTGCGTGCATTTTCAACCAAATCTTGCGTTTCGGCGGCGAAGCCGATCACCAGTTGCGGGCGACTTGGTCCTTTCCTGGAAAGCGTCTTCAAGATATCTGTGTTCTCAACAAGTCCCAAAACAGGGGGCTTTGAGCTTGTTTTTTTGATCTTTTGCACGGCATTTTGGGCCACACGCCAGTCCCCAACTGCGGCCGCACAAACGGCAACATCAGCGGGTAGGGATTTTTGGGCGGCTGCCAACATCTGTTCGGCCGTTTCCACACGCACCATTTGAACTCCATCTGGCACAGGTAAACTGGTAGGGCCAGAAATCAAAGCCACTGATGCGCCCAGATCTCTTGCCGCTATAGCGATCGCATATCCCTGCTTGCCTGACGAGTGGTTGGCGATATAGCGCACGGGATCAATCGGCTCATGAGTTGGGCCAGCCGTCACCAGCACATGGCGCCCTTCCAGTGAAAGCTCGCCAGAGCGCTCACTACGACCGGGTAGCAGCAGGTCTTTGGGGCCTTCGATTTTTTTCTGGTTAAGCAACGCGTCAATTTTATCCAGAATAAGCACCGGCTCGAGCATACGCCCCTCGCCATCTTCTCCGCAAGCCATGTCACCACTGGCCGGTCCAGCAAAATGAACGCCATCTTCAATCAGCCGGGTGCGATTGCGCTTCGTGGCCATAGCCTCATACATAAAGGGGTTCATGGCCGGGGCGATCAATATTGGACTGTTTGCCGCCAGCAAACAGGTGGTCGCCAGATCATTGGCCAGCCCATTGGCCATTTTAGCCATGAGATCAGCCGTCGCTGGTGCCACCACAATGAGATCGGCATCGCGCGCCAGTTTGATATGGCCGATTTTCGCTTCATCATCCAAATCAAACAGATCGGTAAAGGTTTTTTCGCCCGCCAGCGTTGACACAGACAAAGGCGTCACAAATTCGGCACCGCCCTTCGTCAAAATAACACGCACAATCGCACCGCACTTTTTCAAAAGGCGGATCAATTCCAGCGATTTATAAGCGGCAATACCACCACCAATGATCAACAATATTGATTTATCGTGCATCGTTCACTCGTATGCTACCAAGCCTCGGCAATCTCAATGATGATGTCACCGGATTACCAAGGGGAATTCAATATATGATAGCAGATATCTTTAATGCGAGCTATAAAGATTCCGACCGCCATGAGGCAAGCGTGACCACGCGCCGTGCATTGCGCGCCCTATGGCCCTCAAATAGCGAAGTGATAGGGCAAACAGGAAACAGGCCCGCCGTTCGGCGGAATAGCCGTGAAATAGATTAAGCCTGGCGGTGATGGCGTGAACTGGCGATTTCGTCCAGCTCGTCACGCTCTTCAGCTTCACGTGCTTCCACCACACGAGCGGTTTCGCGTTCGCCGACTTTTTCGACCTTTTTCAGCTCTTCAAAAGAAGATGCTAGATCATCACGTGCTCCATCGAGTTTACCTTCAAGTTCAGCAACACTGTCGACAATGCGCTCGCGCCGGGTGATGGCGTCTTTCGCCCATAAAGGATAGCGACAATCATTCATGTCAGAGGTACCAGCACGCTGCTGCTCAACTTCTACCTGGCGATCAAGATCGCGCGCCATGCGTTGAAAGTCGTCGATCATTGATTCAAGATCAGCAACTTTTTGGCGGCGCTCGTCTACTTCAAATTTGCGCAGGCGAATAAGACTGTCATGTGATTTCATCGTTCGGTACCCCTTACTATTTACGAACTACGGATAAACAATATAATTGAATTAGGTAAAATCGCCGTTAAGCACCTAATCCTTTTTGGTAGCGTAAACATTATGCCTAACCTTACGTTAAACGTTTCTCTTCACTACCTGCATTAAGGTTATTCAAAACCTGTGCCAATTGGGCATAACCTTCCTCCAACGAACACGTCTCGCCTTTTTGCTGCGAGAGAAACGCTTCCAGCAAGGGATGGTAAGCAATGGATTCATCCACGTCCACGTTAGAGCCTTTCCTGTAGGCCCCCAGCCGTATCAGTTCTTCCATATCCGAATAGGTCGACATGAGCTTTTTGGCTCGCTGAATGAGTGGCAAAAATCGAGGATCAACGCATGCTGGCATGGTACGAGAAATAGATTTCAGCACATTAATGGCGGGATAGCGTCCCGTTTCGGCAATTGATCGTTCCATAACGATATGCCCATCAAGAATACCGCGTACCGCATCGGCGACCGGCTCATTATGATCGTCGCCACTTACCAGTACAGTGAACAAGCCCGTTATACTGCCCTCCCCGGCACCCGGCCCGGCCCGCTCCAGCAAGCGTGGTAATTCAGTAAATACGGTCGGCGTGTAGCCCTTGGTAGTCGGGGGTTCACCACCCGCCAGACCAATTTCGCGCTGAGCAATAGCAAAACGAGTGATACTATCCATCATGCAAAGGACCTGCTGGCCCTGATCGCGAAAATATTCAGATAGTGTCATGGTCAACCAGGTGGCCTGACGGCGCATGAGAGCAGCTTCATCTGAAGTCGCAACGACGACAATGGAGCGCGCCAGCCCCTCTTCCCCCAGATCATCTTCAATAAATTCTTGCACCTCGCGACCACGTTCGCCGATCAGGCCGATCACCGCCACGTCAGAAGAGGTGTTGCGCGCCAGCATAGACATCAGCACCGACTTGCCAACCCCTGATCCCGCAAAAATGCCCATACGCTGTCCGGCGCAACAAGTAACAAAGCTGTTGAGCGCCTTGACGCCCAGATTAATTGGCGGCCCGACACGTGAGCGATCCCCGGCTGCTGGAGGTGAGCGGCGCAAGGGGGCAGCGACCAACCCTTGCGGCAAAGGCCCCTTGCCATCTATTGGTTCGCCCAGCGCATTGATGACCCGTCCCAGCCAATCCCTGGTAGGAAAAACCGCAGGTTCCGCGCTCTCGAGCACGGCCCGATCACCCATATGGACACCATCAAGATCACTAAACGGCATAGCTACCGCAGCGCCATTCTTGAAACCAACGATTTCGCAAAGCCGTTGTTTGCCACGACCAGCCTCAATAACAATGCGTGACCCGAGCCCCATGGCCCGCACGGGCCCGACGATCTCGACCAGCAATCCCTGCACCCCGTCGACGCGCCCGTAAATCTGCCGCTCGGGGATGGAATTTATATCTGCTATCAGTGCATCCATGTTTATGCCTATTGTTATGTCTGTTTTATCAGCACCCTGCTTTAGAATATTAATTAACGTGCGATTCGACCATGCAGGCCCAGCAATTAAGGATTCGTTAAGGGTTTGATTAATATAAGGTTCAATGTGATCAGTTACGAAACTGCTTGACGTACCACCTGCAAGGGGTGTTCGCCCCTGTTTTGTGACCCGTGTGCAACAGTTAAGTTTTCTAGTGCAAACTGGGTTTGACCAGATCGTTGGTAAGGGTTTAGTAATGATTCGTCTGTAATTTCTTGGTTCGAGTTAATAAAAAAAACTATTTTGAATTTTGGCGCGCCGACCTAGTCCTCAGTACGGCGATTTGGGGGTCAATAAGACCACTCCAAGAGAGGACGACAGATGCGGGTTCTCCTTATCGAAGACGATAGCGCAACAGCGCAGAGCATAGAACTTATGCTCAAAAGTGACGGGTTTAACGTTTACACGACAGACCTGGGTGAAGAGGGGGTCGATCTCGGCAAGCTCTATGACTATGATATTATCCTTCTGGATATCGGCCTGCCAGATATGAGCGGCTATGATGTCTTGAAGACTTTGCGAGTGGCAAAGATCGAAACGCCGATCCTGATCCTGTCAGGTCATGGTGGTATCGATGACAAAGTCAAAGGTCTGGGTTTCGGGGCCGATGACTATATGACCAAGCCATTCCACAAAGATGAACTGGTTGCACGGATCAACGCAATTGTCCGGCGTTCCAAAGGCCATTCACAATCCATACTCAATACTGGTCTGCTGGCCGTCAACTTTGACGCCAAGACCGTGCAGGTTGATGGACAGCCTGTTCATCTGACTGGCAAAGAATATCAAATGCTCGAATTATTATCGCTGCGCAAAGGCACGACACTGACCAAGGAAATGTTCCTCAACCATCTTTATGGTGGCATGGACGAGCCCGAGCTGAAAATTATCGATGTGTTTATCTGCAAATTGCGCAAAAAAATCAAAAAGGCCGTTCAGGCGTCGATGGGACTTGCCAACGACAAGGAAATGCCGGATCTGGAACGTAATGGCTATGTGGAAACCGTCTGGGGTCGTGGCTATGTGTTGCGCGATCCAGATGAAGCAAATGTCAAGTTGAAAATTCCAGCTTAGCGATCATCCGTTTTTTTTGGGCGGCGAGCAGCGCGCGCCCACAAGACAAACAGAATGCTAAAAACCGGCATCTGGATCACTCCAGAACCGGTTTTTTGTTGTATTTGCGGGACAAATCGTCCCGATTTATAAATAGTTGTCAAGTTCTTGTGCGACCTCCCTAGTCAGGGCAAAAAAACATGCTATAGGAAATATAAACCCATCTATACCAACCAAATAGGATGAGATACTCATGAAAACGCCGCAAGCTTCAAGCCCCTTTACCAAACATATGACCATGGACGAGGTCAAGGCATTGGGAGTGAAGATGGCAGCTCATTGCATGGACTTTCGCGACGCAAGCGTGCAGCGTAGTTTGACTCAGTTGATTATCGCACTGGGGCTTTTCTTTTCCAGTTTCACGCTCTCCTACATGGCTCTTGAGATCTCCTATTGGCTCACCTTGGCCCTTGCCATTCCTTCCGGGATCTTTCTGGTAAAGCTATTTATCATTCAACATGATTGCGGCCATGGCTCTTTCTTCAAATCGAAAAAGGCCAATGACTGGCTTGGGCGTTTCATGTCCTTGTTTACGGTCACGCCTTATGAATTTTGGAAGCGCGCCCATGCAATCCATCATGCCTCATGCAGCAACCTTGAAAAGCGCGGCACCGGTGATATCTCAACTTTGACCATCAAGGAATATCGCGCCCTGCCCCTGATGGCACGGATCAAATACCGGCTCTATCGTAACCCGATCGTGTTACTTGTCATTGGCGTGCCGATCCATTTTATGTTCATTCAACGCTTGCCATTCTGGCAACCCTTGCCTTTCAAGTCAATCTGGAAAAGTGTGCTCGGGCTTGATCTCGTATTGTTGATTGTGCTCGGCGGCGCCATGTATATGCTAGGGGTTGTACCCTTCTTGATGACCTATCTGCCCGCCCTTGCCGTAGCGGCGATTGTCGGTGGCTGGATGTTTTTCATTCAGCATCAATATGAAGATACCTATTGGGAACATCAGGAAGACTGGAACTTCCATCTGTCGGGCCTGCTCGGCAGCTCCCACTATACTCTGCCCAAGGTCATGCAATGGCTGACCGGCAATATTGGTATCCATCACATCCACCATCTCAACAGCGCCATTCCCAATTACCGCTTGCAAGAATGCCTTGATGCCAGCCCGGAATTGCAAGCCATCCCCATCAAGATCAAATTCTTCGAAAGCCTCAAATGCGCCCGCCTTGCCCTCTGGGATGAAGGCAACCGCAAACTGGTAACGTTTGGCACTGCAAGGGCCACCGCCGTTTAGCGTCCACTTTACGACCAAGGACTAAACTGATATTTTATTAAGGGACAGTTTACGTCTGTTGTTCGATCCAAAGATGACGCGATCGGTGCCCTATTTTGCGACCGCCACCACATCAACCTTTGTATCATTGTAACAGGCGCCCTCGGCGATGTCGGCTTTGCTCGTATCAATGAGCGCGGCAACCGTTTGTCCTGAGCAAGAGTTTTTGATCCATGCACCTTTGGGGGAATAAAGGGTGCCGCGCGGAACTTTGTTCGTGATCGATAGTTTGAGGATCACCTCGCCCAAATCATTCCAGACTTTCACTTCTGCACCATCGATGAGCGAGCGCTTTGATGCGTCATCTGGGTGCATTTCCAATATTTGCAGACCCTCACTCATCGAAAGGCCGCCAAAGGTCGCATTGATCCGTTTGTCGGATGAAGGGCTGATCAGGAACAAGGGATAATCAGCGATCAGAGGCCTGAAAACTGGCAATCCCTCGCCGAACCGGTCTTGCAGGTCATCCGACCAGATTTCAATTTTGCCGCTTGGCGTTTGCGGGTACACGTTTGCAAAGGGCATGGTGTCCGCGCCATTTGCGTCCATATAAAGCGCTTGATCAAGCGGCAATTGACTTGGCCGCATCCCCTTCAAACGTGCATCCCCATTGTCAAGTGCCTCATCCATCAATTGATGATCGTCCGCCTTAAACATTGGATCATCATAGCTAAACCTAGCAGCCAGCCGCCGGAAAATTTCCGTATTGGGAAGGCTTTGTCCAACGCGTGGGATCACGGGATCGGCGCGCTGCAAATACTGATGGCCATAGGCCCCGTAAATATCAGCAAACTCGAACGAGCTGCAAGCGGGCAATATAATATCCGCGTAAGCCATGCTGTCGTTCATTTCCACATCACAGCCAACGATAAACACGTCTTCCCGCGATAGAGCCTGCTTCATGCGGTTTTGATCAGGATGGGTAGCCACCGGATTGTGATTATAGATAAACAGCGCTTTTAGCGGCGGATCAATATCATCTTCGAGCAGATGTTTAGGCACATCGAGAATATTAAGAACCCTCACGTCCTCATTGATCAAATCGGTACGTTGCAAACGGGCCGTGGTATCGCGAAAGGCATTGCCTGCCTTAATGATCAAGCCGCCACCCAGAACATCGAACTTGCCAGCAAGAGCTGGCAACGCACAAGCCGCTCTTGTCGACGCGCCACCATTGCGCGAGCGCTCCAACCCGTTTGAAACCGACATGATAGCTGGCGAAATCTCAACATACATCTGTGCAAACTGGCGAATATCATCTGCTGCCAGCCCGCAAATATCAGCGGCCTGTTCGATGGAAACAGCCCGCGCCTTTTCCATATAGCGATCAAAGCCCTTGACCCAGCGCTCTACAAAACCCTGATCAATACCGCCAAGCCGTTCAATCTGCGCGGCCACCGCCATCGCCAAGACAACATCAGTTCCCGGTGTGATGGCCAGATGCAAATCTGCCTGCTCGGCAATTTTAATGCGCTTTGGATCAATGACGATCAGCTTGGCACCTGCCTTTATGGCCTGCTTGATGAGCGGAGCGAAATGCAGATTGGAGACAGTGACATTGTTGCCCCAGATCACAATCAGTTTGGCATGGAGGGTCTGCGTCACAGGATTGCCGGGCATGGCCCCATATAAAGAGGAATAGGCCAGCGCCCGCACGGCCCCACAAAGAGGTTTACGGTCGAGCCTTGTGGTGCCCATCTTGTTGAACAGCCGCGCGCTCATGGCATCACTGGAAATCTTGCCGTGCGGCCCGCCATAGGTAAATGGCAAAATGGCTTGTGGACCATATTGCGCAATGACGGTCTCGAATTTTTCCACAACCGTATCTAAGGCTTCGTCCCAGGAAATAGTCACAAATTGGCCCGCCCCTCTGGCTCCAACCCGTTTCAAAGGCGTGGTCAGGCGGTTTTTGCCATGCACATAACCCACATAACCGTGCGCCACCTTATTACAGATCACGCCATCAGTGAGCGGATTGGCATGCGATCCGCGCACTTTGATGATCTGGTCATTTTCAACGGTGACGGTCAGGCTGCAGGTATCGGGGCAATCCAAGGGGCAGATGCTTGGCAGTTCAACGCTCATGGCAAAGGTCCTTTATCAAAATCACTGCCCCATGCTAAGGATAATTGGCTTTATATAAAGGTCCATTTAGGTAATAATGATAGTACCAATTATCAAGGGCCTTCCTCATGGCGAGCAGATCAACAAAATCACCACTACAATCGATCATTATGGATCGCGCTGCCCGAAAATCATTACAAACGCAGGTGTTCGACCAGGTCCGTGGGGCCATTTTATCTGGCCAGCTATCACCGGGAACAAGATTACCTGCCACCCGCATCCTCGCATCCGATCTTCATGTCTCGCGCAATACCATCCTTGGAGCCTTTGAGCGGCTGCATGCCGAAGGATATATCGAAGGGCTTGCTGGTTCTGGAACAAGGGTCAGCAATATTTTACCCGAAGAGCTTTTGCTGGCGCGCAATCGCTCGCGCGTGCCGTCAGGGGACGCCGTCCCGGCTGGCAAACTGTCCCGGCTCTCGCAGATTTCTACCTTAAACAATCCACAAAATCGCCATCGCCCAGGTCCTGCGCGCGCCTTCCGCCCAGGGCTCCCAGATCTTAGCCAGTTTCCCTTTCAATTATGGGGGCAGCTGGTTGCAAAGTCCTGGCGCAATCCGCCAACTGACACGTTACTGGCTGGTGAGATGGAAGGCTATTTTCCCCTTCGTCAATCCATTTCCGACTATCTTGGCGCAGTGCGCGGCCTGCATTGCGCCCCCGAGCAGGTACTCATCACCTCCGGCGCGCAACAAGCGCTTGATTTGATTGCCCGCGTGATCATTGACCCCGGAGATAAAGTCTGGCTGGAAGATCCGGGCTATCATGGCTTGCGCTCAACTCTGCAAGCAGCCGGGGCGAAAATATATGATATTCGCGTCGATGAGGAGGGTATTTGCGTGAAACGGGGCCGCAAGCAAGCGCCAGACAGCGTGCTTGCCGCCATTACTCCATCCCACCAATATCCCCTTGGAACCACCATGAGCCTGACGCGACGTCTTGAATTACTTGATTGGGCAAAAACCAGTAATGCATGGATATTGGAAGATGATTATGACAGTGAGTTTCGCTATGCGGGAAAACCCCACCTTGCTCTGCAAGGGCTCGATCAATCACAGCGCGTGATTTATGTCGGCACTTTTTCAAAGGTGTTGTTCCCGGCTCTTCGCCTTGGTTATATGGTTGTCCCCGCCCCCCTGCTCACATCCTTCACGGCGGTACGCGCCTCGATCGACGATTATCCAGCCCTCGCCCTGCAGCCAGCTTTACATCGCTTTATCGATGATGGACATTTCGCATCTCACATTCGCAAGCTTCGCAAACTATATTCAAAACGCCAGCAGACCATGATCAATGCCCTGCAGCAACATGCCGCGGGGTGCTTGATCGCCTCCCCGACGCAAGCTGGCATGCATCTGGTCGTACGCCTCAATCGAGCATGTGGCTTTGACGACAAACAAATATCAGACAGAGCGGCAAAGGCCGGGCTGATAGCACCGGCCTTGTCAAGATTTTATAAGGGGAAACACAGCTCGCAAGGGCTGGTATTGGGATACGCAGGTCTAAGCGAACAAGAAGTAAATCTTGGCGTGAAGCACCTTGCACAATTGCTCTGATTATATCAGAGATCCGGAGGTGACCTCTCGAACCTATTTAGGTACGAGGATCATGATCATCTGGCGACCTTCAAATTTGGGCGCGAGCTCGACTTTAGAGACTTTTTCAGCGTCCTTGACAACCCGATCCAACAGGTCGCGACCAAGCTCTTTATGAGCCATTTCACGGCCACGGAAACGAATGGTGAATTTCACCTTGTCGCCCTGATCGAAGAAACGCTGCATGGCCTTCATTTTGGTACCATAATCATGCACATCGATATTCGGCCGCATTTTTATCTCTTTAACATCTATGATTTTTTGCTTGCGGCGTGCCTCGGCCGCTTTTTTCTGGGCCTGATATTTGAATTTGCCAAAATCCAGCAATTTGCAGATGGGCGGCTTCGCGGTCGGCGATATCTCTACGAGGTCAAGACCGACATTGCGCGCCTGTTCGAGCGCATTTTGCAGATCAACAGTTCCCTGGTTCTCTCCGGTCTCATCAATGAGTTGCACTTCGGGGGCACTAATGGATAGATTGGCTTTGGGGCCCGAATTACGTTCTGAAGTGGCTTTGTGTGGTCGTCTGGCGATTGCTATGGTCTCCTATTTTTATCTCTATTCAAATTCACGGCCCCATAAACTTGTCAATTGCATTTAAACAATGACCAGTTCGCAAACTGCTCGACTGATTCTATTTCACATCTAAAAAAGCAGGCCGCTAGTCTACTTTAAATATACACTTTTTCAAAAAGTTCTCAAAACACATTCGAAAAAATTCGTAACTATTTGAAGCGTCATTCTATATATGTCGCTTTGCACTGCTTTGCACCTAAAATATCATTCTAGCCATTTGCCATGACCTCATCTGCCCGCTCAAAGCGCTCTACCGTGATATGGCAGCCAATTTCGGGCTATAAATCAGGCTTTACGTTCGTAGCGGACCGCAAAATCTGTACCGAGCAATTCATCATAGACGGCCAGTGTCTGTACTTTCATCAATCGATCAGAAAACGAATCTTGCGCATTTTCGATGGCGCGGTTCACCAATTGCTGATATTTCTTCGACTGTAAATTCAACACCTCCTCAAGAGCGCCTGCAAAAGCTGCCGGGCTATCTGGTGGCACAAGCCAACCGGTAATCTCATCCTCGGGCACATTGGGTTGGGCGCGCACCGTTTCTGGTGGTGCTCCGATATTTGTAGCAATCACCGGACAGCCCATCGCCTGCGCTTCAGCGCTTGTTCGGCCAAAGGTTTCTGGTTCCGTTGAAGCAATAATCGTCACATAAGCAAGCGCATAAGCGGCAGCCATATCAGAACAATGCCCGACAAATTTGATGTGCTGACCAAGACCAAAAGCGGCTATTTGCTCGCTTAGCTCACTGACATAAGCGCGCCGACCAGCAAAATCTCCTGCAAAAACAACCACAAGCTCCTGCTTGCCTGCTCGCTCAAAAAGTTCCCTCACCCCATTTATAACCACGCGGTGGCCTTTTAGCCTGGTTAAACGAGCCGGGTGGAGGATGATCTTGGGCCCCTTGGGCACGTCCCAATTGGAGCGTAGTTCTTCCAGCCTGTTGCTTGAGACGGCCGATTTTGAAAAGCGCTCAAGCTCGACACCGCGATAGATCACACGCAAGCGCTCGTCTTCCAATTCATGGCGGGCCCGCACCAGATCTGCAGTGAACTTTGAATTGGCAATTACCTGATCACCGCGCGCCATGACAGAATTATAAAGCCGCTTGAGCGGCGCCGCCTCTCCATAGGCCCCATGATAGGTTGTCACGAATGGGATGTTCATTTTCGAAGATGCCAACATTGAACTCCAGGCAGGGGCGCGTGATCTGGCATGCAGCAAGACGACATTGCGCTCAGAAATCAGCTTTTCTATCTGTCGTTTGTTTTGCAGCATTTGCAGAGGATTTTTGGTCGCCACAGGCATGGGAATGATCTCCCCGCCGCGCCGTTCAATATCGCGGGCCATGCGCCCACCCTCGCTCGCCACCAATGCGCGCACGCCAATTGTTTGCAGCGCATCAACAATTTCCACTGTCGACAGCTCCGCTCCCCCCACACCAAGATGGGGAATGACTTGCAGGATCGCTGGATTGTCCTTCAATCTCGCCAAACCTTCATAATTTAAAAGCGCCCGTTTGATCTGTATTTAAAGAAGAGCTTACCGAAAAACAGGGATATAACAAGAGCAACAATAGCTAAAACCATAGCGCAAAAGCGAAATATTTCACTTTATTATCTTTTTCAACAGTCCCGCCGCCAAGCTATTTAGTGACATTTTTACAATTACTTACGTAAATATTACAACTGATTTCAAAAATGTATTTTAACCACCCCGCACTTATTCCTTTAATAAAGCATTAATTTTCTTGACTTGTAGCCCGCAAAGCACCATCTTTACGAGGAACTGAGAGTTCCCCCAAGCGTCCCCCCCACGCTGACGCTTAACAAACTATAGGCTCAAGTCTTTTGACTTGAGCCTTTTTTTTCATCATCAAAATTTCCTTTACCAATCACTGTTCAAACCGGACCCCTAGAATTAACGGGATGGTTAATCTCTTTCCTTACACTTGATGAAAGCTAACGTCGCATGAAGCGAGGTCGTATGAACAGAAAACTGATTACTCAAATCGAAATCGCTTTGGGTACTGAAATCACCAATCATCGCAGCCTGCCTGTGAGCTTTGGCATTATCGGCATGCGTCTTGAATTCGCGGATGGGCGCCAGGCCGCCCTCAAAGCCTCCAAACATACCCATGATTCCGGACTGGGACTCGAAGCATTCATGCTCCGCGAGCTCAAAGCCAATTCCAACCTGCCCATTCCCGAAATTTATTATAGTGGTGATGGACTACTGATCATGGAATGGATGCGATCTGGTGGCTCCATCAACCCAAAAGTCCAGCGCCATGCCGCTGAATTACTGGTTGATCTGCACTCACGGCCATTCGAACAATTTGGCTATTCTCAAGACACACTAATTGGCCCCTTACACCAACCCAATCCACAAATGGACAGCTGGATTGAATTTTTCCGTAATCACCGCTTACTCTATATGGCTGGTGAAGCACTCAAGGAAAATGCTCTGCCCAAAAAACTACATGAGCGCATACAAAACCTGGCCGACCAGCTGCAAGTGTTTTTGGTTGAGCCCAAACATCCCTCACTGCTGCATGGCGATCTGTGGGGTGGCAATGTCATCGCCAGCAATAATCATGTCAGCGGCTTTATCGACCCTGCCATTTATTGTGGTCATCCAGAAATTGAACTAGCATTTACCACCATGTTCTCGACATTTGGCAAACCGTTTTTTGATGCCTATCAAGCACTCGCCCCTCTTCAGCCCGGCTTTTTTGAAGAACGGATCGCGATCTATAATCTCTATCCAACGCTGGTGCACGTGCGCCTATTCGGCGACAGCTATCTCAGGCCAATAGATGAGACCCTGTCCAAAGTCGGATTCTAGAAAAAAACGCGCCACACACCTACTTCCCCTAATCCAAACCGGCACTTCCTCAATACAAAGCAGACTTTCTGTGATGGCATGGTTCCTGCTCTGATCAGTAAGAAACTATCGTACTTCACGAACAATATGCGCTTTCGCGGACCCTCGTGCCATTAACCTGGATGATCAACCAATGAGCTCCCTAACGACCTCCCCCAACGAATTGCAAGACCATTATGACGTGGTGATCATTGGATCGGGCTATGGCGGCGGTGTCGCAGCCAGCCGTCTGGCCCGTATGGGATTACGCATATGTGTGCTTGAAAAAGGACGCCAATGGCGTCCGGGCGATTTTTCCAATACAGTCAAGGGCTTATGGGACCGCTCACGCATGACCGGAAGAATAGTCAATCTTGGCCCGGACAATGCGCTCTTTGATTTGCGACTTGGCAAGCAAATGCACGTGCTCTCCGCTTGCGGTCTTGGGGGCGGCTCCTTAATCAATGCAGGCCTGGCTTTTCGCCCGGAACCCTGGGTATTTGCACAACAAAGCTGGCCCACCCAAATTGCAGGAGACAAGCATTTATCCAAGGGATTTGAGAGAGCTGAAAAAATACTCAATGTTGCTCCCTGTCCCGGCGGGGCCGATTTGCTAAAATTCAAGAGCTTGCAAACATGCGCCAAGGAGATCGAGGATGATCACCAGCAAAATGGCAGGGTCAGCGCCGAACTCATTCCCTCGACCATCAATTACAAGCCCGGATTCAACAAAGCCAATGTCATGCAAAGCGCTTGTACGCAATGCGGGGATTGTTGGATGGGTTGCAATGTGGGGGCAAAAACCACCATTTCCAATAGCTACCTGACCGACGCGACGCATTTTGGCGCCTCGCTATTTACCAATATGGACGTCAAATTCGTGCGCAAGCAAAACGATCACTGGCGGATATTTTACGACCAGCTTGAAGAAGCAAGCGGTAAGTTAGACGCCAAGGGAGCGATCAAAGCAGATATGATTATCCTGTCCGCCGGGGTCATTGGCACAACAGAAATCCTCATGCGCTCAAAGCAGCAAGGACTGGCGCTCTCCCAGCAGCTTGGCAAAGGCTTTTCAGCAAATGGGGACGATCTCGCCTTTGGTCACGATATGCCAGATACCGTCAATGGCATCGCGGTTGGTCATCCACCCCGTACAAAAACGGCACAGCGTGTTGGACCAAATTGTATTGGTATGATTTCCCTGCAGGAGGAAGACAATCGACAAAGTCAGGTCAAGTTGCAGGCTGGCACCATGATTACCTTGATGGCGGCCCTGGCTCCGGTAAAGAGTCTGCTACGCGGCAAACCGCTGCGTGCCCTGAAAATTCTTATCAATGGCGCTTACAAAGGAGTGCTCACATCAAGCCAGTGTTTTTATATTGTCGGTCATGATGATGCTTCGGGCGAACTCAAGATGAAAGGTGATCGTGCCCTTCTGGAATGGCCCGATGTCGCCAATCAGCCGGTTTTTGGCCGCGCCGAGAAAATCCTGTCGCGTCTATTCGAGAAATTGGGGGCCGAATATATGCAAAATCCCGTCAGGGACACCATTCTTGGCGGCAAGCTCATCACGGTACATCCGCTTGGCGGATGCCGCATGGCAGACAGCGCTGAAAATGGTGTTGTAGACCATCAATGCCGAGTATTCGACCCATCCAAAAAGGAAGGAACAGCGATCCATAAGGGGCTTTATATTGTCGATGGCTCAATCATCCCCTCGTCCCTTGGCGCCAATCCACTCTTGACCATTGCGGCATTAGCCGAGCGGGCGATGATTTTACTGGCCAAAGAACGTGGGCTGGAATTTGATGACGAGCCTCACAAAGATGCCCCTGCACGGGATGCCTTTATGTAGAGAAGAATGCGACAGCCAGGTTTAAGCACTTCCCGGGCTTGCCCGGGGCTCCAGAGCAACTTGTTCGAATCTGACAATTTTGCCCTTGGGCTCCGTGGCAAGCACCGGGGAGCAGAAATAAATACCCTGTTGTCTGTAAAGCGGGCCTCGCTCACCACACACAAAAAAGCCGATCCCGGAAGGATCGGCTTTCTTAAAGTTTGCCCTAGAAAAGCAGCCCCCCGGCGCTCCTCCAAACATCTTTAATTCAATGATATTACAGCGGAGCT
>JAAETJ010000741.1 GCA_024228495.1 bacterium | reverse complement strand
ATGTTCAGGTTTTCGGATGCCGATTGGGCAAGCTCTCGTTCTGCGCCAGCCTATCAGGTCGGCGTTCGAAAACCCCCAAGGGACGAAACCGCGGGTTATGTGCATTGAGCGTTCGTCGGACTAATCGCATCAGCACCCAGGAACTAGCGGAACAGCATCTCGAGATTAAAGGCGGTCACCTCCATGCCTATCATCCCAAACGGTTGGGGAATTTGATACGGGGGCTAGGATGGGTTGGGCCGAAAAAGTTCAAACTGGCCAGTGGCAAGACAACTCGCGGGTATGAGCGCCATGTGGATTATCCCAACCAGTCGGAGTGGTTGGCGAGGAAATAAAGGTCCGGTATTAAGGGTGAAGCGGAAGGTTTGAGACGAAGAGCAAGGCTCACTATTGACCCCATGTATGGATCGTCTGCGGGTTGCAAGTGCTAGAGTTTTGGGGGAAACAGATTAAATCGAGACCAACTAGAAATCATCGGCAGGTCAAATAATCAGGGAGACAACTATTTTGTCTCCCTGTTTATTTATTACATTTTATTTCGATCACTAGCATGACCCGAAATGTATTTAGAC
The DNA here is from genome assembly GCA_024228495.1 of bacterium. Lineage (GTDB taxonomy): Bacteria > Pseudomonadota > Alphaproteobacteria > Rhizobiales > JAKIUO01 > JAKIUO01. The sequence continues at coordinate 8,576 of JAAETJ010000741.1, read as the reverse complement.
GTTTTTATATTTCTTGATCTCACCGCTCTTGATGCGGCCAAAATAGGATTCCATTTCGCGTTTTACGATCGGGGCAAGGAAGTAGAGCCCCAGAATATTCGGAACACAGATCAAGAACACTAGAGCGTCTGAAATATCGAGGATTGGGCCGAGTTGAACGATGCATCCCAATGCCACGAAAGCGCAGAAGATGAGTTTGTAGATGGTCTGGCCAAAATCACCTTCCCCAAACAGATAGGTCCAGCCTTTTAGTCCATAATAGGACCAGGAGATCATTGTCGAGAAGGCGAACAGTACACCTGCAAAGGCGAGCGGAATCGGGAACCATGAAAGCTGGCGTTCGAAGGCTGCCGACGTCATGGCGATGCCTTTGGCATTACCCGCAAAATTTGGATCTGCAACTTGTGAGGTGCCGATCACCAGTGCGGTGATGGTACAGATAATGATGGTGTCGATGAAGGGCTCCAGCAAGGACACATAGCCCTCTGTAACTGGCTCGTTTGTGCGCACCGCCGAATGAGCGATAGACGCAGAGCCAATACCCGCTTCATTCGAGAACACAGCGCGCTGGAAGCCAATGATCAAGGCACCAATCGCTCCACCAGCAACACCTTCTCCTGTCATAGCACCGGTGAAAATATTGCCGACAGCTTCAGGAATAGAGCTAAAATTCATGAAGATTACAATCAGTGCAAAAACACAATAGAAAACCGCCATGAACGGTACAATTTTCTCGGTTACCCGGGCAATTGATTTGATGCCGCCGATAATGACGGAGAATACAACTGCCGCCATGATCAAGCCGACCAGCCATCCAAAACCATCAAGGGAGCCGCCAGCAACATTGTTGAGTTGCACATAAGCCTGATTGGACTGGAACATATTGCCGATGCCAAGCGCTCCAATGAAGATACCAATGGCATAAAAAGTTCCTATAACATTGCCAAAGCCCGCCATCCCCCGCTCGGCGAACCCTTTGGAGAGATAGTACATGGGCCCGCCTGATACGGATCCATCCGGGTTTTCGGTACGGTATTTGACTCCCAATGTACATTCTACAAACTTAGTCGACATGCCCAGAAAACCTGCAACAATCAACCAGAATGTAGCTCCGGGTCCTCCAACCGTCACCGCAACGGCGACACCGCCAATATTACCGATGCCAACTGTTCCTGACACCGCAGTTGCCAATGCCTGAAAATGTGAAACTTCGCCCTTATCATCCGGGTTGGCATAATCGCCTCGCACGAGCTCGATGGCGTGCTTGAAACCACGTATGTTCACGAATCCCATATAGATCGTAAAAAATACTGCACCAATAACCAACCATAACACCACTAAGGGGAGCTGAGCTCCAAATATCGGGACTTTGAAAAAGACAAAATTTACAATAATATCGGCGATTGGTTTGGTAATGGCATTAATGCTTTCATCAATGCCCGCCATCGCCGGCAGCGTAAAAATCAACCAGACGGCAAGCGTGAGATAGAGGCGTTTCATTGGTTTCTCCCTTCGGTTTGCGAAACAACGATTTGAGCTCTGGCATTTCTTATGGAACCACAGTCACAGGGATCGGTGAGCTTTGTATGAGGTTGGCGGCAATGGACCCAAACAACAAAGTCTTGATGCCCGATTCCCCATGACGACCGATAAACATTTGCGAGACGTTGTTAGACTTTGCGATATCAATCAGTGTCTTGCCTGGATTTCCATGCTGAACCTCAGTTTTTACGGTCAGCCCCGCCTCTCTTAATTCTGCCGCGACTGGTGACACGATTACTTTTTTGGCCTGCTCCAACTCCTCTTCACGTCGTTTGTGCCTATTCTCATTTTCCTCCGGTGTGTTGAATGCATAGGGTGACCACTCGATAACATAGGCAAGGATGATTTCCGCCTCGCTACGTTTGGCCTGATCAATTGCAAACTCCACGGCTTTATGGCTGCCTTCACTACCATCAACTGCAAGCAAAAATGAATGTGCCATGATTAACTCCTAGTATTATCGAAATTGAATATTTAATTTTTCAAATCGAAATGTTATTTGGTACTACAAACCATATCTAATACTTGTATTATCCAGTAGGACCAGATACCGCTTATTTATGGGCCAGTTAGCGCCCCCCTAAAACCGAGACAGGTAAAATCGTACGCTGACGGTGGCCATCTCATCTCAGCTAGTTCTCTGGTTCCGGGTTCAGGACTCTCTCAACCGTGGAGACCGGAACTCTTCAAATTGGTATAGAGCAACTCGTCATAATCACTGTGAATGTCTGAAGTTGTGTAGGCTAACTAATGACCCGACTCGGACGTGAAGAGGTTTGGAAGGGCCCATACCTGCGACTTCCGCTAGGCAGAGAGCCTGTGTGAAAACGAGTTCAGGACGGCCCGCCTACAAGTAATATATGCTCGAAAAGGCAACAAGCCTGTTCTTGCGCTATTTCACCAGTATTCGAGCCGTCCTGAACTAACAGAATTGACATAATTAATAGGTCCTGACCCTAACGATCTTTGCCGGCCTTGAAGTGGAACTGAGCACCCTCCTTGATGCCCGACGGCCAGCGCGAAGTAACTGTTTTCAGTTTGGTATAAAAACGCACACCTTCCATACCGTGAATATGATGATCTCCAAAAAGAGACCGCTTCCAGCCTCCAAAGCTATGATAGGCAACAGGCACCGGTATCGGTACATTCACACCAACCATGCCGGCCTGCACGCGTTAAGTAAAATCACGTGCGGCATCGCCATCACGTGTAAATATCGCGGTGCCGTTACCATATTCGTGCTCATTGACCATCTTAAGCGCACTCTCATATTCATCGGCTCTCACAACAGCAAGAACTGGCCCGAATATCTCATCCGTGTAGATGTCCATATCTGTGGTTACGTGGTCAAAAAGGGTCCCGCCAAGAAAATAGCCATTTTCATATCCTTGCAAATTGATTCCTCGGCCATCAACAACCAGCTGCGCTCCCTGGTCTATGCCGGATTGAATATAGCTTTCTATGCGCTCTTTCGCATCTTTGGTTACAACTGGCCCCATTTCGGCAGACGAATCCGTATAAGGGGCGACCTTTAAAGACTTGATTTTCGGGACAAGCCTATTCACCAATTCATCCGCTGTTTGTTCGCCGACGGCAACAGCTACCGATATGGCCATGCACCGTTCACCAGCTGGCACGTGCATGTGCAGCTACAAAATTTCGCAATTGCGGGCAAGTCTGTATCTCACCGAGCCGGTTTTATGTGCATGAATCCTGCTATGAGAAATTTGCTGAGGAGTTCGTCCGGATCGCCAATAATCTGAAAGTTGGCAGGGGGATGGATGAAGGCGTGCAGATGGGACCTCTGGCCAACAGGCGTGGCCTCGACACAGCCCTGTCATTGATTGACAATGCCATTGAAAAAGGGGCGGAATTGCTGGCGGGCGGTAAGCAACCAGACGGCATGGACAATGGTTATTTTCTCCAGCCAACAGTACTGGGGCATGTCAGAGATGAAGCCCGTATCATGATTGAAGAGCCGTTTGCACCGGTCGCCCCTATCACGACGTTTACTGATTTTGATGATGTCATGGAACGAGCCAATAGTTTGCCATTTGGGTTGGCTGGATATGTATTCACCTCTTCCCTGAAGACCGCCAACATCGCCGCAGAAGAACTGGAAGTCGGCATGGTCGGGGTCAATGAGATGTTGCTGGCAACAGCCGAAGCTCCCTTTGGCGGCATCAAGGAAAGTGGCATGGGTCGTGAAGGCGGATCACTCGGTATTAAAGACTATCTGGTTGCGAAATATATCAAGGTGAAGCTATAAACACATGAGCGAAAAAAAGAAAAAAACCGGACTTGAAATCGGCTTGACCAATTATGGTGACTCCGGCTTTTCAGTCTATCTGCGGCGGTCATTTGCCAAATCCATGGGGTATTCAAGTGAAATGCTGTCGCAGCCCATTGTCGGGATCGCCTACACCCCAAGCGGTTTCAATAATTGCCATCGCCATTTTCCCGAAATGCTTGAAGCCATCAAGCGCGGCGTCACCGCGGCTGGTGGATTACCTTTGGAATTCCCGACGATCTCATTGGGGGAAGTTTTCCTCAATCCCACCAGCCTTTTTTATCGCAATCTGATGTCCATGGACACCGAGGAGATGATCCGCTCGCAGCCCATGGACTCTGTGGTGCTGATGGGAGGCTGCGACAAGACCGTGCCAGCTCAGTTGATGGGGGCTGCCTCAGCAGGTCGTCCGGCAATTCAGGTGGTCGCTGGACCGATGATGACCAGCCAATACAAGGAAGAGCGCCTTGGAGCCTGCACCGATTGTCGCCGTTTTTGGGGTAAATACCGGGCCGGGGAGATCTCGAGCGAAGAAATTCAGACCATTGAAGGCGGGCTAGCGACAACAGCCGGAACCTGTTCAGTAATGGGCACCGCCTCTACCATGGCCTGTATCTCCGAAACGCTGGGCATGATCTTACCGGGGACAGCAGCCATTCCTGCCGTGCAGGCAGACCGTTTGCGGGCCGCGGAAGCTACGGGCCGACGCGCTGTTGAACTGATAGAAACGGACCTGACACCCTCGAAAATCATTACCCAAAAGTCGATTGAAAATGCCATGCGCGTTTTGCTGGCCCTTGGTGGTTCGACCAATGCCATCGTGCATCTCTCTGCCATCGCGGGACGTTTGGGGCTGGAGGTGTCACTGGGTCGTATGAACGAAATTTCCGACAACACGCCAGTGCTGGTCAATCTGAAACCAACCGGTGATCACTATATGGAAGACTTTTTTGCCGCCGGAGCCATGTCGGCTGTGTTGCGCGAGCTTGAACCCCTCCTCCACCTTGACTGTATGACCATCACCGGGGAGACACTGGGCGAGCGCATTGCGGCTGAGCGGGACGGCTGGATCAACACCAAGGTGATCGCCCGCCATGACAAGCCGATTGAGCCTGTTGGTGGGCTTGTGGCGCTGTTTGGATCATTGGCTCCCAAAGGAGCTATTCTGAAACGTTCGGCTGCCGATAAGAACCTGTTTGAAAAAGAAGGGCGGGCGGTTGTCTTTTCATCGCTCGATGATCTTTCCAACCGTATCGATGATCCGGATCTGGATGTGACGTCGGACGATTTCATCGTCTTGCAGAACGCCGGTCCCAAAAGCCCGTCCGGCATGCCTGAATCTGGCTACCTGCCAATTCCCAAAAAGCTGGCGCGAGCCGGGATCAAGGACATGGTACGCATATCAGATGCCCGTATGAGCGGCACTGCATTTGGGACCATCGTTCTGCACATCTCTCCCGACGCCGCCTCGGGGGGACCTCTTGCCCTCGTACAAAATGGCGACCGCATCTCGGTCAGCGTCAAGAAACGGCGGATTGATCTACTGGTTGACGAGGATGAGCTTGCCGAGCGCCGGGCTACGCTGAACAAAAAACCATCCGTCGAGCAACCAAAACGGGGCTATCAAAAACTCTACTACGACACCGTATTGCAGGCCGAAGACGGCTGCGATTTCGATTTTTTAAGAAGCGAAAAGAAATAGACAGGAAGAGCTATGAAAGATTCACTTTATGCGTATATGAAACCCGGACTGGTGCATTTCAAAGCCTATCCGGAAGTCTTGCAGGGACGAGATTACGTCAAAACACTGGAAAAAATATGTGAGGATGATTTCTGGCACGTCGTTGAAATCGGGCCGGTGAAAGATACCCGCGAACGGGACAAAGCGCGCAAATTGCTCGAAGTCTCACACATGGAAGTCGCGTATGCGACCCAGCCAACCGTCTTGCCGCAAAAGCTCAATCCCCATCATTTCAATGCCACCGAGCGCAAAAGGGTTCTCAATATCGTCAAGAAATGTGTCGATGAAGCCTATCAGCTGAATGCGGGCTATTTACGGGTTATGTCGGGTAAAGATCCAGGACCTGAAAAGCGCGAAGAGGCCACCAAGTGGTTTCTTGAGTTCATGCACGAGATATGTGACTACACCAAACAGAATGGCGACATGATCGTCACCTTGAAAATTTTCGATCATGATGTCGACAAGGAATCGCTGATTGGCCCATTCAAGGATGCCCGCGCTGTTTCCCTACCGCTGGCTGAGGCGCACGACAATTATGGTGTATTGTCTGATCTTTCGCATTTCCCTCTTCTGAGGGAAGACCCAGCTGATGCCATTCCTCTGATCAAAGATTTTTTCACTCATTTCCATATCGGCAATTGCGTGAAAACCAAGGACCACTTTCTCCACGGCGATCTGCAGCCACGTTTTGGTGTGCCGGGCGGCGATATTGATACCGAAGGTCTGCGTGACTATTTCCGCGTCCTGCTTGAGCATGATTTGCTGAGCCCTGAAAAACGGCCCATCGTCAGCGCCGAAGTGCGTCCGCTTCTGGCGGAGGAATCCTCGGCTCTGGTCATTGCCAACACCAAGCGCGTGATGCGAGAAGCTTGGGCGATGGTATAACTCCGATCGATAAAAACAAGACGGGAAACAAGGCAGCATTTATATGGATGAGATCCTCAGCAAGACACTCGCGTGGATGGATGAGGGGCATCAGGTAGCATTCGCAACAGTGATCGCTACCTGGGGCTCGTCCCCGCTCCCGGTGGGAAGTCAAATGGCCATCAACGAGCGCGGCAGTTTTGCCGGCTCGGTATCGGGGGGATGCATCGAGAGTTTTGTGGTCTCCGAAGCCATCGATATCATTGAAATGGGAAACGCCCGCCTGATCGAATATGGCGTGACCAACGAGCAGGCACGCGAGGTTAAACTCACCTGCGGCGGCAGTATCAAGGTATTTGTAGAACCGGCTCCAACTCGCGAGGAATTGAAACGGTTGATCAATGAACAGCCCATCAATCGGGTTGTCGATCTTGCCTCTGGCGACGCCTGCCTGATCCTCGACGAGAGAATTGATGGGGCCCTGAACCTAGCGGCAGAGCCGCTTGCCAAAGCACACCAATATCTGTCATCTGATTCAAGTGAAGTGATTTTTTCTGGTGACGATCGCTTTTTTAGCCGAACTTACGCACCACCGCGTAAGATCGTCATCATTGGAGCCGTTCATATTGCCCAAGCTCTAATAGCGATGGCCGGCACCATCGGGTTCGAGATCATACTGGTAGATCCGCGTCCCTTGTTCACGAGAGATGACCGCGTACAGAGCGTGACATTGCTGAAAGAACACCCTTTAAAACTATTTGAAGATTATCCTTTGGATCAGCGCACGGCGGTTGTGGCGCTGGCCCATGATCCAGATCTCGACGATCCAGCCATTATGGCGGCGTTGCGTTCGCAAGCCTTTTATATCGGTGCCTTGGGAGGGAAAAAAAATAATCGAAAACGTCTTGATCGATTTGCCAGGAATGGTTTTTCCAAGCACGATCTTGAGCGCATTTATGCACCTGTCGGTTTGGATATTGGCGGCCGGTCGCCTGCGCATATTGCCTTATCCATCCTTGCTGAAATCATTGCTGTTGGGAACGGAAAATCTGCGTTGAAGAGATGGGTTCAGATTTAATTATTGCAGCAGTAGCTGTGGTGCCCTTCTCATCAGCACCAAGGTTGCTTTGCGAGCTGGCAACAACCATACTAATATCTAATCCTCAAGCCATTGAAAGTAATATCTTCATACAGTTCGACTTAGGAAATTTGGTATGAAATCAGCAAATAATGTCGCCATTGTCATTCTTGCTGCCGGAATGTCCGCTCGAATGGAAAATGTCAATAAACTTCTGCTGGAGTCTGGAGGGAAACCCATGATCAGACATGTGGCCGAAATGGCGTTGGCCGGTAGGACGGCTAATGTAACGGTGGTGACCGGCCATGAGTCTGAGCTTATCGAAAAGGCGCTTCGCGGTCTGCAGATTTCTTTCAATAATAATCCGAATTTTTCCCAAGGGATGAGTACATCTCTGCAGGCCGGGCTCGCCGGGCTGGATGATAATCTTGCAGGCGCGGTAATCCTATTGGGGGATATGCCTGATGTACCAGTCGAGGTCGTTAATGCTTTAATCAATCGTTTTGAGGAAACCGGTTGCCGCAAGATCTGTGTACCAGTGTCAGGCGGCAATAGAGGTAATCCCGTCCTGCTGCCGCGCTGGTTATTTTCGAAACTACGGTCGCTCAAAGGCGATAAAGGAGCGAGGCAGGTGATTGCCTCTCATGGTGATGAGGTGATTGAGGTTCAAATTAACAGCTCTGCTGTTCACCGCGACATTGATACCCCAGCAGATATTGATGCTGTGTGGAGAGCACAAGCACAGGAAACTTGAAATTTTCTTCGGTTCGGCGCAGGTTTTTGTACGTCTCTTAGTGGCACATTTCGTTGGTCCGTCTGGATGGAGCTTCAACCGAGCCCCAAAATCCCGCCTACACTACAGTTGTCCAGCACTTTACATCTGGTGAAAAAAATATGATGACGCGTAAAAATATAGCTCTCGTTGATTAAAAATTACAGCCCGCCTTTAATCACGCGCTGCCATTCATGGCGTCACTGTTGTTTCTGGATTTACCGCTGATAGCGGATATATCTGACGCTACGAACGACGATATCGACGTTGCATCTATGGTTGTCAGATT
>JAAETJ010000740.1 GCA_024228495.1 bacterium | reverse complement strand
GTCAACGCATAGCTGATGCCGAACATTACAGCCACGGCATAGAGATGCCACTGCAACTCCTCCAGCACCACCAGTCCGCTTCCGAAACCGTAGCGCAAAACCACCTGGAGGATGATGACACCAACAAGAATGACATTAGCCCAGCTCACCACCCGGCCAATAGCGCCAATAAAGCTATCCAGCGCATCCGCCGCCGGTACTCGCGTTTCATTATTCATCTGTCACCGCCCTTTCACTGTTTACCCATCGCTCAAACGTTCATAGTTAAGCCACGAGAACGATGCAATCCCCTGCCCTCCCCGACGCAAAATTTCCTGCATCATTTCAGAAGACATTTTTATTTACTGCATCAACTTTAAATGGCAGGGCGACGCCATCGGTCGCCCTGCCAACAGATACCTATAAACAGCTTATTTCTTTGGACGTTGTGCCCGTGGCAAGAAGGCGTAGGCCTCCCACAGGTCATAGCCACCGCGGAAGTTGCTCAGATCACTCCAGACCTTACTAAAGAAGGCG
>JAAETJ010000739.1 GCA_024228495.1 bacterium | reverse complement strand
TTCAAGACCTGGATGTTATGCGCGAAGGGTCAGCAGAGCATCAGGTAAAGTGCCAGACATGATCGTATTGACCGCACCGATATGTAGCGCTCCAATTAGTTCATCAAAGTTGGACACATCCTCGATCAGCTCCTCATAGAGGTCGATCAGCTCAATGGCCTTTTTTAGAAATGAACACCCTTTAGCATTAACCGTCGGGCGCCACCCCGAGCGATCAAACAGCTCGACGCGCAGTTTTTCTTCCAGCGATTTCATCTGTTGAGGGGCGCGTATCTGACACTCGCAAACCCTGTTCAGACACGGATTATTTCCTAAGACGAAGGCGGCTTTACGAGCGCCGACCAGTTCCAGATAGCCATCTGGAACTGGTCTTCATCCAATGATAAAACATTAAACCTTTGAAACATACAAAAACGGAGGTTTTAGACCAATTCTAAGATAATCAACCATTCCTCAAGCATCCTGTTGAAGATGGTTGGTCATTCTGGCTTGATACACCCTTGTTTTTTCGTGACAATTACGCATAAAAGGATTAAATAATTTGATTGTGAATTGGTGATAGAAAAACCATTTGAAACTTCGTTTTGCGTTTGGAACTTATGAGACAGTTTTCACAAATAATGCTGGCAGCGCTTATGGCGCTCACGCTGGCACCAGACAGCCCACTGATGGCCGCGACCCTGTTTGGCACGGTTGCGACACCAGCAGGTGCACCAGTAGCAGGCGCGATGGTCAGCCTGATTGATGAAAAAAACAATAGCAAAATCACCGTTTATAGTGACAAGATCGGACGCTTTGCCCTATCAACCCGTTCTGACGGTCAGCTCTCATTGCGAGTACGAGCACCCCACCTTGCTGATCTGACAAAAATACTCGAGCTTGGCGCTAGCAGCCAGATCAAACTGTCCCTGATAATACAGCCTTTGCGCACGCCCGAACAAATCTCAGACAGCCTCAGCGCGTCCGCCCATGTCACCAAGCTCAAATGGCACGACAAGGCACGCCAGGCGACCTTTATCAGCCAGTGTCATTATTGCCATCAGATCGGCAATGAAATCACCCGCCAGCCCCGCGATGAAGAAGAATGGGACGAGATCATCAAACGCATGGAAGGCTATTTTTCAGTCATCACCCCCTGGGACAAACAGACTTTCAAAAAGGTGTTGGCCAAAGGCTTTGACGGCAAACCTGTGACCGGTAAACAGTCCCATATTGTCAGCCCGGCGCTTGACAGCACAAAAATCGAAGAATGGCAGGTCGGCGATGGCAATTCGTTTATTCACGACACCGAGGTCGGCAGCGATGGTCGTCTTTACGGGGTCGATCAGGGCCATGACGTAATATGGGAGCTGGACCGCAAAACCGGCAAAACCATCCGTCACCAGATGCCAGACATTGATTTGCCGTTGGGCGGGCTCTATTCCGGAGCGCAACTACCTATCGGCATTTTTACCGGAAAGCATGGCCCCCACTCGCTGGTTGAAGATGACAACAAGACGTTCTGGATCACCGGCTCTTTGTCTTCCACCTTGCTAAGCTTCAATATTGAAACCAAAAAATTCAAGACCTATGAAATCGGCGGTGACGCGCTATACCCCCACACCATCCGCCGTGACAAGCATGGCATTTTATGGTTTACTGTCCCTGCCTCCAATCAGATCGGGCGCTTTGACCCCAAAACGGCAAAATTCTCGCTGATCGACCTGCCCTCCAATGGCTTTTTTCGCTGGTTGACAGATGCCCTGTTCCCAACGGTCCTCAAAATCGCCTCGTGGTTTCCCCAGCAAAACACCCATATCTGGATGTCCCACCATTGGTACACTGGTCTTGGGCGCAAGATTCTGAACTTCCCTTACGGTATTGATATACACCCGCATACCGGTGAGATCTGGTATTCAAAACTCTATGCCGGGAAAATCGGCGTGGTTGATCCAAAGACCTTCGAGGTCACCGAATATGATAGTCCCATGAGCGGCCCACGCCGTCTGCGCTTTGACAAGGAGGGGAAATTGTGGATCCCCGCCTTCAACGAGGGTGGCTTGATGCAATTTGATACCAAGACCGAAGTTTTCACGACGTTTAAACTGCCATTGCTGGCGTCCGGCGAATATGAGATCCCTTATGCGCTCAATGTGCACCCGGACACCGGCCATATCTGGATCACTACTAACCAGTCGGATCGTATCTTGCGCTTTGATCCCAAATCGAAAACATTCACCAGCTACCCGTCCCCCACCCGCGTTACCTTTTTGCGCGATCTGACCTTTACGAAAGATGGTAAAATCTGCGCCAGCAATTCCAACCTGCCCGCCTACGCCATCGAAGGCGGCCGCCCTGTGATGCTTTGTCTTGATGCCGGGGATCATTAAGGCTGTTGGGCGGCTCCATGCAAGATGCCTCACGATGAGTCCTCGATAAATATGCGGGTTAAAAACAGTGCCCCGAAAAAGTTTGACGGCCGCCACCAGCAACCACACGGGCCGCCGATGCCCGCATGCGTGAAGGCTTTGAGAGCACCGACTGGTATTTCTCGAAAAAAGAACTTTAGCCAACAAATCAGCGTCTCTTCTCAATTGAGGGGGCGGTTTATTAATACGCTCGCCGCGCGGCAACCAATGCGGCTAGCAACAAAGGCTAGCCTTTGGAAACCATTGTGGGATGGGTTTTGAGGACAAGTCCCCAAAACTGTCTGTCAAGATACCAAGCCTCGCGGAGAGAAGAGTGGCCAGCGAGGACATTATTGCACAAAACTAGTTTCCCCTTTTCTCGACTTGCTCTATTGTTCGCTGCAAATCAATTTGCACAACGAACAAAGGATGTGAACAGCTCATGAGCTCCACCCAATATGCTGATCTTGAAAAAACCATCGAAGCGACTTTCGACAGTCCCGGAGATATCGGTTTCGATACCAGAGGCGAAGTGCGCGAGGCCGTTGAGGAAACGCTGAACCTGCTCGATAGCGGCAAGCTGCGGGTCGCAGAACCTATCAAGACGCTCGAATGGAAGGTCAATCAGTGGGCCAAGAAGGGTGTTCTCTTGTCCTTCCGTCTCAATGATATGCAAGCCATTTCAGGCGGTCCCGGTGGCTCGACCTGGTGGGACAAGGTACCAAGCAAATTTGATGGCTGGGGAGAAGAGCAATTTCGCGAAGCTGGCTTTCGCGCGGTACCTCATTGCATCGTGCGCAAATCTGCCTATGTCGCGCCCACCGCTGTTTTGATGCCGTGCTTCTTGAACCTTGGCGCCTATGTTGATGAGGGCACCATGGTGGATGCGTGGTCAACCGTCGGCTCATGCGCCCAGATCGGTAAAAACGTACATATTTCAGGCGGTGCTGGTATTGGCGGCGTGCTAGAGCCCATGCAGGCTTCCCCCACCATTATCGAAGATAATTGCTTTATTGGCGCACGCGCCGAGGTTGCAGAAGGGGTGATTGTTGGCGAAGGGTCCGTGCTTTCCATGGGTGTGTTTATCAGCCAGTCTACCCGCATTGTCGATCGCGAAACCGGCGAAATTCACATGGGTAAAGTGCCTCCCTATTCCGTGGTTGTTTCTGGCGCTCTGCCCGGCAAGCCACGCGAAGATGGCAAGCCTGTGCCCTCGCTCTATTGCGCCGTCATCGTCAAACGCGTCGATGAACGCACCCGCTCAAAAACAGGTATCACAGAATTGCTGCGTGATTAAAATGAGGGGTTTTGCCCCCCACGCCCCTCACCCAAAGGACTAGTCCTTTCGAAACCAGATTTGTTGGGATATATGATAGACTGGAAAAAGTTCTAAGAATTTTGCGCAGTATTTTCTGAGCTTTCATGGCCGCATTCACCAAGTCCGTTAACCTCAATAGAGCGTTCAGCAACGGCTACGGGACGGGGCAAAGATGCCTGTCCGTGCCGATATCAATGCGGACTTTCCCTTACGGAGAAGCATTTCCTGCGGATGTTGCGGAAAGCTGTTGACCTCTTGCTGGTCTACTAGCCGTTCAGGTCAAAAGCACCCATATTACATGTGCTTCAACAAGGACTGTGAACACTACCGTAAATCCATTCGACGGGATCAGATAGTGGGAGAATTTGCACAGTTACTGGAAACTCTCACGCCGGGCAGGAAGCTTCTGGATGTCTAGCGGGCCATATTTAATGATATCTGGGATCAACGTCTGGCACAAGCCGCAGAGTTCGCCAAGGCTTACAAACGTGAGATTGTGGTTCTTGAAAGAAAAACAGAGCCCTTAAACAGAGCCCTTACTAAACCACTACCGACTGTTGTCGGTAGGTTTTTCTGAGTGCTTCTCAATATACTGAAGTATGGTTTCTTCTGTAATTTTGCCGCTTGTGGTACTGAAATACCCCCTGCCCCAAAATCTGCGACCCCAGTAGCGTTTTT
>JAAETJ010000738.1 GCA_024228495.1 bacterium | reverse complement strand
TTTGGCGGGTGGGCTGTGAGGGCTCGCGTAGCGAGCCCGAACGGTCCGAGGGTGAGCGCAGCGAAGCCAAGGACCGCAGCCCACCCAGCCAAACTGGATTCAGACAATTTGGCGATGAAGCGGCGAGACCAAACCGGTGGTTTGATTGAATCCCACAAGCTTAAAGTCCCCCCCCCTTCCTGGCTAAGGCACTGCACCTCATTGTGCTCTTTCATTTAAAGACCGGCCGCCGTGTCCCAGTTGTCGCCTGCGCGGTACTTATTGCGCCTAAGGCAAGAAGAGAGGATATTTCTTTTGTCCACTGCGAGTAGAAAGGATATTCCTTTTGTCTACCACGCGGACCCCCTAAGTCTCTTATGTTTACATATTGGACAGCGAGATGGGATACGGGGGCCGGTCAAGATAAGGCGTGCAGTCAAAATGGGCGACCTCTGATCTGCCCTATTATCCGGCACTGATGTGACATCTAATCCGCCCTTCAATTTTGACTGCACGCCCAAATTTTTCTATGCTCGCCGTGACCCTTATAAAGCGGAATATCTTATCTCCGAATACGACCTTATCTCCGAATACGACCAGCTGATAAAAGTAATCAGCCAGACTGTGGTTTGGACCACCTTGGAGGAGTGAATACGAAAAAGCCAGCCCACAAAGAATGACTTCTTCTGGGGTTCCTGTTCTCTTAGGGACC
>JAAETJ010000737.1 GCA_024228495.1 bacterium | reverse complement strand
CCCTGGACGATCGGCAAATGTCGGACAATACCCTGGTGATTTACACCTCGGATCACGGGATGTCATTAGGCCAGCACGGCTTCTGGGGGCATGGCGAAGACACCTGGCCCTCCAACATGCACAGGGAAGCCAACAACATACCGTTGATCATCCGTCCGCCCGGCAAACGACAGCCGGGAAAGGTCCGGCAATCACTGGTCGGGACGACGGACATTTTTGCGACAATCTTGGACTACGCCGACCTACCGTTACCCGCGTTCGAGCCGATGCACAGTCGAAGCATGCGACCGCTTGTTGAATCTGAGCAATTTCAATGGGGCGATGCGGTTTTCATGGAACAAGAGGAAACGCGCGCAATTCGCACTGAAAAATGGTTGCTGATGCGACGCTTCGGCCCCACATCCTACGATTTTACAGATGAATTATACGATCTTCACGACGATCCCGGTGAAAGGCAGAACGTTATAGGCAGGGCTGAGCATAAGGATGAATTGAAGGCCCTCATAGCTCGCCTGGATGTTTTTTTTGAAACACACTCAAACCCTAAATGGAATCTGTGGGAAGGAGGGACCGTGAAGGGCAATTCAACGAGGCCCTTTTTGTGGCAGGAAATTTGGGGTGAGGACTGGAAACCCACGTATTCGGCTTAAGGCCGACGCCATTCCGCAGGAGTATCTCGGGCCTCCGGTTTAGCGGAGCGGCCACAAGAGCAGCGTTCCGAAGAGGCATTGCATGAAGCTGTGTACGTCATGTGGAACGAAAGCAAACACCTTTGCCGATTGATTTTAACGTTCCCGGACATCAGGCATTTAAATGTCTGAATGACGGCTTCGGGCACCTTCAGGTCTATTACCGTTCGAGTGCCCGGCCGACAGCTTACTTAGCATGAGCAGTCATTCGAGATACCCGTAGTATCCCTGCCAGTCAGTCTCTGATCGGTTCAGAGGAGCCTTTCAGTCGTTTCAGGTCCATTGACATAGCATCGATTGCAGTAATCATTGCCTTGTTGTTCACACTGGCCTTAGCGGCCACTTAATAATTTCAAACACGGAACTTACACGATTATTGGTACGACGTTAGAATCCATACAAACTATAGACTCGGCAATAGGGTGATTTACGTCGGGAAATGCCCGCCTAAGGATTCCGCCATGGATTGGGAAATAACTTATTGGGAGCAGAGAATTTTGTCAGAAGGAAGCAGCTGAAGGTCGCTTAGTTAGTGGCGACTCCTGGGCTACTAGTCCACGGATCCCTCGCCGAAATCCGGGGTAAGTGATTGAAAGGCAACGAAAAAATGGTGGCCCGGGAGGACTTAACCGGGCCGCGCAGGTCTCCGACCAATGGATTATGAGATTACGTCGTCAAGTCGGGAACACCACGAAATACGCGGGTGTGCCTCACCTGATCAATCTCACTCTTACGAGATTTGTTACCAGCCGGAGTCTGGCTCGTACCGGAATCCTAAATTCCGGTGGTGATGAAAAACTAACCCGATTCAATCAGGTATTTTGTACGAAACTCTTACCAGTATCCATCAATCCAGATAGGGCTCAGGAGTCGAAGTCAAGATGGAAAAGCAGACCCTCAAATCCCATTGACCAGAGTCGTACCTGGCAGCAACGTAGTCGATTCCAGTATGCACATTGCAGGACCGGAGTCATGATTCGGAATCATGATCATAGAGTTAGTGAGCAGGCACTAGCTGGGTAGAAAAAACAAGTTAAGACCATCACTTTGGCATTGATCGAATATCTAGAGCAACAAGGATTAGCTCGAAAAGTCAGCTTCTGACGCCAGGCTGCACTATTTCCGGTTTGAGACAAATCGTTCTACACAATGACCGTGACATTCAATTTTTCGGCCGCCGACATCACTATATTCCGATCGATACTCTAGAAAATACCGAGTTTCATGATTTTCTGAAACGCATCTTCGTAAAAATCTCTGGTTGTGAAGAAATATAGATGACGCATCATTTTTCTGCCGCCTCCCTGCTTCGTAACGCGTTTTCAGGGCACAAAAACTGGTCACAGCAGTTCCGGTCTGTAGAACCTGAATCAAAATATCAGGCTGTGATTGTTGGTGGGGGAGGACACGGTCTGTCTGCAGCATACCACCTGGCCAGGGAATTTGGCATCACCAATGTCGCGGTGATCGAGAAAGGCTGGATCGGTGGCGGAAACACGGGCCGTAACACGGCCATGGTGCGTTCCAATTATCTCCAGCAGGACTCGGTCAAACTTTATGACGCGTCTATTAAGATGTGGGAGTCCATGTCGCAGAAGTTGAACTATAACGTCATGTTCTCCCAACGCGGCCTGTTGCATCTGGCGCACTCGGTCAGCGATATGCAGGAAATCGGTCGTCGCGCCCATGCGATCAATATGTTTGGCGCTGATGCGGAACTGCTATCACCCGGGCAGGTCAGGGAATGGCTACCCGACATCAATCTGAACTGTCGTTTTCCTGTTATGGGTGCACTTTTGCAACGGCGTGGTGCGATTGCCCGGCACGATGCTATGGCCTGGGGTTATGCACGATGTGCCACCGAACTTGGCGTTGATATTATTCAGAATTGCGAGGTCACCGGTTTTGAAATAAATAACGGCCAGGTTAGATCAGTGCACACAACCAGGGGTCGAATCGAAACCGATACTGTTGGCCTGGCAGTTTCCGGTCACTCAACTCATCTCGCTGATATGGCAGGCTTCCGGTTGCCGATTGAGACTGTCCCGCTGCAAGCCCTGGTGACCGAACCTCTGAAACCTGTGCTGAAATCCGCTGTTATTTCTGCGTCAATTCATGCTTATGTCAGCCAATCCGACAAGGGCGAGTTGGTGATTGGTGGCGGTACTGATCCCTATGTTGCCTATAGCAATCAAGGCGGTTTTGATGAAATCGAAACCATGATGACAGCGATCAAGGAGCTGTTTCCAAACTATTCCCGCTTGCGAATCATGCGCCAGTGGGCAGGCATGGTGGATTTGACGCCAGATCGTTCCCCGATTATTTCGAAAACGCCGGTCAGGAATATGTATATAGACGGCGGCTGGGGAACGGGTGGGTTCAAGACATCGCCAATCGGTGGATTACTGATGGCTGAAATGATGGCCAAAGATACGGTTCCCGATCTTGCTGCACCCTTTGCCTTGTCACGTTTTAACACCGGAGTCCTTGTCGATGAAGGTGCCGCTTCATCCGTTGCGCATTAGGAGGCGCAGAGAATGTTTCAGATAGAGTGTCCATACTGCGGCAAAAGAGAATTGACTGAGTATTCCTACGGAGGAGAAGCCAACTTGATTCGGCCGACCCCGGTCGAAGCAGAGGAAAGTCAGGCCTGGGCTGGTTACCTTTTTAGCCGTACCAACAAACGCGGTCTTCACCTTGAGCGCTGGTTTCACGTATTTGGCTGTCGCAAGTGGTTCAACGTAGCACGCAACACCATTACAAACGAGTTTGTCGACATCTACCTGCCGGGTGAAAAGCCGCAGGTCGATGAGCAGGCAAAAAAATGACCCAGAAATACAGGCTTGCAACAGGCGGCGAAGTTGATCGTAATCAAAAGCTTAGCTTCACATTTGACAGCAAGTCCTATAGCGGCTTTGCGGGTGATACGCTTGCCAGTGCGCTATTGGCCAATGGCGTCAGCCTTGTTGGGCGTAGCTTCAAGTATCACCGTCCTCGCGGGATCATGGCAGCTGGTGTCGAAGAACCGAATGCGCTGGTGGAAACCGGCGAAGGTGGCTATCGCGAACCGAACTTGCAAGCCACAACTGTGCGCTTGCACAAAGGGCTAGTCGCACGCAGTCAGCACCGATGGCCATCGCTTAGGTTCGATGTCGGTGTAATCAATGACAAATTGTCTCGGTTTTTCCCGGCAGGGTTCTATTACAAGACATTTATGTGGCCCGTTAAGGGTTGGCGATTTTACGAATATTTCATTCGCAAGGCCGCCGGCCTGGGCGCATGCCCGGATCAGCCTGATCCCGATAGCTACGACCAATGTTTTGCGCATTTTGATGTATTGGTCGTTGGCGGAGGTGCTGCTGGATTGGAAGCGGCGATTCAGGCAGCTCGTAAAGGTGCGCGTGTTTGTTTGGCTGAACAATCGGACAAGCCGGGTGGTCAGCTGCTGCATCACCCTGACCAGGCGATCGATGGCCTGGCTCCCGCTGTCTGGATAGAACGCGTATTGGATGAACTGACGGCATTCGACAAAGTAACAATCCTGCCATATACAACTGTTACTGGTAATTATGGCCACAACTATTTCACTGCTATCCAGCATCTGCGCGGTGCAGTTTCATCCAGTTCGCAAAAGCACTGTCCACGTCAACGGCTCTGGAAAATTCGCACCAAACAAGTAGTTCTTGCAACCGGTGCGCACGAACGTCCGCTGGCATTTAGCAACAATGATCGCCCAGGTGTGATGTTAGCTGACTCCCTTGCCACCTATATCAATCGATATGGTGTGCTGCCGGGGCGGAGTATTTTGATATTCACAAACAACGACAGCGCATATCGTCTGGCCATCTATGCTGCCAGAGCGGGTGCTGAGGTGCGCGTTGCTGATAGCCGAAATGGCTCCGACGGTCACTGGGTCAACCAGGCACGTACCGCAGGCATTCGAATTGATTTCGGAAAAGTCGTGGTGGACACAACTGGGCAACGCAAAGTTACCGGCGCAAAAGTCATGTCGCTTTCCAGTGATGGAACCACGGTTGAAGGAACAGTAGAAACGATACCTTGTAACCTGATTGGCGTTTCGGGTGGCTGGAGCCCGGTTATTCACCTGCATGCTCAGGGTCATGGTGCACTAACCTATGACGATGATATTTGTGCCTTTGTTGCCGCTGGTGGATCAAAAGAAGCGCCTACCGTGTGTGTTGGCGCAGCGCGAGGTTGTCTGGATTTAAAGGTCTCGCTCGAACAAGCAGCCAAGGTGGGTGCGGCCGCAGCTTTCAAAGCAGGATTCGGCAAAGGGGAACCAACAAAAACCAGTGTGGCAGAAACAGTGAAAACGGGTGCTTTTTCCCCACTGTGGCTGGTTCCTGCGCCGCAAGGCAGCCGCAAGGGTTACCGCAAGCACTTCCATGAATTCCAAAACGATTCGACAGTGGCCGACATTCAGCTGGCCATGCGTGAGGGTTTTGATTCAGTTGAACACTTGAAGCGTTATACCACGACCGGCATGGCGACCGATCAGGGTAAAACATCGAATGTCAATGCGCTTGGAATTGTTGCTCAACACAGTGGCCAGGACATGAAAGAGATGGCACCGACAACGTATCGTCCGCCATTTACGCCTGTCACGCTCGGAACCATAGCGGGTCGTCAACACGGAGCCTTGTATTCGCCTGAACGTAAAACACCGATGTATGATTGGCACAAAGACAATGGCGCGGTGTTTGAAAAAGTTGGTGACTGGTTACGCCCATGGTGGTACCTGAAACCTGGTGAAGATCAACACGCTGCGGTCGTCAGGGAATGCATGGCCGTACGCAAAGATGTCGGTATAATGGATGCCTCAACACTTGGCAAAATCGATATTCGTGGCCCCGATGCAGCCGAGTTCTTAAATCGCGTCTACACCAATGCATGGCTTAAGCTTGGTGTGGGTAAATGTCGCTATGGTCTGATGCTGAATGAGCAGGGCTATGTGTTCGACGACGGAGTCACAACGCGGTTAGGTGAAAACCATTTTCACATGACCACAACGTCGGGTGGTGCACCCCGTGTTATGACCTGGCTCGAGGATTGGTTGCAAACAGAATGGACGGATCTGAATGTTTACCTCACCAGCGTATCTGAACAGTGGGCAGTGATTTCATTGAGTGGCCCCAAGGCCCGTGATTTGCTAGCCAACCTGGTCGACATTGACATATCCAAAGAAGCCTTTCCGTTCATGTCGATGAAGGCGGGAACAGTGGCTGGCGTGCCCGCCCGAATTTTTCGGATCAGTTTTACCGGCGAGTCGAGTTTTGAGATTAATGTCGCGTCCCGTCACGGGTTTCACATCTGGAAGACTCTCGCAGAAGCGGGTGACGACTACGGATTGACGCCATACGGCACTGAAGCCACCCATATCCTTCGTGCTGAAAGAGGCTTTATCATTGTCGGTCAGGATACGGATGGAACCACCGCACCAATGGATCTTGGGATGGACTGGATTGTCTCGAAAAATAAAGGCGATTTTTTAGGACGCTCAGCGTTCAACCTACCTGTCATTGCGGAACAAACGCGCAAGCACCTGGTTGGTCTTTTGCCAAAAGAAAAGGCAAAGCTATTGCCGGAAGGCGCGCATGTAACCATGAAGCGAAACGAGCCATTCCCCTGTTCAACCCTTGGTTACGTTACCTCAAGCTATGACAGTCCGATTCTTGGTCACACCATAGCGATGGGACTGATCGAAAATGGCCGTGACTTGATAGGTCAAAATATCTTCGCACGTAATCTTGACGGATCGTCTATCGAGATGACGGTTTGCGAGCCCGTGTTTTATGACAAGGCAGGGGAAAAATCACATGCTTGATCCACAGAACCAGGAAACATTTTCCGCGCAGCCCCTGTCGACCGATACTTATAGCGTAGGCGACCTATCACTTCAAATGTTGCCAACTACGGGTAAATTGGCTTTGCGAGGCAATCCTATCGACAGTTCCTTTACGAGGCCGGTCACAAAGTTACTTGGGGTCGAACTACCGATAATTGCAAACACCGTTGTAACCTCCAGGATTGGCACAGTGATATGGCGCGGGCCAGATGAATGGATGATCGAATTGCCGCTGGGCCAGGTTGAAACATTTGCCGCAGAATTGGAAATGGCACTGGAAGGCCAGCACATCAGCATCGTTGACCTTACAGATGCCTATTCCGTATTAAGGCTTTCTGGCCAGGGCGCGCGTCACGTGTTGTCTTCCGGTTGCCCGATTAATCTGAATGAAAATGATTTTGGTGCGGACCAGTGTGCGCAATCGCATTATCTCAAAGCAGGGATTATGCTGCGCTTTGTCGATGAAACACCTGCATTCGATGTTTTTGTCAGACGATCCGAGACCGAATACCTGTGGCAATTACTACAACTGTCTTGCCAAACCGACACATCATTTCTGGAGCTAGAATCAAATGCAAAATGCAGCGCAAATAATAATTAAATCGATCAAAACGACGCCGCTCTATCTTGAGTTCAAAGAACCTTATTACTGGGCGCAAGGTACCAATTACGGTGCCAGGATGGTGCTTATTGAGATCGAGAGCGAAGAAGGTACTATTGGATTCGGCGAAAGTTTCGGTGCGCCCAACTGCGAGATGACAATTCATGCTTATGATGCGCTTCGTCCTGGTCTGATTGGAATGGACGCGAGCAACATTACCGCGATCATGGCCTATTGTCACCAGGCTATATTTGCCAGTCAGGGCCCGGGAAACCACCGTAAATTGTCTTTGCAAGTCAGCGCTGGTCTTGAAATGGCGTTATGGGATTTGCTCGGCAAGGTGAACAATACCGCCGTGCATAAAATGCTGGGTGGTGCTCAGCGGGAATACATCCAATATTTCGGTTTTGCGCAGGGCAAAGGACCTGACGAACTTGCCTCGGATGCAAAACGCTATGCCGATGCCGGTCACGAAGTGATCTATATGAAAATCGGTCGTGGCCAACAAAATGACCTGGACTCGGTCGCTGCCGTTCGTGCGGCGATCGGTAATTCGCGTTTGCGCGCCGATGCTAACGAAAACTGGGACATGTTGACTGCACGTCGCATGATCGCAGCACTGAAGCCATACAATATTGAAATGATAGAACAGCCAGTCGACAGTTCCAGCCTTGCTGCTCTTGCCCAACTTCGCAACAGCGTCGACACGCCGATTGCAGCCGATCAGGCTGTCCACACATTTCAGGATGTTTACAATGTCTGCCAGATAAATGCTGCCGACCTTATCGTGCTGGGTCTGCATGAGTGTGGCGGCATCCTGAATTTCATCAAGGCTGCCGCAGTAGCCGAGGCAAGCGGATTAGATGTCTGCATCCACGGTAACTTTGAAACTAGCATTACAACCTGTGCAGCCCATCAAGCGGGGCTTGTAATCCCCAACCTTGACGATGCCAATCAGATCATGGGTAACTTCCTAAGCGAAGACATTATCGCAAACCCTAGTGTGGTGCCCATCGAGGGGCGTCTCGCCGCAATCGATCGTCCAGGCCTCGGATTTGAACTAGACACAAACTCAGTAGAGCGTGCGGCAAAAGCCTATATTCAAATGTCAAGGTGACGTACGAAATACTGGGCCATCGATGAAAAAACCTAAAATCGTACTGTTTGCGCTTGGTGGTACGATCCTCATGACTGGGGACAGCCGAACTGGAGTAAAGCCCAATCTAAGCGCCGACGATTTGATCTGCTCTTTACCGCAACTTGCACAAAGGGTCGATCTTGAGGTCGAGCAACTAGTGCCAAAACCGAGCGGTGCATTGACAATAAACGATATTGCAAAGCTCGCTGCCAGAGTGCGTGATACTGAGCAACGAGGTATGGATGGTGTCGTCGTCATTCAGGGTACCGACACGGTAGAAGAGACGGCATTCGCTCTGGATCTCATGATACGAGCATCTTGCCCTGTCGTTATCACGGGTGCCATGAGAAACCCATCAATGGCGGGCAGCGATGGCCCTGCCAATCTCGTCACGGCCATATCTGCGGCAACTTTTCCAGAAATTTCAGATTACGGTGTGATAGTCGCGTTCGATAACGAACTTCATCTCGCCTGCCATGTCGCTAAACAGGATTCCATTAAAGTTGACGCATTCAAATCACCCCTATGCGGCCCCATAGGACGCATTGTTGAGGATCGAATTGTTCTCTTTTCAAAGCCGTTAGATCGAAGATCATTTCAATGCGATCTGAGTGAATTGAAAGAAGTTCCACCCGTCGCATTGCTTGTCTCATCAATGAATGATGATTGCCGTCTCATAACCGCGGCGGTGGACACTGGCTACAAAGCAATTGTTCTGGTCGCAATGGGAGCCGGGCACGTGCCACCCGAAGTGGCAGACCGACTAGAGGAAGCTGTACTCCATATCCCTGTCGTTTTTTGTTCCCGCAGTCCCGATGGGCAGGTATGTAGGCAAACATACGGTTACAAGGGTGGTGAGATGGATCTCCTTCAGCGTGGCCTAATTTCAAGCGGTTGGCTACCCCCACTGAAAGCAAAAATATTAACCACTTTGATGCTTGCCCAAGGCCTCGGAAAGGGAGATATATCCGTGTCGTTACAGGCATATGATGGTGGATCCCAGGGATCCAGCTCACACTGAATCCTGGAAGAGTATATGGCCCCGGACTCATTGGCAATCAGGCGTTAATTTTTCCTATACCCCTGCAAGATGTCCCAAACCTTATATTCATCGTTCTATCGCTGTCGAGCCAAACGGTGCTCACGGTAGCTTCTCGGCGTTTCGCCGAATTTATTCTTGAACCATCTGGAAAAGTGGCTGCTGTCTGCGAAACCGCATTCATACGCGATTTGCGTTATTGTTCGCTTTGAATTCATGAGCCGCCACCGGCCATGCTGCAAACGCATATCACGCCAGACTTCTTGTGGCGAAGCTTTCGCATGTTCGAGAAATACACGATTGAGTTGGCGCACGGTAGATCCCAACATCTGAGCAAGTTTTTTGGATGTATCGGGTTCGGAAATTTTCTGTCGCATGATTTTTACAGCTTGCTCGACACGCCAGTTGCCACACTCTTCAAGGTCTCTATAAGGCAACCGTCCAACATTGTGTGCAGAGCGATGCTCGTCAACAACCAAAGCAGTCAAGCCTTTCATTCCTCGGGATTTACCGCAATGTTCGATCAGAATTTCAACTGCCAGGTCGATCGCCGCGGTACCTCCCGGGCAGGTCAGAATG
>JAAETJ010000736.1 GCA_024228495.1 bacterium | reverse complement strand
CTGCTGTATCTTTTAACGCTTTGATTGCTTCCATAATGATCTCCATGAAAAAGGGCGACCCCGAGGAGCCGCCCTATTCACTTACTAAGCGTCGTTACAGTGACAGAAAGACACAGGATGCCGAACAGCGGTATCAATTGTCTGGAACATCACATAACGAGTCTTACCCTTCAGGCTATGGGTGTAAGGATCGACGTTAATCTCAACGCCGCCCCACATACCAATCAGCAGATCAGCCCAGTTACCAAAAAACCAATCCTCAGCGGTTACCTGGTTGGTTACAGCGGCCTGATAGCCGTTGATGGTCCCATTCTCAGAAAGGATGGTTTTACCAGTACCGCTAAACTTCTCGGTAGTGGTTGCAGCTTCCCATCCATTAGGGTCAATGATGTAACCCAGTGAACCCATTAGGGCGTTATCGGTCATCACCTCCTTAACCATGCGGACTGTCTCGGCATAAGTCGGATCAGCAGCAGCAAGGCTAAAGGTGTTGATACCCGTCTGGTTTGCAACGCCAGTCGGTTGACCAGAAGCGCCGGAACCGTAAAGACCAGCCAAATCAATGGCAGTCGCCGCAGCAACTACCAGATCATTGCGAATCAGCGCCTCAATACCAATCGATGACTGCATACGCAGACGGCGGGTTACTTCGGTGTATGCTGCAAGGTCTTTAGGAGTCAACGACACCTGATCGAACTGTGGGTCACTCTCAGTGGCGTCGCCATCTTCCGCGCTAATCCAAACAGCACCAGCGCCGCTGGTTTGCCTTGGGATATCCACATTACCAACCAGACCAGGGATGATCTGGGCACCTGCCTGACGAATGGTTAGGGAGTTACGCAGCACATCAATGAACGAACCGGCAAGCAGGTTATCTGCTACCAGTTCCGCGCCATCAGTAGCGGTTCCTGCAGACAAATCACGGGCCAGGATCTCAGGAGGGATAAACAACCCCCGAGCCTGGAACTCTGAACCCATCTGATTGGCGGCCTCTGAACACACTTCCAACTCATAGGCTGCGGCTTTGTGTGCGTGGCGGTCGTTAGGATCAGCCAGCGCATTCATAACGCGCAGAAGGCTGAAGCTCTCCACCTCTTTATCACTCAAACCAAGGTCAACCTCTGCGGTCTGTTTGGCGCGCACTTCGTTGTTATTCTCGCCAATCTTTTCCAGCAATGCTTTCTGAAAATCAGCAACGCTTTTGCCTTCGTCGATGTACTGACGGGCAAGCTCGTCGGCATCGTGCCGATCAGCCAGCGCCATGATATCGGATGAGCGAACACGCTCGGACTTAACAGCCGCGCTGCGCTCTTTCTTTACATCCACTGCCGGTTTTTCGGTCGTGGTCTCTTTTTTAATTTCTTCAGTCATTTGGATTACCTTTTTGGTTTCTTCAGCACTACGACCAACGCCCACAGTTGAATCTGCGGGGATAGCCACAAAGCTGATCTCATAGGGAAGGAATTTCTTTACTCGGATAGTGTCGGGCTGGCCTTTGGCACCTTTTTCAGTGTCCCAATCTAGCCATTCATACCCCACGCTAACTAACGAGCGGATACCATCAACCACATCTTGGAAAATCTCAGAGGCCCGCGCTCCACGACCAAAGCGCAAAACGGCCCGCGCTGTGCGGTCACCGTCCACTCTTGCAGATTCCACCACACCCACATGGTCAGAGGTGTTGTGTTCAACTAGCACCGCCCCGCCGTTGTTCAGCCGGTCTAATACGACCGACTCAGGGCCATGCTCTAATATTTCTATACCTTGATAACGCTGATATGGTTCCTCTGAAGAAAACGCCACCTCAACGGTACGCTCCTCCACATTGACCGCCGCCCGGTCTAGGTTCAGCGTTCTAGTGTGCTTTTGTGGTTTCATCTTCATTTTCTCCAGGCATTAAAAAACCCGCTTTCGCGGGCTTCTTTTCGGTTTCTGTTGTTTGGGGTGGGTCAAGCCCCAGGGACTTCATTTCGTCCTTTTCCTTTTTGATCTCTCGCCAAACTTCGTTTGGATCTCGGCCCTGTTCGCGAATAATCTCTGACCGGCTTTTTAAGCCAAGCTCTATGGCCTTCTCCTGTGCTGCAAGGTCTTTTACAGGGTCCACCCAATCCCACCGCCGCGCCTGGAACTTTGCTGCCTCATAGTCAAAGTAAGGGCGGGCCAAAGGAGTACGCCCGATCTTGATGGATTGAGACATAACGGCATACATCAGCCACTTGAGGTAAACGGGCCGGATAAAAGCATCAATCATCCACTCTTGAATTGCTTTCCAGGTTTCCCGTTCTTCCAGTGCGCCAGAACGCAAAGATGAGTAATTAACACCCTCTAAATCGTTTCCTAGATTGTTATAGCCAACATTCCAGCCAGCACCAATGCCGCGCAGACACGTCTTGGTAAACGCTTCGAATTGGGCGTGTGGGTAATCAGGGTCGAATGTATGAAAACCAGTTATCCCAGGATCGACGGTTTCCAGCATTCCTGGCTCGACTTCTATAGTTTGGTTGCCATCTGAATCCACACCATCACCATATTTCGCGTCTGCATCATCACGGGTAAAAAAACCCATCTTTGACGCACCAATACGCGCAGCAACCACGGCGGCTTCCAGATAACCATCCAATTGCTTTAGGTTACGCATTCCAGCAGCCATCCAGGGGATGCCGCGCTCCTGCCCTATCTCGTCGGGTAAAAACTCATGTATTACCCGGCTGGACGGGACCACATAACCGGGCGCACGAATAATGTTCCCTTCTGCGTCTTGAGCGCGGAAATGATATGCGTATTTTCTCCCGCGCTTGTCGTACTCAATACCCAGCCTGACTTGATGGCCCCTAACCTCCGGGCGTGTTGCATCTGTATCAATCAATTCAGGGTCCATTAATTGAAGTTGATACCCGTATTTGCCGACACCGTAATGCTCAATGGCGAGAAATTCCCCATCCCTGGCAACGGTGCTGATAAATAGGTTTTGTATGCTTAGGAACGAATAGCGCCCCGTTACCTCACAGTGATATTTGCCCCAATCCACATACGCCTGTTCTATTGCGTCATTTGCCAGACCGTCTTGTTTCTTTGGGTTATGCCAAAGCGGAACCTGCGCCTGAACCTGCACGCCCCTATGACCTACAACATTTTGTTGCACTAAACGAATGAATCTGCGCCCATACGCATTATTGCGGGCAAGATCCCGGCTGCGCTGCCGTAGCGTTGATAGTTCTGCCTTAATTGCTTGGTTGATGGATGTTGGCTGGGTGGCCCAACCCTCCACCAGTCTATCTGTCTGCGCTGCAATAAAGTTGCGCTGTGTTTTTTTATGATGAAAAGTCTGCTGCCTTGATGGTTCGTATGCTTCTACCTGTTTCCGCTTCCAGGGCCATCTCATCATTTTAACCTCACTAGTATGCGGTTACCTGCGCCAAGGCCCTTGGCTATATTCTCGGCTTGATCTTCCCTAGCCACTTCCATGCGGGCTTTTTCTATAGCGGCCTGCAATGCTGCGGCGTCATAACTAACAGAGCGGTTGTTGTGGGAAACAGAAACAACACCAGCAGAACTTTCGGCCAGTGATTGGCGGGCCGCTATCAGAGTATCCAGGTATTTCTTGGCTGGTGTGCGGCTGTCATAGGTGGTTTCAGAACTGAAATCTTCTAAAACCTCAACAGTGCCGGTCTCTATGGTGTGCCTGTCGGTTCCGTCTGATACTGTTGCCTGATATTTGTACTCGCCAACAGACCAGCCATCAGTTGTTCCCATAGCAACACTCAATAAATGAGTTTCATCGCCATTGTCTGTGCTAGAAAACGCTATTTTGCCCGCGCTATTTATGAGCGTGTAAGTCAACACCCATGAATCAACAGGCAAATAATCAGGCAGGGAGTCTGTGAACTCCAGCGTATCACCAGCCGTCAATGTATTTGGAATATTTAACGCCATGAGTTAACAAATCCGCCTTTTTTCTTCGCCGGTTGACGGCGTTTGATAATCGGGTCCGGTTTTGGTTCTTCCGGCTCTTTCGGTTCGTGCCGCGCTTTAATCGCTTCAAAATTAGGGTTTAGCAACGATAATGCCGCCATTGCGTACACCCGAATATCTAACGCCTCATTTCGGGCGCGTTTAGCCTCCCAAACACGATAGGGAAATCCTTTTTTATACTTGGTAACTAATCTTTCAGCGGTTAGCTGTAAGAAATACTCTTCTTGGTAGACCTGGGGAAAGTGACAATACCCTGGCCCTGGTTCTGACAGCCTCAGATTGGCGTATAAATTCAACTTTGCGCTATCTACGCCAACCGTGAACAACGGAACCGGACGCTTAACCGCCCCATATCTCTTTTTAGAAGGCGCTGAAACTATCGGCTTGCCTTCTCCAGCCATACCCTTGATAGCGAACACCCGGCGGAACTGTCTCGTTTTGCAGTATGAATAAACCTGTTGCGTATGATGACCACCTGAATCAACTGCTGTAGCTGCGACGTGCAATTCTATGTCGCCTACCGTGTAAGTCTGTTTTAGCGCGTCGTCTAAATCCTGCCAAACTTGCGGCTGTGCTGGGTCGCCCCATATAACCTTGTAATCAACACCCCATGACTCGTACCCTCCCCCGTAACCGATCACCTCACACTCTAAGCGGTCGTCCTGTACGTCTACGCCTGCAACTAATACCAATATGCCACTTGGTAGGGTTTCAGCCGTGTACGGCTCCCTACGGGCCATCAGTCCAGTTTCGTCTACTGCTTCACCTGCCTCTTCCCAAGGCTCTGCAAAGGCTGTATTAACTACCGTCTGAAGTTTTGAGCGGTCTTTTGATTTATCCGCTTCAACAAATTCCGTTAATGTCTCGCGCCACGTTGCAAAAGGACTCGCCCACTGGTTCATCCAGTAGGCTTTCTTTAGGTATCCATCATCCCGCATCTGTATCCATTGCCCAGATGCCTTGATTCGGCTTTCCATTTCCAGCGGGTGTTCTGTTCCGCAGTGTTCGCAGACATAAACCACATCCTTCCAGTCGGGGTCCTGCCGATGGAAATGTTTTAGCGCCGGTCTTTGTGTCTCTTCACAGTCTGGGCAGGTTAAATGCCATTCATATTGCTGATCTGCGTTCTGATACTCAGCATGTATGCCCATATCCGCCAGTGTTGGCGTGGAAACCTTCAAAATCTTTCTGTTGTGGAATGTGCGCGTTCTTTTGGTAGCAAGCGCAACCGCTGAACCCTCTTTTGTTACCTCGTAGCGGTCTATTTCATCAAACGCAAGGTATCGAATCGGCCTAGACGCTAGTCCAGCGGGTGAATTAGCACCGCCTATCGTGATCTGACCACCGGGGAAGGTCTTATGTAACATTGTGTTACCAGATACCCGACCTTTTGCCGATGAAACCTTGTTTTTCAAGGCTTCAGTATCACGAATCATTGGCGCGATGCGGTCTTTTGCGAACGCCTCACCCATCGGAGAGGTGTTAGGCTGAATTACCAGCATAGGGCCAGGGTCTTGATCTATAACAAACCCGGCATAGTTCAATAATATTTCTGTTTTCCCTGACTGAGCGGAAAACATGCAAATAACTTCTTGGCATGGGTCGTATGGACTAAGCGCGTCCATCGGTGCCACTAAATGCGGGGCGCGTTCATTGCGCCACTGTCCAGGCTCCGCGCTTGCCTCTGCTGATAATTGCCGCCTAGCTGCGGCCCACTCGCTAACCGTTAATTTGGGCGGCGGCGCTATCTGTTTCCAAGTCTGCTGGAATATCTGCGCTATCTTCTGCATGTTCGGCTAGTTCGGTTAATGCGGCGTAAACTTCAGTGCGGGCAAAATCTTCTATCTCCCTTAATCCTGT
>JAAETJ010000735.1 GCA_024228495.1 bacterium | reverse complement strand
CGGTATGACACCCCGGATATCCGGCATCAAGCCAATTCCGCGCCGCCATGCCATTTTAGCAGTAAATCACTCCAGCTATCTGGATTCCCTGGTGGTTGTAGCTGCAATTCCCGGCCGCACAACTTTTATTGCGAAAGAGGAATTGAGCAAACAATGGATCGCCGGCCCCTTTCTCAAACGGCTTGGCGCAATTTTTGTCCGCCGTACCATCGCAAGCGGTGGCGTTGAGGATACCAGGCGGCAACTTGAGGCAGCCATCACCGGTGAACGAATTCTGTCTTTCCCCGAGGGAACGTTTACCCGCATGCCGGGGTTGTTGGGTTTCAGGCTTGGAGCTTTTATTGTCGCTGCCCAGTCAGGAATTCCGGTAGTGCCGGTTATCCCTGATGGCACCCGATCAATCCTGAGAGCAGGCCAGTGGTTTCCACGCCACGGCAAAAGCGGAGTGCGTGTTTGACAACTCGTATCAGCTGATGGAAATGATTTTGCCGCAGCAGTGCGCCTTCGAAACGAAGTGCGTGCTGTAATGTTGAAACATAGCCGAGAGCCGGATCTTTCCCGTGAACAAACGACAATTCCTACAGATCAATAGCAAACCCGTTTCACAGACTGTCAGGTAAAATCTGCCGATTGATTTTCTCATTGGCGAGTGAACCGTTTCAACTACATCAAATGAATCCTGTTGGATACGATACGCTCTACCGGTTTTTCTGCATCAAGACCACATCTTTGACCGGGAACTCGCAGGTAAAGCCCAATTGATCTGCCAACCATAGGAAAGTAACATCCCGATAAAAAACCACATGGGTAGCATCTCGACGATAATGCCATTGCACAAATGCCTCATCGCTGGTTTGAAAACATGTCATCACCGCAAGCCAACCCCCGGGTCTGAGTAGCGAGGTTAGCCGCCTGAACTCCGTTGCTGGATGATGAAAATGTTCCGCTGTCTCAGTGCAGGTGACAAAATCATAACTCCCGGTCAGGACATGTTCATCTTTGTGAAAAAATGGATCAAATAATCGCATATCGTGACCGGCCTCACTGATCATCG
>JAAETJ010000734.1 GCA_024228495.1 bacterium | reverse complement strand
CCGTCTTCCGGGGGGCTTTTATGATCATCGTCCGTACAAGCCCTGGGATTTTGATGATCCGCCAGACGGGCGATGATGCTACCCTCGAAGCTGGCAAAAACCTTGGGTCCCATGCGGCGGCGTATCTCGACAAACAGCGACGGCGCAAAAGCCTGTTCCTTGTGGAAGGCCGTAAAACCGACAAAGTACTGAAGATACGGGTTCTCACGGATTTGCTCAATGGTCTCTTCATCACTCAGGCATAGCTTGTGCTTGATAATCACCGCCCCGATAACAAGACGCCCATCCTTCGCAGGACGACCAGTGTGTGCAGACAGCGACATCTCATAGGCCGCCGACAATTTCTCCCAGGGAATAACCTGACTCAACAAAACCCAGCGATTATCTGGCTCCAACCACTTCTCGAATTCTGTCTCAAAACCGTCAAACATCAGCTGATTGGGGGAGCGACTATTGCGCATGGTGCAAGCTTTTCATCTGGTTGGTGGCGAATAGCTTGCATTATATCAAAGAAAACCACTAATTTGTCTTTTCTTTTCAATATATTGGCGTTTCTGAGGGGGCTCTATCTAGTCACCCGTGGTTTTCTCGCAAGGGTATGATTATCATAGAATAATCCTGG
>JAAETJ010000733.1 GCA_024228495.1 bacterium | reverse complement strand
GAAAACGGCATACCATTTTCAAACGAACCACCCGTTGCCGCACTATGGGCCTGATTGACAATGACGCGGCAGGTCGGCAACTCCATGCCCAGCTCCATCGCCCTTGCATCTTTGCTTGTATGCAGGCCAACAGAATGTCCCGCGCCTTGATGCTTCATCAGATCCTTTGCCAACGTTTTGGCATGGGCGAAATCATTGGCCCGGTAGAGCGCTGCAACCAAGGAGAGTTTTTCACCTGATTCAGGATAGTTCTTGCCAATTCCAATTGAGGGCAGCAACAAAAATCGGCATGTTTGCGGATCAGTGACTTCGATTTGTGCGACCTCCAGAATGTCTTTCATATCTCTGGCGATAATCGCCCGGTTTAGATGACCGTCCTGCAACAGAGCAGTTTTCAGTTTGTGGCTATTTTGTTCATCAAGCACACGCCCGCCAACCCTTTCCAGCTGCGCTATGAAGTCATCATAGATGGCGTCTACCGCTATGAGGGCGTTTTCAGATGAGCAGGATGTCGAATTATCAAAGGTTTTTGAACGTTCTATCTTGGCGGCTGCTTGTTGAAGGTCAGCAGTTTCATCGATAATCACCGACACATTACCTGCGCCCACACCAAGGGCGGGAGTGCCAGACGAATAAGCCCGGTGGACATTATTCTGACTACCCGTGACCACCAATTTATCCACCTGCTCCATCAAACTCTGAGTCTTTTCCTTACTGGAAGGAGCTGGCACCATTTGCACGAGATCATGATCGAGATCAATCTTGTCGAATTCGGCGTGGATGTGGCTGAGCAAGCGTTCGCAACAGGTTGTACCCTTTGGCGAGGGCGACAAAATGATTGAGTTGCCGCATTTCAAAGCATTGACAATATTGTTGAGTGGTGTCGCAACCGGATTTGTAGAGGGTACGACAGCACCGATAACGCCGATCGGACGAGCAATTTCGGTTATTCCTTTTTTAGGGATTTGCCGGAGAATGCCATGAGTTGTCTGGCCCTTGATATCTCGCAACAGACCAAGCGTCTTGCGATGATTTTTAGTGATTTTGTCTGCAACATTGCCAAGGCCGGTTGTTTCAACAGCCATGCGCGCCAGTTCGCTATTGCGGGTTGGCTCCATCAGAGCCCAAGCAGCTGCAAGCGCTGCGCGATCATATCTTGCCTGATCTGCACCAAGCTCAAAAGTAGCTTGCGCGTGCCGTGCCATAGCAACGAGATCATCTATCTTGCGCATTGTTTGCACCTCTTGGACAGGAGAATGGTTTGTTACGATCACGTTACTGCTTTCTCCTCACTAGAAGATTGTTGATGGGAACAGAACCATAACTGTTCCCATCAATTCACGGCCTATAGACCTTTCAATAGCTCCGCGAGAGTTGATTTACGTTTTGCCCACATGGCCTGAACTTCTTTGCGAGTCATGATTTTCATGGGAGAGCCTCCGGCTTTCATGCGCTTGGCGACGCGTTTGTGACCAAACATGACCGGAACCTGGGCGCTCAGTTTATCGATGACCGCCTGCGGTGTGCCTTTGGGGACCATAAGGCCGCGGAAATTGACCGAAGCATTGTCAACATCCAGTCCAGCTTCTTTCAAGGTTGGCACATCTGGCAGAAATTTCTTGTCGCGCTCAAGATCGGCAACTCCAAGAATTTTTACGCTGCCGGCTTTTTGAGCCCGGAAGGCATCCGACAGATTGTTGACACCAGCCAGAACGTCGCCGGCAATGACAGCTTTCATCGCAGCCGCACCGCCGCCCTTTGTGGGGATATAAACCATTTTGACGCCTGCGGCCTTTTCGATCTGCAAAGCAGCGATATGATGGCCGACAAACAGACCGGCTCCTGACAGGGTTAGTTTCCCGGGATTGGCTTTCGCAAAGGCTACCAGATCACTCATGGTTTTGAATTTGCTGTCTTTACCAACAACCACAACGGCTGGGTCTGCGCCCCAATTGGCTATTGGTTCGAAACTGTCAGCTGAATATTTGACGCCGCCCTTGATCGATTGGGCGATAAAGTGGGGGACGTTATAGGCGGACATGGTGTAACCGTCTTTTTCGGCTTCGGTGGCAAACCAGTTCCAGCCGACACGACCGCCTGCTCCGGGTTTATTGATGATGTAGATCGGTTGTCCCAATATGTCTTTATTGCCAGCAACCATGGTAACAATCCGGGCCTGGAAATCGGTCGCACCACCAGCGCCATAGGAGACAGCTACTCCGATCGGGCGTTCGGGATAGTCTCCGGCATAGGCCGTGGTGGTCGCCATCAACGCCACAGACATTGTTAGAATCGCAAGTATTTTTTTCATTTTCTTTTCCCTTTTCTGCTTCTCTTCAAAAATTCAGAGCTGTCGCCCTAAATGAACAAACCTCGTGGTAATTGCACCTTCAGCACCAGAGCGAACAATCCATACATGATGGCCATGAAGCCAATGGTGATCGCGGCGCGTGCCAGCCAGGTGCGAGGGCTGGTGTGACTGCTCGGATCATAGATGCTGAACAGGATAATAAATGTCAGCGTTGAAGCGACATAAAAGCCGAGATATTTCGCCATCCAGAATATATAGATCGTCATGATGGCAAGGCCCGGTGCCAGCCATATTGCGCTACCAAGATCCATGCCGCGTCCAACCAGAGCCATACCCGTGGCAGCTCGAACAAAATTCCATATGGACAAAACAAGGAACGCAATTGATATGTAACGGGGAAATAAAAAGGCTTCAGCGGGTTCGCGCGTGTAGCTTAGCCAGGCAACAATACCAGCAACAATCAGCACGATAGCAGCGGCCAAAGTCTGTTGAACTTTTTTGTAATCGACGTTTGCCATGCTTATTCCGCCTCTTTTGAAAGTGCGATCAGGCGATTTACTTTCAAGGTCGTCCAAAATGCAAAGCAGATAGACAAAATCACCAGCGAAATGAGGAATAGATTGAGGTATCCCGTGAGGAAGTAGATAGCGGGACCATCTTGAGCACCTGCGATCAAATTACCCTGAAGAAAGTTCGATTCTGCGATGGGACCAAGGATCAGACCAAGCACCAGAGGGGCAGCCGAGAAGCCATATTTCTCTAGAAAAAACATGCCGACACCCAATGCGATCATGACATGGACATCGCCCATGGATTGCTGAACAGAGTAAGCCCCAAAGACCGCCAGAATGAACACGCCAGCCGCCAGAATAGAGCGCGGAACCTGGGCGATTTTTGCGGCAAGATTGGCGATATAGATACCAAAAATCACCATCAGGAACTGACCAATCAGCATGGAGTCGATAAATGTCCAGGCAACTGCCGCATGGTTTTTGAATAAATCGGGACCTGGAAAAATACCATGGATAAGCAGTCCGCCAAGCAATACCGCCGCAGTTGGACTGCCGGGAATGGATAAAGTCAGCAAAGGAATGAGGGATGGCCCGACCATAGCGTTATTGGCGCTTTCTGCGGCGATAACACCTTCAGGGTGCCCGGTTCCGAATTTGCGACGATCTCGCGATATTTTCTTGGTTTGATCATAGGCGACAAGACCGGCGATCTGGCCGCCAACTCCTGGAATGATGCCAATAATGGAACCGGTAATCGTGCCAATGCTCAACGCCTTCATATTGGAAATCATTTCTCGAAATGAAGCCAGTAGCGACTGGTGGCGCACGGTGATGACATCAATATCGGTAATGGTGCGCCCCCTGGAAAGCATTTCCATCACTTGAGGAATAGCGAATAAACCGATCAGTGCGGCAATGATATTGATCCCGCCAGTGAGCGCATCGGCGAAAATAAACCGTTGTACGCCTTGAATATCATCATATCCAATCATCGACAGCCATAGTCCAATACATCCCGACAGTAGGCCTTTGACGAATGATTTTGAATCGAGTGTTCCAATCACTGTCACGCCCAATATTGCGATCCAGAACAGATGTGATGGCCCAAATGCCAAAGCCCATTTGGCCAGCACTGGTGTGAGGAAGATCAGTAGCAAAACACCAATAACGCCCCCAACGGCCGACGACATGAATGCTAAATGAAGAGCCTTAGCCCCCTCACCCTTTTTGGCCATAACATGGCCATCGAGGGCCGTCGCGATATTGGCGGGGGCTCCTGGTATATTGAGCAAAATGGCACTAACCGCCCCACCAGCAATTGTTGAGGTATAGGCCGCTCCCAGCAGGATCAGGCCCTGATGGGGTGCCAGATGAAAGGTAAACGGGATCAGTAGAGCAACCGCCATTGTTGGAGAGAGGCCCGGTGTTGCGCCAAGGATCAGACCGCCAATCGTGCCGCCGAGCAGCAGCATAAATGAGATCGGCTCAAAAACATTACCAAAATAACTCAGAAATTCCATGATCTGCTCTATGCTCCTTCCCGCATCCACTGGCCCCGTTAGTTTCGATCCGGCAAAGTCTATTCTCCCTACGGTAATTTATGAAAATATAATTGCAAACGTTTTCATTTTGCTTCAGAATTGACCCATGAAACGAACAAGATCACGCAAAGGCGCACACGGGATTGTCGATGTCGCCTTACGCGCTGGAGTATCTCCGGCAACTGTATCTCGTTTTTACAATCATCCAGATATTGTCAGCACGCCGACCCGTATTCAAATAGAAAAGGCGGCAGCTGATCTTGGCTATATTCGCAACCGGCTTGCAGGTTCTTTGCACAATCTGTTCTCAGGAACGATCGGCTTGATCGTTCCAACTATCGACAATGCGATTTTCGCGGAGTTTATAGAGGCCTTTGCTAGCCATCTGCGCATTCAAGATCGCACAACACTGATAGCCAGTCACGGTTATGACCTGTCACTTGAGGTTCAGATTGTGCGCTCGCTTCTGGAGAGACGGATTGACGGCGTTGTCCTGGTTGGTTTCGATCATGATCTTGTTGCGTTGTCCATGCTGGCAGATCGCAATGTCTCGATCATTTCTGTCTGGAACTATCGCGAAGACGAGAGTATCAGTAGTATTGGTGCCTCAAATACCGAAGCGGCGAAACTGATTACCGGTCACATAATTGACCTTGGACATCGCGACATTTGCTTCATTTTTCCAGATACCAAATTCAATGACCGGGCCCGTGATCGTAAACAAGCCGCCCTGCAAACCGCCTATGCCACCGGTCTTACGGTACCAAAAAACCGACTTTGGAATTGTCCCTATGATATTGGCGAAGCTAAAATCCTGGCCCAAAAAATTCTCTCCAAAAACCGCCCAACCGCGATAGTGTGTGGAAATGACATCATTGCCCATGGTGTCATTTATGCCGCTCAGTCTCTTGGATTTGACCTGCCTGATGATCTTTCTGTCGGAGGGATTGGGGACTTTAGAGGGTCAGGGGATATGGAACCTGGCCTGACAACCGTGCGATTGCCAGCTCGACAAATCGGTCATCTTGCAGCAGATGCGATTGTTGAAATGAGCCAAGCTGGCCTTCCCCCCAAGCCAAGCCATCGTCTGGTTGAAATTTCCCTGATAAGGCGTGGTTCTACCAAAAGAATTCAAAATGCTTGAGCGGGTTTATACAGACATGGTTGGCTTTTAGGGAACCTCTATAAATTCCCTGTTTAGCTCCCTTATATCCGGATGGCTGATTTTTTTACCTGGCGGCCTGATTGATACGGTCCGTGGCCCGGTTCATCAAGGGTTCCAATCCGGTTGTCCCGATTTTGCGCGGACACTGCACACACTGCTCGTGCCAAAACACTCAACCCGGCGCAGCATGCCACGCTCAAAAGCTATGAGCCTTTTCATATTGCAGACCAGATTCATCATGCCGATGCGGACGCCAGCGCGCTCAATACCGACAAGCACATTGAACATCAACACCTCGTCCCAGGGCGAGCGACCGGCATTGGATTTGCGTCGCTCTTTTGGTATGCGCCAAATAGCTTTTAGATCAGCTCGGAAATTCTCGAACGGTACTTTGATTTTCAGCAACACCAGCGGATCACCGAACTTGTCAAGCCCCGCATATCTTTTGGAACGATCAAAAAAGCCCAGCTGTCCCATCACAATCCCCGCTAACCAAATCAGTTTCTTCATATTCACAGTCTAGCCGATCAGGATGCGCCCTGGAGAATTCTTAGAGGTTCCCTATAGCAAGCGCGAACACATTGCGGGAAGAAAAACTTTGTTGTAAGGTCCCGTCAATTATCGTCGATTTTGTCAGCAGAATCGACCCATTTGCACCCGTAGCTCAGCTGGATAGAGCGCTGCCCTCCGAAGGCAGAGGTCGTGAGTTCGAATCTCGCCGGGTGTACCAATTATTTCAATTGGTTAGCACACTTATTAGATTTGAGAATTCTTCGCCAGCAATCATATAGCAATCACTGAAGAACCATTGACCGTTGTTGCAGGTTGACCGCATTTTCCAATTAGCTACACTGCGAGATGATCATTGATCAACTGCTGTCGAGTTGCAGGTTGTGCGCACTCAAAAAGATTGCCAGACATCATCAAAGACCTGTCGGAGCGCAAGATTTTACAGACCGGCAAGGGCAATTACCTGACCATAGAAATGCTGGGTGAGAAGGGGCAGATTGAGCATTACGAGGTGTATTTTTCATTGCGAAAGCCGGGCAAAAAACAGGCCTTGAAACTTTACATTGAAAGCGCCTATATCCGCGATCCCTCAATGCAAGTAGCGGAACAAAA
Organism: bacterium; assembly: GCA_024228495.1. Taxonomy (GTDB): domain Bacteria; phylum Pseudomonadota; class Alphaproteobacteria; order Rhizobiales; family JAKIUO01; genus JAKIUO01. The sequence goes on along the minus strand of JAAETJ010000733.1, from coordinate 201 downwards.
GCGCAGGCAGCAAGCCATCAAATTTGCCATTCTGGTCTACAAGGTCAAGAATGACCAAAAGATACCTTATAAAAAATAAAAACTCCCAAACCGGAGTTTGAGAGTTTTTCACAAGTCGCCTTGATTATATCCGCATCTTGGTTGTCAACGCCGGAGTAAAAATGCACCGGCGGGGCGGCGTAAAAGTGCACCACTTGTGGG
>JAAETJ010000732.1 GCA_024228495.1 bacterium | reverse complement strand
GTTTGGTGGAGAAAAAATAATGTTCCTACCCACAACTCGCGAAGAAATGAACATCCTCGGATGGGATGCGCTCGACATCATCATCGTTAGCGGAGACAGCTATATAGACAGCCCTTTTATGGGAACAGCTGTGATCGGCAAAGTGTTGGCGGACGCGGGATACCGTGTCGGAATCATCGCGCAGCCCGAAACATCCCACACACGTGACGTGGGCAGGCTCGGCGCACCCCAACTTTTTTGGGGCGTGACTGCGGGCAGCATAGACTCGATGGTCTCAAACTACACCGCGCTCAAAAAGAAACGCCGCAACGATGACTACACGCCAGGCGGAGAGAATAATAAACGCCCCGACCGCGCGACAATTGTGTATACGGGGTTGATTAGGCGTTATATGAAAACGGTGCAGAGATTCGCAACAGAGAGTGCTAAGAACAGAGAGAAAAGCGTTAAGGTTGAGAAAACCGCTCCCCCAATCGTTCTTGGCGGGATAGAAGCAAGCCTGCGCCGCGTGCCGCATTATGATTATTGGACAAATAAAATTCGCCGCTCTTTGCTCTTTGATGCCAAAGCGGATTATTTACTCTACGGCATGGCAGAAAAATCGACTTTAGAGTTCGCCGCCGCATTGAGAGATGGAAAAGACCCGCACAATATACGCGGATTAAGCTATATCGCTAAAGAAAAACGAGAAGATTATATAGAAATGGCGAGCTATGAGAATGTGGCAAAAGATAAAATCGCCTTTATGGATTTTTTCGATATTTTCTATAAAAATAATGACCCACTCTCCTCCAAAGGATTAACGCAGAAACATGGGGATCGCTGGCTGGTGCAAAATCCGCCCGCGCTTTACCAAACACAAGAAGAATTAGATAAAATTTATGCACTGGATTTTGAACGCGCCCAGCATCCTTATTATCGTAAGCACGGTAAAGTACGCGCCTTAGACACGGTGGGTTTTTCCATCCCCACGCATCGCGGCTGTTATGGCGAGTGTAATTTCTGCGCCATCGCTGTGCATGAGGGACGCACAATCCGCTCACGGAGCCAGAATTCTATTGTTTTGGAGGCAAAGGAGATTACGAAGCATCCGAAGTTCAAGGGTTATATTTCTGATTTGGGTGGCCCTACCGCCAATATGTATGGCTATGAGTGCGAGAAAAAGTTAAAGGCTGGCAACTGCTCACACAAGCGATGTGTCAGTCCGCAAATCTGCCCGTTGCTC
>JAAETJ010000731.1 GCA_024228495.1 bacterium | reverse complement strand
GCCTTTCCATACCCAATATTCTAACCGATTTCTTATTGAATTCAGAGTGTTAAATGTGACAAAGTAGAATTAAGCCAATATTCCTAATTCAGTCGCTATATCCATCATTCCGGCGGATGCCAGAGTAGTGATACATGGACGTGTCGTTTACGGAGCTAAAGATGCAATCCAGGGAATCGACCACCCTAGGTGATTATGGATCCCGGCCTGCGCCGATGACGGTGTTTTTTCGGCTTAGGCTTAATTCTACTTTGTCACATTTAACACTCTGAATTCAATAAGAAATCGGTTAGAATATTGGGTATGGAAAGGCAAGAAAAAATAGTGCGAAGGATGAGCCGAAGCCCACCCGAAACCAACCACAAAAAATAGGATTTCTGATGCAAAAAGCCCAGTCGAAGAATTGGGCTACAGCTTTTTAGGTTTTTGCAATAGCTTTGCCGATCATTTTCGTTTGCGTACACGAGATGTGCACCAACAATGCAAACAGTACTTATGTGGACTGATGCAGTCACGCAAGAAAAACATGGAACGGATGGCTGAAGTGGTACCTGAGAGTGACGAACAGGTGCTGCAGCATTTTCTTTCCAACTCCAACTGGGACGAGCGAGGTGTATTGGATCAAGTTGCCTTGGAAACGGATGCTTTGTTGGGTGGCACGCCTGAGAGTGCGTTATTGATTGATGAAAGTGGAATTACCAAGAAGGGTAACAAATCTGTTGGTGTGGCACGGCAATGGAACGGGCGTCTTGGAAAGGTCGACAACTGCCAGGTGGGAGTTTACGCCGCACTGAGTCATGGTAGCCGATCGACGTTGATTGATACGCGGCTTTACCTGCCCTCGTCATGGGTAAACGACAAGGCCAGATGCGTGGTGGCCGGTGTGCCGAATCAGGATCGACGAGCCAGGAGTAAGCAGGAACTGGCACTGGAGATGGTGCGTTACAACCGGCGTTTGGGAGTGCGCTTCAGCTGGGTTGGGATGGATGGGTTGTACGGTAAAGATCCGGCGTTGTTGAGATCACTGGAAAGTGATGGTGAGACCTTCATGGCGGATGTACACAAGGACCAGCACATGTACCTTGAAGATCCACGGCCGGTGATTCCCGCTTGCTCCCCGGGTCGAGGTCGCAAGCGAATACGACTGGTAGCTCAGAGTGAGAAAATACGTGTCGATGCATGGGCCAAAGCCCAGCCAGCTTCGGCATGGAAACAGCTGACGTTACGAGGTAGCACCAAAGGTGAATTACGTGTGGAAGCCCTACACCGGCGTGTCTGGTTATGGGACGGGAAAGAATCGCAAGCGCGCCACTGGCATCTGATTGTGCGCCGGGAAGTCAAGGTACATGATGAAATCAAATACAGTCTGAGCAATGCACCAGCGCAGACGCCGTCACAGCGCCTGGCGCAGATGCAAGGGCAGCGTTACTGGGTGGAGCGATCATTCCAGGATGGGAAAAGCCAAGCCGGGCTGGATCATTATCAGGCACGTGGCTGGAAAGCTTGGCATCATCATATGGCTTTGGTGATGATGGCGATGTTGTTTATGCTGAAACAGCGTATTGAGCATCAGAATGAACTTCCGCTACTGAGTTGTTCGGATATCGAAACCTTATTAGCTCATTTCTTACCGAGGCGGGACGTCGATGTTGATGAGGTAATCCGACAAATGGAAGTCCGACACCATAAACGTCAAGCTTCTATCGATTTCGCCTATGCGAAACAGCGACTTGAATGAGTTACCTGGGCAGTTGGTAATGTGACAAAGTAGAACTAAGCCGCGTCCTTCGTCCGCGGCGGTGAGTTTGATCCACACCACCGTGCCAATCAACACGGTTTAGGCGATGCAGACGAAGTTCCAAGCTTTCCCTATTCACCTTTACTATTGAGCGCCCACCGGCCGCTGGTCAGGTGGTCCCTGTGCTGGCTCTCTCGGCAGGTTCGCTGTTCTTCGCTAATCCTTGAACTTAAGCGTCGGCAATTTCCCGGCGTGAGGCAATTCGAGTTCATCAATTTGGGGAAAACATCATGAAACCTCTTAGACAGAAAATGCTCAACGACCTGCGGGTACGCAATCTGGCCGAGAACACACAGGCATCCTATCTGCAGTCAGTGACCGGCCTGGCGGTGTACTACAACCGTAGTCCCGATCAACTCTCCTCGCAGGAAGTCCAAGAATACTTGCTCTACCTCAGTCAGAAAAAGAAGTTAAGCTGGTCGAGCTGCAACACGATCCGCCATGGACTACGGTTTCTCTACCAGATCACCCTGGACTGGCCAGCGACACAGTTTTATATCCCTTGCGCGAAAGAACCATCGAAGCTGCCGGAAATCCTCAGTCATGAGGAGTTGCTGAGGTTGTTTACGGTGGCCACCAATTGCAAACACCGCTCCCTGTTAATGACGACCTATGCG
>JAAETJ010000730.1 GCA_024228495.1 bacterium | reverse complement strand
TTCATTTAGTCTCTTGGAGAAATTCCGGCAGCGTCTCAGCAAGCTTGTTGGCAATCAGCTGTCGTCCTTGAGGCAGCAGATGAACTCCGTCCTGCCTGTAGGCCGGGCCTCGGCGATCACACAACGACCTGCTCATATCCATGAAATAGGATTTCGAACCCAACCGTTTTACGACAGCAGCATAGATCAGCTTGATATTGCGCTTGTATGAAGTGAAATCCCCGCCGGGCAAGGCTCCTTCAGCATCAAACACCTCTTTGCTAATCGAGCAAGACTCTGCCCATCGCGTAGGCTGCCACACCACTAGGGTTAGAACTCATTAAGATTTAAGTGATTCAATGGCTTGGAACTTGATTTGGGAGGTTTCAGGCTATGAAGAGTAATTTTTGGCTTTCAGATGATCAATTTGAGCTGATCAAGCCGCATTTGCCTCACCGTGCAGCGGGGCGGCGGCGCACGGATGATCGTCGCATTATCAGTGGCATTATTCATGTTCTTCAGTCAGGTTGCCGCTGGCAGGATTGCCCACCGCAATACGGGCCGTCGACCACGGTGTACAATCGCTATAACCGCTGGTCACAAAAGGGCCACTGGCAATATATGTTTCGCGAATTGACGGCAGCCCTGGCCGGATCATCAGAAGAGATATCCATCGACAGCACCCACATTAAAGCGCACCGCTGTGCCGGTGGTGGAAAAGGGGGGCCTTTGTTCAGGCCATTGGACACACAAAAGGCGGGCGCAACACCAAGGTTCATGCCATAAGTGATGCCTGTTGCCGCCCTCTGGCATTCTATCTCACGCCAGGCCAGACAGCCGATATCAAAGGGGCTGTGATGCTGGCCGCTCATCTGCCTGAAGCCCGCTATCTGCTGGCCGACAAGGCTTATGATGCAGACCACTACCGCGCCCGGTTGAGGCAACTACGTATCCAACCGGTCATTCCCAACAAGAGAAATCGCACGAAGCCTTACGCCTTCGATAAAAAGCGCTACCGAAACCGCAATGTGATCGAGCGGATGTTCGGAAGGCTCAAGGACTTCCGTCGCGTGGCCACAAGATACGACAAAAATGCCAACAACTTCATGGCAGCTTTATGCCTCGCAGCTCTCATATGCTACTGGATTTGAATGAGTCTCGACCCTAGCGTTATGTCTGTCTATACTCTGGCCTCAGAGAAAATAAAGGCAATCCCCCGGCCGTTCCAATGGCGATTTCGCATATGGGATTCAATTTCAAGTAATATTAACCCTTTGAGGTGAAACTCGCAGCTATGCGGGCGGATATATCTGCCTGTGGTTCGTGTTTGCTGATTTATCTGAAAGGGGGGCAGCATGGATGACCTATTAAGTGAGTTTCTTACCGAAACCTCTGAAAGTCTGGATGTTGTTGATGTGGAACTGGTCAAATTTGAGCAGAATCCAAATGATGAAGCTATTCTTGCCAATATTTTCAGGCTCGTACATACCATTAAGGGTACATGTGGCTTTTTAGGCCTGCCGAGGCTTGAATCGCTTGCTCATGCGGCAGAAACTCTGATGGGCAAATTCCGGGACGGCGCTCCGGTGACCGGTGAGGCCGTGACGGTCATTTTGCAGTCACTCGACAGAATTAAGGAAATTCTGGCTGACCTGGAAGAAACCGAAGCAGAGCCTGAAGGCTCCGACGATGATTTAATATCCCAGCTTGATGCGCTTTCTGCAGGCGAAACCCTTT
>JAAETJ010000729.1 GCA_024228495.1 bacterium | reverse complement strand
ACGGCTTTCAGTTGATTGGCTCAAGCGTTATGGCTGCGAGGTGTTGCTTGTGGAGACCTTTGTTGATACGAGTCGTTAACGTTACTGTGCATAATACCTCGCATAGCAAACTCCTTTCGTTTTTCCTCAATTTTTAACTTTCTGAAAATAATAATCCCTGCTTTTCTGAATGTACCCCATTTACGAGGAGTTTTCCGGTCTCTCGAAGCCGCTTGATTATCTCCGTGATTTTCGAGGAATCCAGGTCCGATTTCTTAATCTCCCAAGGTGCCCAGGGTACAACTTGAGTCATGGCCAGAACTCCGGTTGCGACGAGTCGCTTAATGGATGTTTGGCTGACTTGCAGGTACTTCGCTGATTGGCCGAGCGTTAAAATTTCCGGATTCTTCGGTGGCTGCAGATGTCCGGGAATTTTATATTTGCCCCGTATGGTCTGTACTCTGAAGTGACTCCAACGTTTTCCGGTTGCCGTGCGGCGCCCCAACTTGTTTAAGACTCGGGCAATATCGGCGTCGCAGTAACCAGCTGCCATTTTTCGAATGATCTCTAAATCATCCTTCTCAGTCTTTTGACCAACTCCTGAAGGCGGTTTTATCATTGTCAATTCCGTATGGCATCCGCCTTTCCAGTGAATCACAAATCTCAGAATATCTGTCTCATCATCCCAATTAACTACCACCTCATTCACGACCGTACGAATGATTTTCTTCCTTAAGGAATTCGGACAAGACGAACTCGACCAGACATCTGAAAAATATTCTCCAAGATAAAGAATTTCTTCGCGTTCTGAATCGCTTAGCTCATCGCTACTATCATTTTCTAATTTTTCTAATTCCTGCTTGGCATCAATCAACTGCTTCAATTTCTCATTCCAACGGCTTTCTAACTCAGATGCGACTAAGCGATTTCGAGGGTCCACTTCGTTGTATTGCTCAAACGCTCGAGCGCTTTCATAGTCCAATTGACAAATCTTATCCTTAATTAATGACCGCTTATCTTCTGAAATTCGGGAGTGACTAGTCATCGCTCCCAAGCTGGCATCGAGACCATAAGGTGAAATGACTTGTAGGAGTTCTTTACTAAATGCTTTATCGACGCTACGACCACCAAAAGCTAAGCAATACCTCCCACCTGACTCATAATCGCCACGGCATATATAACGGGAACCCGTCCCACTTTTTCCACGATACATGACGTAGAGTTTACGCCCGCAACGACCACAACGCAAAAGACCACTCAAAAGAGCTTCACCGTCTCGGGCAGCACCCTGATTTTTACTATCACATTGACTTAAACAGTTGTTCTCAATCATCGCCTGATTCGCGTAGAAGGTAGATAAATCAATGTAGGCTTCGTGGTTCTCTTCAATAAAGACTTTGGCTGCTTTCGCCCCTCGGTACTTGACTCGACGCTTAACAACCCGACCCGCCACGTAATCCATCTTAACAGTCTCTCGACCCCATGTATAAACGCCCGCATACAAAGGATTTCTCACGAGTTCGCCAATGTATGGTTTCGTCGGAAGCTGCCAGACGAGCTGCTTCCGACCCCCGATGTCCTTGGTCACCGGCACTTCGATATTTTCATTATGAAACCACAAAAACGTTTGCCGGATGGTTTGAATCTCGCTGAATTTCCGCAAGATAAGAGCCACCGTACGTTGGACCCGTTCATTCGGATCCTTGACGATTTTTCCGAGAGAGTTCCAGATATAGCCGGGAGGTGAGCTTAAACTGATTTCTCATAGATTTCAGCATAACGATAAGCGAAGGACGTTATGCCTACCTGATTTTTCATTCTGCCATTGTAAAGCATCGTCCCACAACGATGCGTTTTTACGTATCGTATTCCATGTAAAAATCTTCAAAGCCCCAATTCATCAGGCGTAAAATTATTGCATGGATATTGCCGAACCAGCTTGACTTCATAGACAACAGCGTCTATTCTTGGCCCCCATGAAACACACAAGGGCAAAAGGCATGACGGGATATTTCGGCTCCAAGGCCGCATCGGGGTTGTACCAAAACATCATAGCGATGATGCCGCCCCACGATACCTACATCGAAACCCATTTGGGCGGCGGGGCCATCATGCGGAACAAACCGCCCGCCCGAAACAACATCGCCATCGACATCGACCCGGAACCACTGGAGTCTTTCGACTGTGGTTATCACGTACAAAAAGTCAACGATTGCGCCCACCGCTACCTGCGCGAATATGACTACACCGGTTCAGAGCTGATCTATTGTGACCCGCCCTACTTGATAGAGACGAGGACCTCGAAACGCCGCTACCGCCATGAGTACAGCAGGCAGGACCATTTGGATCTGCTTGACCTGCTCAAGTCTCTGTCGTGCAGGGTCATCCTATCCGGCTACCCGTCCGCCCTGTATGACGGCATGCTGGAGGATTGGAGCCGTGTGGAACTACAGACCATGACTTGGGGCGGTCCGCGCACGGAGAAGCTTTGGTACAACTACGCCATCGACCGTGCGCACTGGGCCACCTACGCGGGAAAAGACTTCACTGACCGCCAGCGTATCAAACGCAAGGCCGGACGTTGGGCAAAGAACTACCAGGCACTACCCCCCGCTGAACGGCTCGCGCTGTTGGCTGCGATCATGGCGGTGGAATCGATGGAGAGGGGTTAACGACGTGACAGCCCCCACCATGAAAGGCGATGGACAACCCGGCCCGAACAAGGCAGGGCTTTCGATCCTGCCCAAGGCCAAACTCATTGCAATGATCCTCGAACAATGCGAGGACACGCGCATCCGGCTTGAAGAAAAGGACAAGCAGATAACCGAGTTGAACGAACAGCTCGCCAAGCTGCAAGGCGAGATCGACAAGGAAAAGGCTGGACAAAAGATCAAGGAGATCAACAAGCACGTCAACCAACCGACCTCAAAGAAGCCGGAATGGGACAAGGATGGCAACCCGAAGCCGGCAGCAAAGGGCAAAAAGAAAAAGCGCAAAAAGAGAACCGGCTGCGGCAACCAGGGGAAATCCGGCCTCACGCCTGACGAGACATATTTCATTCCCCTTGCATCATGCCCTTGCTGCGGCAATGACTTGGGCGACAGGAAAGGCAAGGCGGACAGCGGGCGAATGGTGGAAGACATCCCCCCGCCAGCTAAGAAGGCCACCGTATTCAAAGAGGTAACGGAATCCAAGTGGTGCGACCAATGCAAGAAAATGGTCGCGTCAACATCCGAAAAGGCACTGCCGGGTTCGGACATCGGCCTGAACGCCATGATTGAAATGGCCTACTTGTCGGTGATGTGCGCGCTGTCCTTCCCAAAGATCAGGGATCTGTTCATCAACTTCAAGACACTGCGGTTATCGACGGCCGGCATCTCCAAGATCATGATCCGGCTCAGCGGCATATTGCAGCCGGTTTATGAGGAGATATTAAACGATGTCAAGCAGGGGACGAAGATCTGGGCTGACGAGACCGGCTGGCGGGTCAAGGGCAAACTGTGGTGGTTATGGATATTCGCCAATGAGCGTAGTGCCTATTATTGGCCCGACAGAACGCGCGGGGGGCCGGTCGTTGAGCGACTCCTTGGTGAGGTGTTCTTCGGCATCCTGATCGTGGACGGCTGGCACGCCTATACGAAGATTGTCTGTGACCGGCAAACCTGCATGGCGCACATATTCCGCAAGATACGCGCCTTCATTGATGCGTTTCCCCAATACCGTTCCATCATGAAATTCTACCTGAGGTTACGGCAGATCATCAGGGACGGTGAGAAACTGCAGGCAGCGCGTGATGGGGTGAGCGAGCTGGTTTTTCAGCGGCGCTTGAAGGCATTGGAACAAAGGCTGGAAGCGTTGCTGCAATGGAAGAACCCCAATGACACACTGAAGGTGGTGATTAAAAAAGTCCGCCGCCAGAAGGAACATATACTGATCTTCATCAAACATGAAGGCGCGCCACACCACAACAACTATGGCGAATACATCATAAAGAAGGGGGTCGTGAAGCGGAAGATGTCCGGTGGTAGCATGTCTGATGAAGGAGCCAGAGCCTATGCTTGCATACAGTCGGTCGCCATGACGTGTCAGTTAAGGGGCATTTCCTTCCATCGCTTTCTTAAAGCCAGTTTGGTTCGTTATATCCGTACGGGAACGCCTATGTTGCTGGCTGAATATGAGTTATTGTTGAACCCGCTGGCAATCGCTGCTTGAATCCAGTTTAAGCTCACGAATTTAGAAAAGCCGCATTCAGACATACTCTTTGTTATCCAGACAAGGAGGCACGAAAGAATGCGACTAAAAACGATATTGAATCAGTGTTGCGACCTCAAGCATTTCGTCATCGTTACGGCGAAGTTCAGTAAGGACAAAAAAACGGATCGAGGTACAGCTACGTGCACGCTCCAAAAGTAAGCCGATCTGCAGTGGCTGTGAAATACCTGGACCAGGCTATGATCGTCTCCCTGAAAAACAGGTCCAATTCATCCCTTTTTGGGGTTTTCAGGTATTCTTCAAGTATT
>JAAETJ010000728.1 GCA_024228495.1 bacterium | reverse complement strand
TTAATAGCCAAACGGCCAAGGCTGTTTATCAACAGAACAAGCTGACAGGGAGTCGCGTTAAGGCGTTCGTATTGGATGACTCGATCAAAACCCGGCGTGGCAAGAAAATGGAAGGGATCTCCAGTCATTTTGATCATGTCACGGGCCGCCATGTTATGGGGCAGCAGGTATTGACGCTGGGGTTGGCAACAGAAGAAGCGTTCCTGCCTTTGGATTCACAGATTTATGTCAGCCAGGTGAAAGCACGCGAACTGATCAATTCCTGCAAGGATGGCCGGAGTGTTGCCGGCAAGCGTTACAGCGAGGCGACCACCCAGAGCAAACCGGAAATGGCATCGCACATGATGAGGCGTGCTATTCGAAGTGGGATGGAAGCGGATTATATTTTGGCGGATGCCTGGTTCGGTACCAAGCCGATGATTCGCACTGCATTGGAACTGGATGTCTGTGCGATTCTGCGCATGAAAAAGGGCAAGATGAAATATCGTGCGGTGGTTAGCGGGCGGAAAAAGCAGCTGCTAAATGCCCAGGAACTCTATACCTATGTGGTAAAGCGAGAATGGAAAAAGGTACGGGGTATGCCCTGGAAAGCCGTGGCGTTGGATGTTGAATTAGATCTGGCTGAAAAAGATGAAAAGAAGCCCCGGTGGCAGCCAGTACGATTGCTGTTTGTACGGGGATTGAAAGAGCCCAGTGAAGCGCAGGTGAGCAAGAAGGATTGGGCGCTGTTCTTAACGACTGATATTCGGCTTAGCATGAGCAAGATGCTGGAGACCTATGCGTTGCGCTGGGGGATCGAAGTCTATTTCAAGGAAGCGAAACAGCATCTTGGTTTTCTCCAGGAGCAAACGGCCACTTTTGCATCGCATACGGCATCGATACACCTGTGTGCGATTCGCTACTTGATGCTGGTGCACAATAAACTGGAAAATCCGGATTCTCGCGTCGGAGGCATTCGATCACAGATACAGGAGCAACTGGATTCGCTCAGTTTTGCTGGACGACTATGGCAGATTTTTCGCGCCATCATATCCGGTACGCTCAGTGAACTACAGGCAACGCTTGGCTGTTCAGTGGACACTGTTATGCTGGCA
>JAAETJ010000727.1 GCA_024228495.1 bacterium | reverse complement strand
TTGTACTTCTATATTCTGGTTCGTACCATTGGCGGCCTGGTGCCTGCAAAGATAGATGCCCCACTGGCTGTTAGATTTATCAATGCCACCGATTGACCGGCTGCTCTTCAAACATCCTTCTGCATTTGCAGCTGTTACGGCTGCAGTAACAAGAACTGATAAGAGTAGTGCAAAACAAAAAGAAAGGTTCAGTTTTGCTGTTTTATTAGTATTACTCATTGTTCATCTTTTCAGAAAACTATTTCTTTATATTTTTCTTGTAAATTTATTGCGTCGCGACAATAACACAATCGGTTTCTCCATAGTCACAGTCTAGCAGATCAGAATGCACCTTGGGGGATTTATAGAGGTTCCCTGAAGGTATTATTGGTTGGCAAAAACTTGCTGGTAGACAGTTGGTTTGGGCTTTGCCTTGCGCGGTTTTCTTTTGCGCCTTGAGCGGCTGCTGCCCCTATAAATCGCCCCCTTGAATAAATGCCCTTTGCCAAGTAAGGCTTGTGCGAGGCGCTTGTCATGCCCGTAATAATCTGGATGGTGGGCGAGGGCGCCGTCCTTTTTCACGCGTGTGCTGAAATAGGTAATATGGACGGGGATCGACTTTGACAAATGCTCTGTGTGCAAGCCGCCCCTGGCCAGCAATGACTTGACTCTCTTGGCGCTCATGCCTTTGTCATTAGCCAGTAACACTTCGGCCATGCGCCCGGGATTACGCACCCGGATGCAGCCATGACTAAGAATACGGTGCTTTTGATTGAACAGGCCCGGGGTCAGAGTATCATGCATATAGACTGAATGTTTGTTGGGAAACTTGAATTTAAGTTTACCAAGCACGCTTTTGGCACCGGTCGGCTGGATGACGCTGCATTTGCGTATATCGACCTTTTTCCAATCAATCTTGGTGAAATCCGTGCCATGTGCACCGCAGTCTATGCGCAGATGGTAACGGCTCATGACCCGCCCTTTGCGGCGCAGGCTTGGCAGAATATCCGCCACCTTGATTGAATTTGGAATATACCATGTCGGGTTAAACTCGATCCACTCCATCTTGTCCGAGAACATGGGAGACTGCTTGTTGGGCAGCCCGGCTATGACGCGTTCATAAAAGACGGTTTTGCCATCCTTGACAATGCGGACCTTTAGTTCGGGTACATTGGCCCAGACGAAGATATTATTGTCGCCCTGCATTTTCTCCGGCATCCAGCGCCAGCGTTCCATATTGATCAATAGCTGGGCGCGTCGTTTGTCGGCTATTCTTTTTTTCTTTTTACTGGCCTTGGGATCAGTGCTGAGGGTCTTTTGCGCCATCAGCTCTTTGCGCAAGGCCTTGAACTGTGGATGCTGGGGGTGGTAGGAGACAAGCGTTTTGGCTGGCCGGTCAGCATTGTCGAGCGCCTCCAGTACCGCGTCGGGTGGCGGCAAGTTGGCGCCTCGGTTCTGAAATCGGCTCAGTTTGCGCGGATCGATCCGTCCCCCTTTGGCGTAAGCTGCGTATTTGAGAGCCATCTTGCTCATATCGATCTCAAATGCGGCGAGTTGTGACGGAGTGGAAGCGGTTTCAGCAGAGCCTAGTTGGCTGATCTGAAAGTCCTTGGGACGAAGTCCGTGGGCATCGGCCTGGCCAAATTCTTTCATCACTTTGAGGGTGGTTCTCAAAACACCGGTTTTTGACACCCATAGGGGGAGCTGATCGGCACGGCTATAAAAGGCGGTCAGTGCCTGCGCTGTGGTATTTCGAGAAATGGGTGCGTTTTTTTTGAGGTTATGATTTGGCAGAGCAGGGCTTTTTGGAGGTGTCACCTGGTTCAACTTTTCAACGGCTGAAAGCTGCGTGGTTGCGGGAGATTGGATAGTGGTTTCTAGCGCATCTTGTTTGATGCCCAGCTGTTCGCGAATGGCACTCATGACCGGGTCTTTAAGCGCGACGTCTGGTTTGCCTGATTGGGATGGGGCCTTGGGGGATTGTTTCAAAGAGGGGGTAGATTCGGGAATGGTACTACTATCGGGAGTGGCACCACTATCATGAGCAATCAACATTGAGCCCATGCAACCCGCCATCAGCGCGAATGTAACCGAGCGCAAAGACCGTGGCAAAAAATCAATTTTCCAGTCATTCATAATACTAAAGACGGCCCCTCATCAACAAACAACCAAAGGAAGGGCGACTATAGCTGATAAAAAAGTTTGTTTGAAGCCCATTCAACAGTACTTTTTTTATCGTTTAGATTATACGTTTGTTTTGTAGTTGCTCGATCACACTGGCTGTAATGCGATCGCATCGAGCCCCGGCGAAAGGGAATACGGTCAAGGAAATACTGGTTAGCTGGATGTTGAGGGAGCTTTGCAATTTTCTGCGAGCTCTATGTAGTCGTGTTTTTACGGTAGCATGCGGGATTTGCAATATGTCTGAAGTCTCTTCGATCGATAATTCTTCGACCACACGCAAAACGAAGACTTCGCGAAAGCCATCGGGTAGCAGGTCTATTTCTCTCTCCAGTAGTTTTCTGATTTGAGACATTGCAGCTTGTCTTTCTGGGGAAAGGGTCTGTGAGCTGGATATCTGTGTGGATTGCTCATTGGTGTTTGGGGCCAGGTTGAGGAGGTCATCGACCAATTTCTGTGCGCGGTTTGATTTTCTTGTGCGATCAATCGCCAGATTGGTTGTGATGCGGGCGAGCCATGCCCCTAATCGATCACTTCCCTGAAATTTATCGAGATTGGTAAAGGCTTTGATATAGGTCTCCTGAACCACGTCTTCGGCCTCCATATCATCGCGCACAATAGCGCGGGCAATTCGATATAATCGTTGATTATAATTTCGAATGAGTCTCTCAAAGGCTTGATGTTCGCCAGTTTTCAGGCGTGTGATCAAATCTGATTCGGTGCTGATTACCTCCAGATTTTCGGTTTGCTTAGTCATATGGTCCCTTTTTGCCAAGGATTTTAAAGGCTGTAATGGCAGTATATAATATCAACGCTCAGACCGACGGTATGGTTCCCATCTATGTTGAATATTTATCCAGGATCTGCCCCGCACCATGACGGTAAACAAGTTCTGCGCCATAATAGCCTCCGATTGACAAGCAGACAAATCCGATAATTCCTTGCACAAGGCCCCAAAGATTGGGAGCAGATGAAATGGTTCCCTGATCAATATGAAACACAAGAGACAAAAGGTAAAATACCCACGCAAGCCCCATATATGACATATGCGTGAGCCATTGAGCCTCGTATTATACTAGCGGCCATTATAAGGCCGATAATCGCAGTTACGGCGAAGCTCATCACGGCATAAGTCAACATTTTCTTTTTCTCCTGGTAATTGGGCAGTGGTAGGGATTTGGCACCGCTCGTTTCTTTTAGTGTTGTTTGCAAGGCGTCTCGTTGCCTCATATGCACTAAATGAATGGCAGGCGAAAAAGGTTCCGCGAACGTGGAGAAATATGAAGGGAAGCAAAAAAGCAGGAAATCTAATTTCAAAATGGCAGCCTCAAGTACCCACTCTCACAGGTGCAGGCTGTGGTATCGCCATGAGTATATGTGTTTAGACCAGGTGTTAGTTTCTGGTAAAATTTCCAGAGATGGCGCCGATGGCTTCATCAATCAGACTGTCGGCTTTGTCGCCGGTAACGCTTTTGCGCATAATATGCTCGGCCGCCTGCACGGACATTTCCGCAGCCATAGTTTGCACCTCGTTAATAGCTTGCAATTCGGCGCGGGCGATTTTTTCTTCGGCCTGTTGAGTCCGTCGCTCAAGTTGTTCGGTGAGCTTTTGCTCTGTCTCAATCGCCAATGATTCAGCTTCTTTTTTGGCCTGCGTAATGATTTCTTCCGCTTCTTTTTGAGCGTCGCGTTGTTTGCGCTGATAATCGGCAAGCACGTTTTGGGCGTCTTCACGCAGCTTTATAGCTTCGTCGAGTTCCGCCTTGATCTGATCAGCGCGATCATCCAGCGCTTCGGTGATTTTTGCAGGGACTTTGTAATAGACCAACAGGGCGACGAAGCCGAAAAAGGCTATAGCAACCCAAAGGGAGGGATCGGCAAGGCCTGTAAACATGAGAGGTCTCCGTTGTGTGCGTGGATCAGCCAGCGGCTATCGATTTGAGGGCGTTTGCTAGATCTTTGTCCGAGGTTTTGTTGCCAATCAAATGTTCAACAATATCTTTGGTGGTCGTGGTGGCGATGACATTGATTTCTTTGAGCGCCGACTTTTTGGCCGTCTTGATGCGCTTTTCAGCATCGATCAGTTTGGCATTGATCTGGCTATCGACATCGGCCCGCTTGGCATCCGTTTTGGCGTTGAGCTCATCGCGCGTCTCTTGCGCAATGGTGTGAGCCTTGGTTTTGGCGTCAGCAAGGGAAGCTTTATAGGAGGCTTCCGCTTCTTCAGACTTTTGTTTGAATTTATGCGCAGCATCTATATCGGATGCAATATGATCGCGTCTCTTTTCGAGCACATCGGCGATGCGGGGCAGGGCGATACGTGCCATGATCCAGTAAAGTGCCCCAAAGGTCAGGGCCAACCAGACGAGCTGGGGCGCGAAATCATCAGCGTTGAGTTGTGGCAGGCCGCCTTTGTGTTCAGCAGCTTGTGTTGCTGTCTTGGTCACCGGGGCACCGGGCTTGCTCACATTTACCTGTTGAGACATGGTCTTTGAGTTCACTTTTTAGTTCGAGGATCATCGGTGTTTGATCACACCAATCTAAGAACCCGATACAAATACCGAAGCTGCTAGAAATGGTGTGAATGATGACTGGTCGGGCTCTAGCTGAACAGAATGAGGAACGCCATGCCAAGGCCAAACAGACCAGTGGCTTCAGCAAGCGCAAAGCCGAGTAGCAGGTTTGTGAATTGCCCTTGAGCGGCTGATGGGTTGCGAAGAGCACCAGAAAGATAGCTACCAAAAATCTGGCCGATACCGATGCCAGCTCCAACCAGTGCGATTGAAGCAAGGCCTGCTCCGATAAATTTTGCTGCTTCTGCGTCCATTTTATTTTCTCCTGTAAGGGGCTAAGGCCATTAAAAAGGCCGGTGTTTGTTTGTGACGGTTAGTGGTTTCTAGTGATCATGCATATTAAGAGCGTCGTTGAGATAAATGCTAGTGAGTACCGCAAACACGAAAGCTTGCAGGAAGGCAACCAAAATTTCCAATCCCGTGAATGGTACCATCAGTAGTAGTGGTCCGATACCCGCGACGCCAAGCGCTCCGGCAAAACCTCCTAGCACCTTCAGTAGGGTATGGCCGACCATCATATTGGCGAAAAGTCGAACAGACAGGCTGATCGGGCGGGTCAGATAGGAAATGATCTCAATGGGAATAATAATGGGCAGCATATACCACGGCACGCCAGAGGGGGCGAACAGTTTCAAATAGCCAATGCCGTGTTTCCAAAAGCCAATCAGCGTGACGCCGACAAAAATCAGCGCAGCGAGCGCAAAGGTCACAATGATCTGGCTGGTGGGCGTAAAGGAATAATGTCCCAGTGGCAACATGCCAAGCATATTGATGACCAGCACGAATATGAACAGGGAAAAGATGAAGGGGAAATATTTCTCACCTTTTGGGCCGGTCGAATCGCGCACCATATTGCGCACAAATTCATACAGTAACTCAGAAATGGATTGCAGACGGCCCGGCACCAATTGGTGGCCGCGCATGGTGAAGATCAAAAAAGTACTCGTCACGACAACAGCAAGCACCATGAACAATGATGAGTTGGTGAACGAGACATCGACCCCGCCAATTTCCCAGGGGATATAGCGCTGAATTTCAAACTGATGCATGGGATTGGGCATCATCGCCCCATCATTGCCCTGTGCAGTTGCCACGGTTCCACTCCCCGGGTTTCATATTATTGTTGCCGATCAGGTATCATTTTAGCTGAGTCCCATCACGCATGTAAATTTTCTAGTATGGATATTCCTGACGCACGCGCATCAAGATCATCTCTTGTCGTTATCATCGTCGATCAGATCTTTACCTAGATCAAGCTTGCCTTGTTTGACGAGGTCCATCTGTTTTTCCTGAAGTTCCCTGGCCGTGCGAAAAACGTTCAATAATCCAGCAGCAGTGCCGAGCAGGAAAAACAGGATAAAACACAAAGGACTGGTATCAAACCAGCGATCCAGCCAAAAACCTATTAGTGTGCCAACGGCAACCCCCGCGACCAGATCAGTGCCAAGTCGAAGCGCTCGTCCAATTGATTGCCTTTTGGTAGCCATAGGCGCACCGTTTTGCAAGGCTTTTTCGTGTTGGGGCGATATCTTGTTCAGGCGGGCACCGACATCGTCAAGGCGGCGCTTCATTTCACGGTCTTTTGGATTGCGTTTGTTGATGGTGAAAAGCTCCTTATTCTTCGAGCTGAAGAATAGAAGCAGTGGGTTGGTAAGTCAATTGGAGCGAGGTACGAAAGCACACGTCATTGAGCGGTCCGATCCTGCGACGGCGAAGTGCAAATCTACAAGACTATCGGCTTATGTGGATACGGGCAGGGAAGCTGTTTTTTTTCAATTGCAGCAGATTATTCGATGGCCAGGCGGCGCATGCGGCGCCACAGGGTTGATCGATTGATGCCGAGCAATTCAGCCGCAACGGTGCGATTACCGCGTGCTTTTCTCAAGGCTTCGCTGATATCGCGCCCCTGTTTTTCCGTTTCTCGTCGGAATCGGCTGATCGTATTGCCGATTGTATCGCTTTGAACGCAGTAGTTGCGGATATCGGTCGGCAGGCTTTCTGGATGAACAATGCCATTGTTTGCGCAAATGACGGCATGTTCTACGGCATTTTCCAGTTCGCGCACATTGCCCGGCCACGGATAGTCCATGAGCATGCGCATGGCCTCGTTATTACATTCAACGCCGGCTGGATAGCCTCTAGCCGCGATATTGTCACAAAAATGCCTAAGCAGGATGGGGATGTCGCCGGGTCGTTCGCGAATGGCTGGAATATAGAGGGGGATGACGGCGAGGCGGTAATAGAGATCCGCTCGGAATTGACCGCCATCAACCATCTCGCGCAGGTTTTGATTGGAAGAGCTGATAATGCGCACATCGACCTTGATCGATTTGTCGGCTCCTACCGGTTCAAACTCCATGTCCTGAATGGCGCGTAGCAGCTTGGCTTGCAGGTGTAATGGAATTTCTCCCAGCTCATCCAGGAACAGCGTGCCCCCGTCGGCGGCCAAAAAGCGCCCCTTGCGGTTTTGAATAGCCCCGGTAAACGCACCTTTGACATGACCAAACAATTCAGATTCGAGCAAGGTCTCGGGGATGGCCGCGCAGTTCACCTCGATCAGGGGCTTTACCGAGCGGTCGCTAAGGCGATGAATCAGGCGGGCAATATGGGTTTTGCCGGTGCCGCTTTCCCCTTGCAGTAAAATAGCGGCCTGTTTGGGGGCCACCATGTCAATGCGTTGCAAGATTTCGATCATTTGCGGGTCGTTGGTGATAAGATCGTTTGAGGCGCGATCAAGAAAGGCCGCCAATTTGTGTTCTTGCGATATATCGCGCAGTATGAACAGGCGCAGTTGGCCCTGTGACTGGCGGGTCATGCAGCATTGGATTTCCAGATACCGTGTTCCCGATGGCGTCTTTATGTTGCGGTTGAACTTTTTCAGGCCGGATTGTATTTTGCGCGACATTGGTAAACGCTCCTCGTAGAACGTCTCTTTCATGATGGCGGTGAGGTCGATGCAGGTGATATTGCTGATATTTTTTATATGCGTCGCGCTATTGTCTTTGTCACTGCCTAAATAGGTTTTTGCCGAGGGATTAAGAAACAAGATGGCCCCTGATCGGTCGGTGATCAGTATGCCGTCGTCGATATGGGAGACAATTGCCTCAAGTAATGGCAGAATACTGCTCAGGTCCTGCATGACCGCCTTACTCCTCCTCATGATTCGTTTTGTGCGGAATTACGGAGTGTGACAAATCAACGCACTCCTGTTGCAATTCATAATTGCAACGTTTGCAACAATACGCAACACAAAAATCTTCATGAAAGCGCAATTAAACGAGTAAATTCAGCTGTTTGAATGTTAGCTAGTCCGTTTATTCTGTTGCGGAGGAGGGCGTGTTACTATATGAAAAATATAGGTAAAACAAGTGCTTTCGGTACGGCATAATAATTGCATTATATTCAAGTATCTCATTTTAGTAGATAAATGTCGACTTCGTCAGACGTGACTCAAGTGCGATATTTACCAAACGGTCAGCGAGCTATGCTTATTAATAACCTTTTATGACAGTGTATGTTTTGATACCAGCGATCAAATGGGGGTGGCGCGCGGTTTGGTTACATGAGCCAGACACGGTCGTCGTTGATCCAATAAATGCGGAAGTGAAGAGAGATGATAGTGATATCTGAATTTACGAAGAAAGTTTCAAGTGTTCTGGCTCTTGCAGTCCTTGTGGGATTTGCAAGCCTGGCCAGTACGCACGCAATGGCAGTCAAGAGCGTAACGACGGCTCCTGTTATTCTCAAGCGTATCGGAGATGAAACCCGTGTATCGGGAACAGTTATTCCTTTCAAGGAAGTAACTTTATCTGCGCAATTGCCCGGTGAGATAAAATATCTGGCTGGTAAGGAAGGGGACCGCTTCAAGACCGGAGTAGTTATTGTCGCTGTTGATGATGAAAGTATCCGTGCAAAGCGCCGCGCAGCCGTGGCCAGTTACATGGCAGCCCAATCTGCTGTCAACAATGCGTGGATCCAATATCGACGAGAGCTCTATTCTCCAAAAACCGGCAAATCATCTGGCATGGGTATGCCGATGGCGATGGATGATTTTATGGGTGGCTTTTTTGGTCAAAAGGCTGGAAATCATAACCCCTGGGTTGATCGCTATGCCAATTTGCAGGGGCGAGAGCAGGGTATTCGCGGGGCGCAGAGCCGTTTGCAGGCCATGCGTGCCCAGATCGATCAGCTCGATGCGAAGCTGCGTGATGCTCAGCTGAAAGTGCCGTTTGATGGTAAAATTCTTGTCAAACTGGTTGAAGTTGGTGATACGGTTCAGCCCGGCCAGCCCTTGGTCAAATTTGCCTATACAAAGTTTTTACGGATTAAGGCCGACATCCCGGTGAGACTGATCGCCTCTTTGAAGGTCGGAATGGTTGTTGATGCTCGTATTGATGTGGCTGGTGGACAACGAGTGTCAGCCAGTGTGGCGCAGATTTTTCCACTGGCAGATCCTAAAAGCCATACAGTTACAGTTAAATTCGATCTTCCGCAAACCATTCCCAATGCCCAGGGCAAGCAGGTTCAATTCCCCGGCGGCCCCGGCATGTATGCAGAAGTTTCAATCCTTGATATCAGCAAAAAAGCCAATTGGGTGCCCACAGTGCCGGTCTCCGCGATCGTCACACGGGGGAGCCTGAAGGCTGTGATTGTTCGCGAGAAAGATGGCAAGTCATCGCTGCGTATGGTGCGTCTTGGAGATTTGGTTGAAGGCGGACGTGTTGCTGTTATTTCGGGCCTAAAGGGCGATGAGGAGGTCATAACTGGACCTCCAGGAGAATTGAGCACCATGCAATCTGGCGTCGTAACGAGCGTAAAGTAGGTTTTTTCGCCATTGCATGATCAAGAATTCACTTGCTGTAAATGCGGCAAGTGAGAACGGATGAAGCGGGTTGAAATAGGTGTCCTGTCAAGGGCACTAGGGGGCGATGCGAAGCGATAATAATGCTCCCGCATTAGTATAGAGTTTGAGGTGTTTTGGATCCTCGCCGCTTGCTTTTGAGCAATGCGGGGGTTCCAGTAAGATATAAGAGCGTAGTATGGCTGATCGGGAGTTTGACAATTCGGGTGCTGAGGAAGAACTCGAACTTGGAATGGCAGGAAAAATAGCGAGTTCTTTTATTCACTCGCCATTGACGCCGATGATATTGGCAGCTTGTCTGGCCTTTGGTATTTTGGGCATCATGATCACGCCAAGGCAGGAAGATCCACAGATCTCTGTTCCTATGGTCGATATCTTCTTCCAGTTTCCTGGAGCATCAGCCGACCAGGTAGCGTCCCTTGCGACCGACCCGCTTGAGCGCATGATGAGTGAAATTTCCAATGTCAAGCATGTCTATTCCGCTTCGCAGCGCGGTCGGGGCATGGTGACGGTACAGTTTGTTGTTGGCGAAGAAATGGGACCATCCCTTGTCAAGCTTTACGACAAGCTTGAATCTAACAAGGATAAAATACCACCTGGCGTTACGCCTGCGCTTGTGAAGCCAAAAGGCGTTGATGATGTGCCAACCGTCACTTTGACCTTGTGGTCTGATCTTGTCGATGATTCTGCTTTGCGCACCATCGGTCTGGAGGTCATGCAGCGCCTTAAAGAAGTGCCAAATACCTCACAGAATTTTCTGGTTGGTGGACGTAGTGAGCAAGTGCGTGTTGAGGTTGAGCCCCAGCTGTTACGCGGTTACGGCATAGGGATTGGGCAGGTGGCCCAAGTCATTCAGGCCGCCAATCAGAAAAAGGATGTGGGAAATGTAGAGACTGGCGGTGCAAGCTTTACCGTTTACACAGGCTCTTTCCTGCGCGGCAAGGAAGATATTGACCGCCTGCTGGTCGGTGTTTCCAGAGGTGCGCCAGTCTATGTACGTGATATCGCCAAGGTCACTGAAGGGCCGGGAGATGCGACAAGCATGGTGCAGTATTATTCCGGACCTGGTGCTCATTTCGAGCCTGATTGCGGCATTTTCTGCTCCATCAAGCGCTCGATCTTTGGTCTCGATCCCGCGCCCAAGCCAAAGCTTGCCTATGGCGCTAATGCCGTCACGATTGCCATCGCTAAAAAGAGTGGCACAAATGGTGTGAGTGTCTCTAGAAACATTCTGGAGAAAATAGAGTTTCTCAAGGGGCGCGTTATCCCTGACAATGTCAATGTAGCGATCACTCGTGACTACGGGAAATCCGCAAATGACAAGGTCAATCATCTTTTGATGGATATGGGGCAGGCCACATTGATGGTGACTATCCTTATTTATATTTTCCTTGGTATCCGTCCGACATTTGTTGTGGCAACGGTTATTCCCGTGATTATTCTGGTGACGGTGTTTGCGGCATGGGCTCTCGAATTTACCATTGACCGAGTGTCTTTGTTCGCTCTCATTTTCTGTATTGGTATTCTGGTTGATGATGCAACAGTGGTGGTGGAAAATATCTACCGGCGATGGCTGTTGAAGGGGGGGGTCGATACGGCAACGACCATCGATGCAGTACGCGAGGTGGGTAACCCAACTGTGCTTGCAACCCTCGCCATTATCGCCGCGTTGTTGCCAATGGGTATGGTGTCTGGCATGATGGGTCCCTATATGGCACCGATCCCGGTTCTGGGTTCTGTGGCGATGATTTTCTCACTCTATGCCGCGTTTATTTTTACGCCTTGGCTGGCCATTCGTGTGCGCCCAAGCCTGCGTCAATTGAATGCTATGCAAGAGAAAGAGCATAAAACCAGCGAACTGTTCAATGGCTTTTTCCGCAAGGTTCTTGAA
>JAAETJ010000726.1 GCA_024228495.1 bacterium | reverse complement strand
TGTTGCCACCATAAATCTTGGCAAGATCCTCATTGCTGTAGCCACGCTTCCAGAGGTCGTCAGTGATCGCCGCCATTATTTTGCTGAGTTCACCACTACCGGTAGCACCCTTGTCGAACGCATTGAGCATGTAGCCACCGTCATTGTAGAGGTCCGCGTTTTTCTTGGCGAAATCTACGACCAATTCCGTCGAATACATGTCGTCGGAGGCTATCCCAACTGAATCAACACCGACGAGCTTGACGTAATAATCAATCATGTCAGCTGCCTGCTTCGGGGTGATGTCATCAGGCCAGATGCCATCCATCATCCACTCGGTGAAGGTCGGCGAGATGTACCCGCCTGATTTCGCTGCACGGATTGCTTCGTCATCCGGAATCGAACGGTAACAACCGCGAACTGTGCGGTTTGGCTCATTTTTGTAGAGGCCGGCAGGCACTGAATGGGTGTAAACGAAGGGGACGCCAGGATAAGTCTTCTCCATGTAGTCCATAGCATCATTAGCGGTCTTGGATCCGGTAT
Organism: bacterium; assembly: GCA_024228495.1. Classification (GTDB taxonomy): domain Bacteria; phylum Pseudomonadota; class Alphaproteobacteria; order Rhizobiales; family JAKIUO01; genus JAKIUO01. Next base: position 830 of record JAAETJ010000726.1, on the reverse strand, counting down.
GGCTTAGGTCAACAAGAATGCCGAATTCGACCAATTCATCGATCACCTTCTTGCCCCAAGCCGTCAGGCCAATGTCTTGACCGTTGTAGTTGGCGAGTTGGCCTGAACCGGTCCGGAAGGTATCGTTGTAAGCAAGGATCATGCTTTTGACACCTATATCCTTAAGCAGGGCCATGCGGGTCAAATCGCCGCTCAGAATCGTGGCCGTCTGACTGTTCCAAATAACGGCCGTTTTTCCCTGAATATGTGCAGCCTCGATATCCCGCGTGCTATGCACGATCTGGAATTTATCCGGCTGTTCTGCCATTGCAGCCCGGAAATGGTAGTGTTGCTCCTTGAATACTTCCCAGGTCATGTCGGCTGCTGCGAGCGTTATTGAATGGCCAGTGATGCCGGCCTTGCGTGAAAGAGCGTAATAATCTTGCAATTGTTTATACTTAGTCCAACCCGTGCCGTAGGGGGGGGCCATAAAACCGAGGACAATTGTGTCTTTTATAAACTGCTTAGCCTTTTCGGATGCCGGCCAAGTCTTGCTTTTGTCGTCGGCATAAACGCCAGTGATAGTGAAACCTGACATCAACAACGTCAGTGCTAAAGTCAGCGCAGTAGTACGCAACGCCATAATTCCTAATTTCCTCATGCTGAATATCCTCTCAAATTCCTAAAGACAGATCGACCCAATTTCCGACAGCGTATCAGACATATGTTTTCGCGTCTTATCTTGAAAAGACAACTAATTCGATTTTTGTCCTTGGAAGAATAAACGCAGTCCTGATTTTGTGGTAATGGTGTTCCATGGCAAAAGAGCAAATCCCATTGATGCGAACCGT
>JAAETJ010000725.1 GCA_024228495.1 bacterium | reverse complement strand
ATTGATCATCATCCGCTTCACTAGTGGCCCTCCGGAATTCTTGGTGTTTTCTGGGCAAGATTGTACTCGGCAAGAATGATCTTCCAGCGCTCGTCTTCAGTCAGACTGAGTTTCCATTCGGGCATGGCGGAATCCCATGGGGTAGCCTCTGTTGGCAGACCCGGTCCGCCGTTTGTTACACGCCAGAAAGTGTAGCCCTCGACAATGGTTTCAATAGTGCCGTTATCGGTAAAATTAATCGGCCGCAACTTGAAACCATCAGCCATCGGACCATCGCCTGCGACACTGTCACCGTGACAGGGGCGACAATTCATCGCATACAAGGCACGGCCTTCAAAAAGGGTTTTCTCATACAATGCCGCTTTTGCCGTTTCCTGGCTGACTTCCCCGGCATCCATTTCAGTCAGCAGTTTTCTCATCGGCTCGACGGCAAAAAACTCCAGAATATGATCCGGGTCATTTTCTTCTGCCCAGGCTTCAATGTCGGCTTGGACCTGTTGAATGAAACTTACTTCATTT
>JAAETJ010000724.1 GCA_024228495.1 bacterium | reverse complement strand
TAACTGCCTGGCCCAGTGATGGGCGCCGGCACAGGCTTCCAAGCCGATCTCGGTTCCAGGCTCAACCGTATCGCATAAAACCGGTAACCATTTAGTCCGGGATAACCGCCGCTTCCAGATAGCTTTGCCTCTGCGGTCAGCACCATGTAATTGGAAAACATTTTTTGCCAAATCAACACCAACTCGATTAATCTTCATCGTGGACTCCTCTGTATCGTTAACTGAATAGACACACTCAGTTTGGCACATCGATGCCGATGAGGTGAGGAGGAGTCCATCCCATTGCTTTTAGGTTTTTTTTGCGCTCCGGGCCGGGATTGGTGACAATGCGGTACGTCCATCTGCGGTGACGATCTTCTTGATCAAAGGGAAGCGCAGTCACCACCTCATCTAATCTATGGCTGTATGGCTTGAACTGGTTCTATCGACTGCCCGATAATCTGAAAGGAATTGCCTTTCTGATGCTTGCCTCATTGGTATTTTCGTTGATGGCTTTGCGGATCAAGCTTTTGGGACAACGC
>JAAETJ010000723.1 GCA_024228495.1 bacterium | reverse complement strand
TTCGCGAATAGGCGGGCAGTCAGGTTTCTCGCTCACTTCTCGCAATTTTGAAGCCGCAATTTTATTTCCGTTATCCTCGTCCTGATCATCCCAGACCACACCAAAAACCTGACGCGGTCCCAATGGAACACGCACAATATCACCCGGCGCCAGTGCCATTTGATCACCGACCTTGTAGGTGTAGGGACGATCAGCGGGAATCGGCAACATTACCGCTACCCTCTGATAATCTGCTGTTGGCTCAATTGAGGTCAAGAAAAACTCTAAAAAATTGCGATTCGCTCACTATAGCGTAATGACCTGAAGCACAATTTGCTATAAGAGTGATTTTTATCTGAAAAATTATACCCAATTGAAAGACATCCTGCCCATGAAATTCTTCCTTGATACAGCCGACGTTGAAGAAATCCGCGACCTGAATGACACCGGTCTTGTCGACGGCGTTACCACTAACCCTTCCCTGATCATGAAATCAGGCCGCGACATTATCGAGGTAACAAGGGAAATCTGCTCGATTGTTGATGGTCCGGTATCTGCCGAGGTGACCGCCACCGATTATAACGGCATGATTGAGGAAGCAGCCGTTCTGGCCAAAATCGCTGATAATATCTGCATCAAGCTACCCTTGACAATGGAAGGGCTGAAAGCCTGCAAGACCCTCTCCAGCCGGGGCCAGCAAACCAATGTCACATTGTGCTTTTCCGCCAATCAGGCCTTGCTGGCAGCCAAGGCCGGCGCCACCTATATCTCGCCATTCATCGGCCGCCTCGACGATCTTGGCCTTGATGGCATGGAAGTGATTGAGGAAATTCGCACGATTTATGACAATTATG
>JAAETJ010000722.1 GCA_024228495.1 bacterium | reverse complement strand
TCCCTGTAAGTGGAATACGAGGTGCCGGAAAAATATGTATCCATAACATCAGATATTTCCTGGGAAGTTACTCCCAGTTCGCGGGCCTTGTTTTGCGCTATGTCGATGATAATTTTCAGGGTTTTGTTTCCCCAGTCATTCTCATTTTGTTCAATGCCAGGCACTGTATCAAAAGCCGTTTCCACTTCAGCTGCCATTGACAAAAGGCGTTCAGCATTCGGCCCCTTGATCTTTATTTCAACGATACCGGATTCACTGCCGCCCATCGCCAGGCGTTTTACCTTAAACCGCGCAGCCGGATGGTTTTCAAACAAATAGCGTTTGGCTCGCTCAGCCGCCCGCACAGTGCTGGCCGGGTCGATAGTATTGATCAGGATAAAGGCACTGGCGGGATTAGTGTCAGCGGGGGCCAGCGAAAGATAAAACCGCGGGCCGCCATCACCAACAAAAGTTGTGGTGTTTACTACTTCCGGGTTTTGCTTCGTATCGCGCAGCCATTTTTCAACAGAAAGGGCTTCTTTTTCGGTGCCTGAAATTGAGGTGCCCTTGGGCATGTCCATATAGATCAGGTATTCAGAGCGTAGCGATAGCGGAAACATTTCG
>JAAETJ010000721.1 GCA_024228495.1 bacterium | reverse complement strand
TCGCCGCCTTTGCCGTCTATGGTTAAAGCGTTACCGATCAAGTTAAATGTCTTGGAGATTTTCGCGGCATCTGAGGCCATGCCGTCTAATGGATTTCCTGCTTTGGTGTCAAAGAGTTTCTTGGTTTCTTTGCCCAATGTCTTGGCGGCATCACCTGCGGCCTTGAGTGCTTCCGTTCCGGTTGGTGTTACGTCTGGGCCTTTCACCTCATCAATACGCGCCTGTAGTGCTGCTATCTCTTGGGTGGTCGATTTAATGTTGCGTTGATAGTAAAAACTCCATTTTTGCAAAGCACCAAATGCGCCCGTCGCCTCATTTTCAGCCTTGATTAATTCGTATAGTTTTTCTTTGGCGGCAGCTAAATCGGCATTTAACCCGTCCAGGTCTGTTTTGTCCTGAATCGCTTTGGTGGACTCAATAAATTCTGTAACTGCGTTTGTGCCTTCAGCAAATGCCTTGACGGTTGTTTTTATCGCAGCATTTAGACCACCTTCCCCTAGCTTGGTTATTAGTCGGTCTATCGCGTCACCAGCGTTAGAAAAAGCACCGTCTAGTGTGTTCGCCTGCCTTTCCATTGCTCCAGCAAATTGCACGTCGCCTATATCACGCAAATACCCTTCGATCTCTTTCGCATTTTTCCCGACTGTCTTGGTTATCCCCTGGAACGTAAACGCCACCTTTTCGCCCTGTGAACTAGCTTTAATGCCAAACTCTTTCAGCCTCTCAAACTCACCCGTTGCTGCATCTGCTACCGCTTCCACGAACTGATCCAGGGTTTTACCCATTGCGGACGCTGTATTGCCGAACGAGGTCAGCGCCTCTTTTGAAGGCTCCAAGCCTAGTGCTGTTAGTTTCACAAATGCACTGGTTAACTCTTGAATACTATAGGGAGTTGTAGAGGCGAACTTTTCAATCAAGGCAAATGCGTTTTTTGCGCTTTCTGTGCTGCCTGTGACAGATACTAACGACGCTTTGAGCTTCTCTATGTCCCGAGTCGTTGTTAAAAACGCACGACCAACCGCAAGCCCGCCGAAAACTCCGGCTATTTTCGCACCAAGCGAACTAAATGTATTCGACATCGACCTTGATTGTCGTTTGGCGTTGCGGCTGAATCTATTCAGGCGGTTAGTAGCTTTATCTATCCCCGCCTCAAATTTTGCGACTCTAGCATTGAAGTCAATTGTTACTGATTTAGCCATTTAGAATCCTAAGTTTTTTTTCACAATATCAACGCCACGCTCCATTGATTTAACTGAGTGTGCTGTTGCTTGTGTTCGCTTGCTCCACGCCTTCAACATAAAACCCCGGCCCGGTACATTTGTTTTTCCCCTCGGTGTTTTGCGCCCGGTGCGCGAACCAAAATCCCGCTTGATTTCTTTTCTTGCCGAAAGCCACTCCTTTGTGTTTCTGGCTGCTTTGCCCCGCGTATTCCAACCGCCATCAACAATATGGCCGTAATACGCGCCGTTTTTGTCGTTTCGCTTTTTGCCCGGATTAATCTTGATATAAACGCCGAACTTACCAAGGCGCGGTTGGTTGTGAATGCGAGAAACCTTCACCTTTATTGCGCGGCGCAGCCTGCCTGTTTTATATGGCGCGTATTGTTGTGCAGCCCTCTGGAATACTTTCGCGCCCTCTTTAAGCGACGCGCCAACAACTTTCTTTTTTAGCTGGACGGGTATTTGATGAAGGGATTTCTCCAAGCCCTTTAACCCTCGGATCTCAACCTCTATGCCCATGATGGTCTCGCATAACTACCAATTGATTTATCAAAGACTCTGGATCTGCAACACCCAACACATCACACACAACAGGCAATGCCTGCCAATCTAAACCGCCCATCATGTTCCACGCGCTTAACGCTAAATAAGCAGAATCTGGCGCCGGTCCGGGCATGGGTTTGTCTTGGCCTGGGAGTGTTTGCGTTGCATGTTGCAACCAGACCGCTAGGGCTTTCCCTCGGTTTCTTGTGCCTCCCTATGCTGCGTGTAGGCATCCAGAACGCCGTCAATTAATGCGCTCCATAGTTCAGGGCGGTCCTGTACCCACTCAGCAAATAAATCAGCGTCAAACGGCACAGAATCACCCGTACCGCCTGGAACCACGTCTGCCTCTGTCACCCCCTTCCATTCGTTCACAAAACGCATCACGCCTAGTACAGCCTCCTTGGTAGAGGTGTATTGCATGGTGATTGCTTCCATATCTGTAGGGCGGCGTATGGAGAACTCAAAAGCCCCGGCAGCTATCTTGCTCTGCCGGGACTCTTTCAGCCTTTCTAGGAGGTCCATTAGCTGCTGTA
>JAAETJ010000720.1 GCA_024228495.1 bacterium | reverse complement strand
TAGTTTGCCTCTTTTCGGCTTTTTGCCTCTGCTTCTAACGCCTTTTTTTTGTCCTTACTCCGTGGATTTGGATCGATAATAGGTACGTGTCCCAAGGCCTTACTGTGTGCTTTAATCTGTGGCGCATCATAGGCTGAATCCATTAGATCGTAGAGATTGGTGACTCGCCCATTGGTTATTTCTGCCAATGGAATGGCCACTTGGCTATCATGCACCGATGCAGAGGTAAGAACACAGCTGATGGGGATGCCGCCATCGGCTGCATCAATGTGAAGCTTATATCCGATCCAGCTGCTCGTATGACCTTTACTGTTTCGTTTGCTGCCCACATTACAGGCGCTTGGTAGGTCATCAAGCATCTCAGGAAGCGTTTGCCCTGCCTCTTGTTTCTCCAATCGGGTGGGCTCTTTAGGCCGTTCTTCGCCCTTTTTGGGACGGCCTCGTTTTTTGGCTTTCTTTTCCTCTACTACAGGCTTGCTCTCGGGTTTTTCTCGACCAAAAATAGCGGTAGAGTCTCGTGAGATGTGCCCCACTATCTGACCACCAAGATGCTGTTCAATGAGCGCCTCATGAACCCGCTCCGCTAATCGGCTTTGTGCAAATTCATCAAAAGCGC
>JAAETJ010000719.1 GCA_024228495.1 bacterium | reverse complement strand
TACCAATCTGTCAAAAGCGGGGTCAACTCTCGGCGCACGTGGCGGACAAACATTTTGGCGGGTCTACTTTCCCTTGTCGGTACCAGGTATTGCCGCCGGCGGGCTGCTGGTTTTTATCACATCGCTTGGTTTTTTCATCACACCAGCATTGCTTGGCGGTGCACGTGACACGATGATCGTGCAGACCATTATTTTCCAGGTCAAAGAAGTCCTGAACTGGGGTTTTGCCGGCGCGATCGGTGTGTTGTTGATGGTTTCGGTGCTGATAATCTTTTTCTTCTATGACAAGCTTTTGGGGCTTTCTACGCTTTCAGGCGGCGATGCAAAACGAGCCAATAGCCTGAGACAAAACCCCATCGGATTTGTTGGTGCATTTGTTGGCGGGTTGTTTACCCGCAGCATGGGCTTGCTGTTCGAATGGGTTGGCATTGCATTTGACCGCATTGTTCCGAGTCGTGCTGACAAACGTCGCAGGGGTGGTGGACGTATACCAATCTGGGTAGTGGGCCTGTTGATGATGGGTTTCCTTGCCCTGCCGGCACTTTTCATTATTCCAGTTTCATTTACCGAAAGTGGCTTTCTTGGCTGGCCACCGGAAGGTTTTTCACTAAAATGGTATCAGTCATTGGTTGATGCCCCTGTTTGGGTCAATGCAGCACTTCGTTCATTCACTGTCGCTATCCTGGCCAGCGGTCTGGCTATGTTGAT
>JAAETJ010000718.1 GCA_024228495.1 bacterium | reverse complement strand
TCCAACTATCGTTCTGCCACCCGTTTCGACCAGTGGTTAAAATCCCGCGGCATCATCGCCATCTGCAATGTCGACACGCGCGCCCTTACCTCCCTTATCCGCGAAAAGGGTCTCGCCAATGCGGTTATTGCCAGTAATTCTGATGGCATCTTCGATATTGGTGAATTGAAAAAACAGGCGGCTGAATGGCCGGGTCTTGAGGGCGCTGATCTGGCGGCAACCGTTACATCACCTGCACAAAGCCAATGGCATGAAACCAGTTGGGTGTGGAATGAGGGCTACAGCAAGGCTGAGGATCAGGTCCACCATGTAGTGGCGGTGGATTTCGGCATCAAACGAAATATTCTGCGTCTGCTGGCTGATCTTGGATGCAAAATCACCATTGTTCCCGCCAGCGCCAGTGCTGAAGAAATTCTCGGACACCAGCCGGACGGCATATTTTTGTCAAATGGCCCGGGTGACCCTGCCGCAACAGGTGAATATGCTGTCGCAACAATCAAAAAACTGCTGGAAACGGATATCCCGATTTTCGGCATCTGC
>JAAETJ010000717.1 GCA_024228495.1 bacterium | reverse complement strand
CGTCGGATAAAGCTGGCGACTTGTGTGATGTTACTATCCAGGCCCAAACCATAGATCAAGGTTGGCCTAATAATGACCCAATCAATACCCTTGCTTTCAGCCCATCTCTGTAGCTCCACTTCTCCAGCAGCAAATCTATTTGCCAGCTCTTGGTCAGCCGGGTCTTGGGAATCACTCTTAGTGAAACGACTGGTGGAAGAAAGTGCAACGATACGCTTTACCCCATATGCCTCCAATAACTCAAAGTAATCTGGCAGCACCCAAATGGGCGCAAGGCAGATCCAGGAGGAGATACTGCCCTCCACCTTGGAAGCACCGCACTCCCCCTCCCTCTCCACCACGGAGTGGGCCGGGTTGAGGGGAGCGTGAGATTCAATCCGTCGCCACTCAATATCCGTATCATTACTTACATTAGGCTTGCGCGAAAAAGACACGACATGCCACCCTGATTGAGCCAGCAGTGGGGATAGACACTCCCCAACCAGACTCGTAGCACCAAACAAGCCAAGACGAGCTTTATCCATGACTCCCTCCAAGCCGAAACCAACGAAGGAGCTGACGGAGACTATAAAATACCGCAATGCCTGCAAAGCGCAACCAGACGCGCGAAGCGACCAACCACGTCACCACGCCCGGATACTGATGCCGAAAAAACTTATGGTAAAAACGCATCATCCCCTTGTGTTTATGCCACTCTACGAAAACTGGTCGTGAACGACTACAAGACCCCACGAAATGAACAATGGGCACATCAGGGACAAAAAGGATCTCCCACCCCTTCTGACGAAT
>JAAETJ010000716.1 GCA_024228495.1 bacterium | reverse complement strand
GGAAGATCAGCAAGGTCATCCGGTCTACTCCAGACTATGGTACTCAAGCCGTGGCACCTGCCATTATCGCGTTGTGCCACTCGGATCTGGAAAGCGACATCCGTAACATGACTGGGTTCGTCCCTTGTGAGCAGTACGGCACGTTAAGTCCGTATGATTCAGAGATCGGCAAGGTCGAGGATGTGCGTTACATTTCCTCAACTGTGTTTGAGCCATGGGATGACGGCGGCGGGGATAAGGGCACCATGCTCTCCACTACCGGCACCAAGGCCGATGTGTATCCGATTCTGTTTGTTATGCAGAACGCATACGGCATCGTCCCGCTGAAGGGCAAGAAGGCAATAACGCCATCTGTTATCAACCCAAATAAACCGTCAAGCGCCGATCCATTGGGGCAGCGTGGTTTTGCTGGCTGGAAGTCGCTGCAAACCGCGGTGATTCTCAACCAGTTGTGGATGTGCAGAGCGGAAGTAGCAGTAACCGCCTAATTCTAGGCAACCCATAAAGGGCCTCTTCGGAGGCCCTTTTTTTTGGCCCCACTCAAAGTGGACAGTCACAAGAGGACAATTATCGTGGATGACAACATTACCCCCAAAAACCTAACCCTAATGACCAAGGCCCGACTGATTGAGTTGGCAAAGGATTTGTTCAATGAGGATATAGAGCAGTCGCTGAGCAAGGCCGATATGGTTCAAGCCATTCTTGGTATGGACGGCCAGGTAGAGCCTGTAGTAAGTGCGGAGAAAGAAGAGGTAAAGGAAGACAAAGAGGCGCCGCAAAAGCGATACAAACTCACTCTTAACTCAAATAGTGACGCAGGAGGTGACGCGCCATTACCGGTGCAGGTAAACCAATATTGCAGAACTATCCCCAGGGACCTCGAGGTAGAAGTGCCAGAAGAGGTAATCACGGTGCTGAACCTGGCGGTAGTCACTCTTATGGAAGAGAAGGGCCAGGATAAAGATGGGCGCCCAATCTACAAAGAGCGTGACGTGAAACAGCATAGTTTTAGCTATAGAGAGATTTGAGGTGATATATGAAAAGCTATCTTGATGGCAGTTCTTCTAGCGCAAAGGCCAACTTTGTGTTGGCTGCTCCTGACGAAG
>JAAETJ010000715.1 GCA_024228495.1 bacterium | reverse complement strand
GTATGACAACCTTGCTCCCTGCATATCCCCTTGGCATTTCATAGTGGATGGAGTCGATAGAAACGATATTGTCATTTGCGACATACCGTTTCTCGTGCAGGACAAATGCACTGTCCAGCACTTCCCGGTTTTCAACAAAACGTAGTTTTCTTTGATCGTTATGGTACCTTGACCAGGGCGTCTCTTTTTCCAGGCTTTCATGTGGTGTTTGATTGTACTGATGGGTCAGGTAATGGCCCAGCCGCAGGGTAAGTGCTGGACAGGCGGGATCAACTTCAGGGTTACCATCAAGATGGCGAAGACACTGCTGCTTGACAGTTTGATTGAATCGCTCAATTTTCCCATGACCTTCTGGGTATGCCCGAGTGCCGTGGATACATAGAATATTTAGGTTCCTTAGAACATTTATGGTATCATGAGCGGTGAAACCGGAACCGTTGTCAAGGAAGATACTGGTCATCATCCCGTATGTTTTGACAACGCGATGAAGCCCGTGCAGAAAGAGGTTGGCGCTTTCCGCCGTGCCGACAACTGCACCAAGCATCATGCGAGTGGCGTCATCGATAAAGAAAAGGGCGACCCGTTTTAATCGGCTTTCGCCTGCTCGAAAATGTTTGCCGTCACACAGCACCATGGCCAGGCGATGTGGATAGGCAAAACGGCGGCTATCGCGCAACTTGTTGGGATACTTGCGTCGCCTGGTGTTGAGGCCCAGTCGCTGCATGTATCTCCATACAGTCGTCCTGTCGATATTGGCGCCAGCGGGGATAACTTCGAGTTGTCTGGCGCGCCTGATAAGTTCCGGGATTGATGCGCGAGG
>JAAETJ010000714.1 GCA_024228495.1 bacterium | reverse complement strand
TGCGGGCGCAAAAGGCTATGAGGTTGAAGCGGCGTTTCCAGATACCATTACCGGCGGCGGTGATTTTATGAAGCGTCCGGGCATGGTGGCGCTTCTCTCCTACCTTGATGCACAGCCCGAGAAAAACTATGTCGTTATCTTCGATGATCTAAAACGCTTTGCTCGTGATACGCGCTTTCATCTTGATCTGCGTGATGCCTTTCGCGCGCGTGGTGCAATCATTGAATGCCTGAATTTCAAATTCGACGACACGCCTGAAGGTGAGTTCATTGAAACTATTATGGCAGCTCAGGGAGCTTTGGAACGAAAGCAAAACGGACGGCAGGTAGCGCAAAAGATGAAGGCTCGCATGCAGAACGGCTTTTGGATTCACAACGCGCCGTTTGGCTATAAGTACATCACAGAAAAAGGACGTGGAAAATTATTGGTGCGCGATGATCCTCTGGCCTCGATCATTATTGAGGGTATAGAAGGTTATGCTGCGGGTCGCTTTGAAACCCAGGCAGAAGTAAAACGTTTCTTTGAAACCAGTCCGGACTTTCCTCGAAACGCCAAAGGCGTTATCACGCAACAGCGTGTAACTGATATCCTGACCAATCCACTCTATACCGGATTCATCTGCTCAAAGACCTATGGGATTGACTGGCTCGATGGTCACCATGACGCGCTAATCTCTCTGGATACCTTCGACAAGGTACAAACCCGACGTAGTGGTACTGCCAAAGCTCCGATGCGCAAAAATATTGGTGATCAGTTCGCGTTGCGTGGTTTTGTCACCTGTGGATGCTGTGGTGTACCATTGCGCAGTTCATGGTCAACAGGTCGCACCCAGCGCTACGCTTACTATCTCTGCCAGACAAAAACCTGTGACAGCTACGGTAAGTCCATTCCACGCGACAAGCTGGAAGGAGAAGTCGGTGAGCTCATAAAGGCGCTGGAATCCAATCAAAACCTGTTCGGTTTGGTCAAGACAATGTTCCGTAATGCATGGGATCAACGTCTTGCTCAGGCGCAAGAGGCTGTAAAATCCGCCAAGAGCCAAATTAACGCTGTAGAAAAGCAATCTGAAGTGCTTCTAACGCGCGTTGTTGAGGCAACCAATACCAGCGTAATACAAGCTTATGAGGGCAAAATCGCTAATCTCGAACGTGACAGGCGCATTTTGCAGGAACAAATGCAAAATTATTCCGCACCCCAAGGCTCATTCGAAGAAAAACTAGAACCAGCCCTGCAATTCCTCGCAAACCCTTGGAAACTATGGCAAACTGGTCAGATTACACTGCAACGGGTAGTGCTCAGACTGGCATTTAGCGAGCGACTCGCATACCATCAAAAAGAGGGTGCTAGAACCCCCAAAATATCCAATCCATTCAAGGCTTTAGGGGGTGAATTTAACCAAGGAGTCTGTTTTGGTGCCCAGGAGAAGACTCGAACTTCCACGACCGTAAGGTCACTGCGACCTGAACGCAGCGCGTCTACCAATTCCGCCACCTGGGCCTCGGCAGATCGTCCAAGCATGCTCGAAGAATCTGTCAAGGAAGAAACTCGTAG
>JAAETJ010000713.1 GCA_024228495.1 bacterium | reverse complement strand
CTGGGTGTTTGGCCTGCTGGCTGATCGGGCCAGCGCCAAACAGGCTCTGCTGCAATCGGTTGTGCTGATGATTGCAACCATATTGTGGATGATGGAAAATACATCCGACACCATGTTTTATGTTATTGGCGCTTTGGCCGGATTTGCCATGGCCGGTTTGCAATCGGTATCGCGCACCATGGTCGCCAAGCTTTGCCCGGCGCACAGGGCGGCTGAATTTTTCGGACTTTTTGCCGTCGCTGGACGATCATCGTCTTTCATAGGACCTGCGATATTTGGCTGGGTAGCTGCCGATCTGGCGGCCAGTTATATTTCCAATGGCACCGCCGCATTGGAAGCTGAGCAAATTGGATTGCGGATGGCCAGCATGCTTATTGTCGGTTTTCTGGCGGTTGGCGGGGCAATACTGTTTTTTGTCAATGAAGAAAGTGGTGCACAAGCCGCCGCAGCGGCAGAGGAATAGAACCGTTTGTGGTTGGAGCTCGTTATTGACATCGTTATTGACATCGTTATTGTCAGGGGTTTTCAGCTACGCAGGTGATTTAACCGCCATCTTGTCTATGAACCGCCTGAACAAATAATGGCTGTCGCGCGGGCCCGGAGATGCCTCCGGGTGATGCTGGACGGAAAATACCGCTTTACCATCAATGGCAAGACCACAGTTTGACTGGTCAAACAATGAGGTGTGGGTTTGTTTGACGCCATCGGGCAGGGTGGTACCATCGACGGCAAAACCGTGGTTCATCGATACTATCTCGACCTTGCCTGTCGTGTGATCCATCACCGGATGATTGGCACCATGATGCCCCTGGTGCATTTTGAGCGTTTTTGCCCCCAGTGCCAGAGCCAGCATCTGG
>JAAETJ010000712.1 GCA_024228495.1 bacterium | reverse complement strand
GCGGGCAGCATGATGGCCGCAAGGTCAAAATCCGGGTGAAGGTCCGCGATGGCTGTCGGCAGCAGACTGGTCTGAATCTTTTTCGCCAGTTCCATTTCGCCCCACAGCGCCTCCATCGCCTGAGAGAGTTTTTCGTTGGCTTGTTGTAAACGTTGGGTTAACCCCCTTACGCGAAGATGCGTGATCACCCGCGCGATCACTTCCCCTTGATGTAAGGGTTTGGTGATATAATCAACGGCCCCCAGAGCAGAGGCTTTCACCGTATCTTCCGGATCGGTCAACGCCGTCATAAAAATGACCGGTATCTCGCGGGTCTCTTCATCAGCTTTCAAACGCCGGCACGTTTCAAACCCATCCCAGCCTGGCATCATCACATCAAGCAAAATCAAGTTGGGCTTCATCAATTTAGCGCGTTTCAAGCCAAGTTCTCCATTGGTGGCTGAAACGATGCCAAAGCCAAGTTCCTCTAAATAACCAATCAAAACACCCAAATTGTTTGTATTATCATCAATGATAAGAATAATAGATTGGGCAATATCACGTTCCCACTCAGGACTTTTCATGCGAGAGATGTGCCTCCACGAAGCGAATCATGTTGTGTTCGTCGCCCATATTCGCAAATTGGATCATTTTCTGCGCAAAGGCGGTGTATCTGTGATCCTGGTTCACAAGCTGCTCCATCATGATCTTGATCTGGCTGATAAAACCCACCGTCACCAACTCATACAACGCTTCTAAGTTGTCCACAGGTGGTTTTATCAGCGCGTCACCATCGCGCGTTTGGGCTGTGTGCAGATTCTCATCTACACTCTCTTCGTACTCCCACTCCAGTTTCATCAATGCTTGCAGAAGATCCAACAATTT
>JAAETJ010000711.1 GCA_024228495.1 bacterium | reverse complement strand
ATTTTTATACTGTATGGGCCAGATACACTTTAAATATAGCGAATTGAATTTAAAAAGCAACTGATTCGATAATATCACAGGCTAATTCAAACATAAGAAAAACGACGACACCTAACCGGCCATCATAATTGTCGCGGATCGGACAAGAAAGTTGCTTGGTGTTAACAACGTCAGATCTAGTAGCTCAAACCCGATCTGACAAAATATCAATTTTGATGCTAATTAATCTGACAACCTCTATGTCTCAAATGTTGATAAAGCGGTCGTTCGCTGTAATTGGGTGTATGTCTCAAAGCCCATATCGGTAGTTCGAAGCCTCACCTCGACACATCATATCTAAACTGTTTTTAATTGGGAGCGTAGTTCGATTATGGTAGCCTTCTACGTTATTCACGCTCAGGACGGTAGCTGACATGCACATTGATAGTGTTGAAATTGGTAATTTTCGCAAGTTGCAAAGTGTCCAGATTGGAGTTTCTTCTGAGAGGACTGTCTTTGTCGGTGCGAATAATAGTGGCAAAACATCGGCTATGGTTGCGCTCCGATACTTTCTTATCGATCGTGAACGCTCCAAAATATCCCTCAATGACTTTACGTTGTCTCACTGGCCTGTAATCGACAAAATGGGAGATACTTGGGAATCTGCAAAATCTGTCGATCAAGACTTGCCAGTCCCAACTTGGTCACCAGTACTGCCGTTCCTGGACGTTTGGCTCACAGTAGCTAAAAGTGAAGCACACTTCGTTCAGAAGATTATTCCGACTCTGGATTGGGACGGTGGACTCCTAGGGGTACGTCTCCTTCTCGAACCCAAGGATTCCGAGCAACTTCAAAAGGACTTTCTTGCTGCGCGAGAGGACGCTAAGACGATTGAGGCAGCAAATGCGAATACGGGAGATGCCAAGCCAAAGGATGCCAACCAATCTATAATGCTCTGGCCGAGGAGCTTGACTGAATTTCTACAGCGTCGCTTTGCTAGCCAATTTACCGTCCGGGCCTACATACTTGATCCTGCCAAACGCACTGAACCCGTATTTGGCCTCGCAAAACCACAAGCACTGAGCGAAGACGCTGTTCCGATTGAGGGAGAGCCATTCAAGGGCCTTATTCGAATCGATGAAATCAGTGCGCAGCGTGGTTTCGGTCAAACCGATGGAGGACGGGATGCTGATGAGGATAGTTCGGCGGTTGGTGCTTCGACCACTCGCAAGATGTCCGAGCAGCTGCGGCGATATTGGAACAAGCACCTCGATCCCTTCGAAAACCCCGATGCCAAAGACATCAAAGCGCTCAAAGCAATTGAACATGCTCAAAAGGCATTCGATGATAGGCTTCGTGAGGGGTTTGCCACTGCCCTGAGCGAAGTTGAAGGGCTAGGTTATCCAGGTGTCACTGACCCACGTTTGAAGATATCGACACGCCTCAAGCCGGTGGACGGCCTGAATCATGAAGCGGCGGTCCAGTACCTGATCCAGATGGTCGATGGTGAAAACGCCGTTGACCTGAACTTGCCAGAGGACTCCAATGGATTAGGTTATCAAAACCTCATCTCAATGGTCTTCCGTCTGATGAGCTTCAGGGATGCTTGGATGCGCGTTGGGAAGGTGGCATCAAAAACGGTTGCTGATCCAGAAATACTCATTCCGCCTCTACACTTGGTGCTGATCGAGGAACCCGAAGCCCATCTTCACACACAAGTTCAACAGGTGTTCATTCGACAAGCCTATAAAATACTACGTAAACATAGTGAGCTGGAAAAGTCAGGATCGACGCTAACGACGCAGATGATTGTCAGTACCCACTCCAGCCACATCGCACACGAATGTGACTTCGATTCACTGAGATACTATCGACGCCTCCCAGCAAGCGAGAAGGGCGTTCCTAATTCGTGTGTGGTCAATCTAGGAAGTGTCTTTGGTGTAGATTTGGAAACGAAACGTTTTGTTACTCGCTACATCAAAGTGACCCACTGTGATTTGTTCTTCGCCGATGCTGCAGTGCTTGTTGAGGGACCGGCAGAGCGTATCCTTGTGCCATTCTTTGTCCGGAACCACCCAGGCTTGAAAGAATTGCATGAATGTTATGTGACATGGCTTGAGATTGGGGGAAGTCATGCGCATCGGCTCAGTAGCCTGATTGAGCATCTCGGACTCACCACACTTATCATAACCGATCTGGATGCGATGGACGGTACGAATAAGTCTGTTTCTCCGGCTCGTGGCGCAAAGCAGAAGTCTCGAAACGCGACGATGAGTAAATGGTGGCCAGGCAATAATGATATGGACGCGCTCCTTGACTTGAAACCACAGAACAAGGTCAAAGAATATAAGGATCAGCAATTCGCCATCCGTGTCGCATATCAATGTCCAATCCAAATTGATTTTAAAAAGCAGAAGGTAGAAGCCATTACAAATACGCTGGAAGATGCTTTGGTAATGCAGAACCTTGTATTTTTTTCTAAGGCAGGTGGAAAGGGGTTTTTCTCCAAATTCAAGTCAGCAATTGGCACCAGCACATCAATCGATGACCTCGGTAAGAAACTGCTCAAAGAGCTTAAGACCGGGAGCAAGGCTGAGTTTGCTCTTGATCTTCTTGAAGTCGAGGATCCCACCGAGCTTCAGCCCCCGCACTATATTTATGAAGGATTGATTTGGTTAACCACACAACTCAGACAGAAACAGCAAGACCTCGGAGTGGTTGCATCCGTTACTGCTACTGAAGCAAAGGCAATATGATGTCCGAGTTAGAGGCTATGTCGAACGCAAACTTGGATGATCCGATTGATAATCAGATCGCCAGTTTTCTCGACCCAGAAAAGCCACGAAGCTTCTTTCTCTTCGCTGGTGCTGGTTCTGGTAAGACCCGATCGCTTGTCAAAGCTCTGAATCATATCCGGAATGCTCATGGCCGTCAGCTTGCCCTTCGTGGGCAACGGGTCGGCGTCATCACCTACACCAATGCCGCGTGTGATGAGATTAAACGTCGGATAGATTTCCAACTGCTCTTCTACGTTTCGACGATCCATAGCTTTGCTTGGGAACTTATCAAGGATTTCAACCACGATATACGTGAGAGTTTGAGGACGAATTTGCGGAGCGACATTGAAAAGCTGGCGAAAGAGGAAGCGAAGGGGCGAGCGGGTACGAAGGCGTCAATTACCCGCCAAGCGCAAATCAAATCGAAGACCCAACGCCTCAGTCGCCTCGATTCAGTATTGAATTTTGCCTACAACCCGACTGGAGAGAATCGAGAACCAAATTCACTCAACCACTCTGAAGTAATCTCGATATGTGCGGATTTTATCGCCAATAAGCCGCTGATGAAGTGGGTATTGGTCGGGCGTTTCCCTTTCCTGTTAATCGACGAAAGCCAAGATACCAACAAGCATCTTGTAGACGCTCTCTTTTTGACTGCCTCGGAGCATGAGCCGCGATTTGCCCTCGGTTTGATCGGTGATGTTATGCAGCGTATCTATGCCGACGGAAAAGAGAAAATTGAGAAAAGCATTCCGGTATCTTGGGCCAAGCCATCGAAGCAACTCAATCATCGCTGCCCCAAGCGGGTGGTCACGCTTATCAATAAGATCAGGGCGGCTGTTGATACTCATGTTCAGGTACCGCGCACGGATGCGATTGAGGGCAATATAGGTCTATTTATTCGACCTGCTGACACTGCTGACCGAAAGGGCGTGGAGGATGCCATCAGAGAGCAAATGGCTGTGAGAACCAGCGATGAGAACTGGCGCGAGCGTGAAGCCTGCAAGATATTGACGCTTGAGCATCATATGGCGGCGAAACGGCTTGGCTTCGACGGTGTGTTTGGTCCGCTGTATGAAATCGATGCGTGGAGAACCGGCCTACTCGACGGAAGCCTCCCTGCGACGCGCTTCTTTACCCAGAACATTCAATCTCTCGTGGAATCACAGAAGGCTGGCGACAGGTTCGCTGTTGGCCGGATCGTTCGCAGTAACTCTCCACTACTTACGCCTCAAGCCCTCAAAGAAGCCCCAGATGCCGTTGATGTCCTCCGCCAGGCACAAGCGGGAGTAGATGCCTTGATGGAGCATTGGAAGGACGGTGAGCCTACCTGCGGCCAAGTTCTTAGATGCATTGCCGACAATGAACTTTTCAACATCCCAGATGGATTGAAACCAGTACTTCAGATTCTCAAGGCTGACAGTGCAGCAAAATCAGATGAAGCTGAGACTGCTGATCCCGTGACTGCCGAAACATCGGCGCTGCTTTCTTTCCTTAATGCACCCTTTGGAGAGATCGACCTGTATCGTCGCTACGTGTCTGGCCTCGCTTCCTTTGATACCCACCAAGGCGTCAAAGGGCTTGAATTCAATCGCGTCATGGTGATCATGGGTGATGCTGAGGCCCGTGGTTTCATGTTCGGATATGAAAAGCTATTCGGAGCTAAAGCTAAGTCGGCTACTGACCTGAAAAATGCTCAAGAAGGCAAGGATACAGGAATCGATCGTACGCGGCGTCTGTTTTATGTGACATGCAGTCGTGCCGAGAAAAGTCTTGCGATCGTTGCTTATACGGAAAACCCAAACGCAGTAAAAAAATATGCCCTTGAGAACAATTGGTTCTCAGAAGGTGAAATTGAAATTGATTCATAGCTATATCTAAGGGCAAGCGCTTCATATGACCTTGAAAATAGATGAAATTGGGAAGGAGTATATCTAGAGGAAATGTTTGAGAGACGCCAGTACAGCCAAAGTAGCAGCGACGATAAGTACTATCTCAACCTAGGGATTCTGACATTCGGGTCGGACCTAAGTAAGCCATTATTTTTATTTAAGTTTTATCCCATAAAACCAGGTTATTCGAGCTTAAACCACCATTTTCGGGCTCAATATTAACAGTGTAAGGCAGCGACATTTCACGCAGTACGTATTTACCTCCGGTGTCTGTGTTCAACCTGCTTTTGGCTTTATT
>JAAETJ010000710.1 GCA_024228495.1 bacterium | reverse complement strand
GATCTGTCGCCGATGATGCTTGCGCGAAGGCCGAAGACAAAAGAGGTGGCAACCAGAGCCACGAAACAGGCCCAAAAGAGTTTTATATTTCCTTGTTCATCTTGTTCGGTTTTCATGATTTTAATGTTCGGTTGTGCTTGCTTTGTTGACAGTGACGAAAGTTATTGAAATCGCCAGCCAGCTTGGGGAAACCGAGTCACGCAATTACAGGATAATAAATTGGGATAACGATTTAAGGTCGCCTGACATGGTTTCAAGACTAAGCAGGTTTGGCAACCCAGATTCTCAGCCAAAGCCCTTATTTTACAGGGCTAACTCACTTTAGATAGTGTGGAATTCCTGATTATTTAGACTTGTACGCTATATCTTGTGGCTCCATCATGTCTGAATGGACCATGAGACACGATCTGATCGATATGCAGGTGGATTTCCCGACGCCATCTCAGTATTTCAGTCACTGACCGACCCCCGAACGGGACGCCACAAGCGACATTACTTTGGCGAAATCATCTTCATTGCACTGGCTGCAATCATCTGCAAGTGCGAGGGCTTTGATGACATGGAGCGCTTCGCTCAAGGCAAAAAATCATGGCTCAAAAAATTCCTCAAACTCCCCAATGGTGTTCCGAGCAACGACACCTTTCGGCGGATCTTTAGCGCCGTCGATCCTGAGGCTTTCAACGCCTGCTTCATTCGTTTTGTGGAAGGCCTCAGCGGCAAACTCTCTTCCCAACTGATCGCCATCGATGGCAAAGCCATACGTCATAGCTTTGACCGCGCGAGCGAACAAAGCCACCTTCATCTCCTCAGCGCCTTTGCCAGCGAGCAAGGCCTTTGCCTAGCGCAGTTGAAGGTCGACACCAAGTCAAACGAGATCACTGCCGTGCCTGAATTGCTCGATTTTCTTCCCATTGAAGGAAACACCTTCAGCCTTGATGCCATGGGCTGCCAAAAAAAAATCGCCCACAAAATCAGCCTCAACGGAGGCCACTACCTCATGGCCGTAAAGGGAAACCATCCTCATCTTTACGCCCGTTTGGAACAACTCTTCAGCAGCGGAACCGCCCTCCAATACGCCCAGGAGCAAGGCAGCAACTTCTCAAGCGCGGTTACCGAAAACAAAGGTCATGGTCGTGAGGAAAAAAGAGTCATTCTGGCAACCAACGCCCTCGGTTGGGTAGACAAGCTTGAGCGCGAAAGCTGGCTGAATCTTAGGAGTTTCATCTGCGTGGAATCGCACCGCCAGAACCTCATCACGAAGCAAAGCTCGGTGGAAAAACGATACTATCTGAGCGATCACAAACCCGATGCCGCCAAGCTCCAAAAGCTCATCCGTCAGCATTGGGGAATTGAGAACAGCTGTCACTGGGTTCTTGACGTCGTGTGGGACGAGGACGGCTCGCGAATCCGCAAAGGCAATGCCGCTGAGAATATCGCACTTCTGCGCAAGCTCGCGCTAAATTTGCTGAGAGTAGATCAAACAGTCAAAGACACCATCCAAGGCAAACGGCTCCGGGCAGCCTTCGACGAAAAAATTCTAGAACAACTCATGGGACTCAAAGTGAGTTAGCCCTGAAAATTGGGAGGTTCATCTCGTTCTTTTGGTTGTTTTTATTGCTTTTAAATGAGAGGTCTAGGAATGCGTGTGGGCGTTCTAACCTTTGGGTTTATGTCAGTTGTCTTTTTCTTTCTAATTAGCCATTTTGAGCGGGAGGAAGAACCCACCAAGCGTAAGCTCCATTTCTTTAAGGCCAGCCCCGCCCAAGTCCGCAGTATTCAATCTGCCCTTGGG
>JAAETJ010000709.1 GCA_024228495.1 bacterium | reverse complement strand
CCATCCAGCAACAAGAGAATCGGTAAACGCTTGAAATAACCTTTCAGTCGAGCCGCCAAACGTTTAAAGGCTTTCAACTCACAATCTTGTTTGTGATCGTCGGGATCACCTTCGCCATAGCTGAGGAATTCACTCAGTAGCGGGACCGTTAAGCCATTATGAAACACCAAATTGGCTTCCAGGACATAGACATACTGCTGGATGTATGGGTCATCTTCCGTCTTATATTCACGCTGAAGCCATTCTTCACCCCACCACTGACCGTCACGGGTCAGCTTTTGGGTTCCGTCAATAGCAATGGGATAGCGCTTCTCAATCAAATAGCGCTGAAATTTCTTGTTTTGAATCAGGCGCTGAACTAACTCCATATGGGCCACTTCCAACTGTTCCACATCGATCCGGTCCAACAGTCGATTCAGGGTATCGGCATGCGGTAAGGTCTCCAACTCGGGGAACAGTTGCTGTAAGGTCGAAAAAAAGACCGGTCGACTCATCTCGGTGTTGGCTTGCCGTCGTGATGCCATTTGAAACACACACATCAGTAAGCCATACGTCAGTACTACCGTAAGCTTGTGTTTGACCTTCTTGGGTTGGCGCGGGTCGGGGATCTTAGACAGCTTCTTCAATAACGAGGGCAACAAGCTCCGATAGGCCGACACCTGACTCGCGACCGCTTCTTCTCGGGCGGCCTGTTCCTCCGCTTGGGTTTGAAACGGACAGAGTGTGTTGGAAACACTGGGGCGCTGCAACACCTCGATCCCTGCCGAGGCTTGCTGGCGGGCTAACGTCTCTCGCGACGCTTTGACGTTCTCTTGGTGTTCTTTTCGGGCTTCTCGATTCGGACGACGACTCGGCTTACTCATGGCTTTTCCTCGCAAAAGGAGGGAGAATGCCTCATGGACCGCCTGATAACACCCCAATTAGCCCGATAAACTTTTTTTAAACTCTTGCTAATCCGTTGATATACCAACTCAAACTAGGACGTGCGTCAGCGCTGCCGGAATGAGGACTGATCTGTTTGCGGTAGTTGACAAAGTGACCCAGCAGTTCTTCCAAGGCCCACCGGTCTAGCGGCTCATGCAAGGATTTATAACTGAGCAGGTTGTGCGTGGCCAGATTGTCTAAACCATCCGGTAAGGTGCGCTGGATCGGCCCGGCGCGCTTTTTCACAATGATGACATCAAGAAACTGCTGGCGCAGCGAGAGATCACACTCCAGTTCCACGCGATAGGGCGTATTGCTGAAAAAGTCACTCAGGACCAGGCCAAATAAACGATGCCATTGAATCATAATGTGTTGTCTAGTGGCGCTGAGTGTCACTTGTAGGCGTCTACGGGTAGCAGATAAACCGCCCCGCCGCATTGATAACCCAAAACGGGTGCTACGCGGGTCGGGCCGAGCCGCGATGGCGCCAACCGCCACCGGCGATCCAAGGGATTGTTGGGGATTAACTTGTCCGTCCACTGGGGCTGAAATCAAGTACCACCCGCATAGCGGGTGGTTTGAGGTAGCCCCCCTTGGGGGGGCAT
>JAAETJ010000708.1 GCA_024228495.1 bacterium | reverse complement strand
GCATCCAGCCTGCGGGTGGGAGAAAGGTCTGCTCTGGGAGAAATGAGTTTTTTGTCAGGCAATAGTGCTGTCGCGACTGCCGTAGCGGTAAGCGCGGTCACTGCCCTTGAGCTGGATCAAAACGCTCTGGACAAGCTACAGACAAAAAATCCCCAGGCAGCAGACGAGTTTGCAAATTATCTGACCAAAACCATAGACAAGCGCCTGCGACAATAACTGGCTTCTCAAAACACTTTAATTAGGGCACTTCTGGTTTATTCTGGGAGTTAGGGCATCGACAACCCTGCGTTTTCAATCTGATAATGTCTCCTTGGCTTTTGTAAATGCCAGTGCAGACAGTGCCAGATCACCTAACGCATGGCCCCGAAATATGAAAGCGTCGTTCATCACCATTGTTGCGGCCCTTGCACTTGCCCAGCACCAACCCGGTTAAATCCCCACTGACCCATTCACCACGAACAAGTTTTTCTGGAAGCACGGCCTCCTGCTCCAGATCATCAATGATGATTGTGTCAAATCTTTCAAAAGTATCTTTGATCCACGGCACACCCAGATCGGCAACGGCGCTAAACGATCCGGGTTTCGTCCAGTCAGCATCAAGGAACGGCACAAAATCCGGCGAAAAGGAGATACTGGTTGCAATCAAATCCGCACCTTTGATGGCTTCTTTTGCACTCGCGCATACTACCGCAGGCAAATTCATGCCGGCAGCCATCTCGCCAAGACTGTCAATATTAGCCTGTCCACGTCCAAATATCCTGATTTCCTCCAATGGGTAGATGTCATGATAGGCCCGCAGGTGGCTTTTCGCCTGCACACCAGTTCCGATAAAAGCGGCAACTGATGATTCCGGTCTCGCCAGATATTTTGCTGCCACCG
>JAAETJ010000707.1 GCA_024228495.1 bacterium | reverse complement strand
TTTTCATACCTCGTAAGAATCTGTTTTAGAGCATGCTTCGCAGCGTTGATGTCTTGTTTTCTGGTCTTCTGGGTTTTCTTTTGAAAAGCGTGCAGGACATGGATTGCGTCCTTGAGCTTTGCGAAGTAGACCACCCGGTATTGCCCTTGCTCCTGTATTCTGATTTCTCGTACACCCATACCAATGGAGGCCATAGGTTTCCAGTCGGTGGGATCATAGCCATGCTGCACCCTGTCCAGTTGGTGTCCAGCCTCACGCTTTGCAGCCGCTGGAAAATCGCGAATATCATCAAGCGTCCTGCCATGAAATTCTATTTCTTTCATCTTTGAATTATACGTCTACATGTATAATTATTCAAGTAGATATATACTGTAATATGGGAAGTATTATGAAATAAACTGGCTTGATGATAGATCTGTAATGATCCATGAGGTCCAAAAACCCCGCACCCCCTTGAATTGATTTTCCCTATCTAGTCCTCACCGTATTGCCCACCATGCGCCTCATGCGTAATACGGTGAGGACATCGATGCGAATAACTCAGGTACTGATTTTAGGTCTGCTTGCCACTTTGTTGCCGGTTCAGATTTCCTTCGCCGATGCGGATGGCGAACGGACGGCATTGGCAAGGGTCATCCACGAGCTCCAGGCGATCGAGCCACTGATCACAGAGGCGTCGTCGCAAGCCAATCCGGATGCCCGCATTCGATTTCAATATGAGTGGCTGCGCCAGGATCTGTCGAGAATGCAGCAAGGTATCAGGGAGCACATAGATACCCCGCGTCCAGAGCCACGGACCTTCCCGCCACTGCGCGGCGACTACCGCCGGTGATGTCAGGTCATGACG
>JAAETJ010000706.1 GCA_024228495.1 bacterium | reverse complement strand
GACCAATGGCAATGGCTGTAAGAAAACCATCCAGCTCGGATAGCATCATGCAGTTTTCTGGGGCTTCATCAGAGAGCAGAAATTCGTTTAATTCAACAAGTTCTGCTTCTATCGGATCATCTTTGGATTGTTCTGACATGAGGGAACCTCTATAAATCCCCTGTTTTATTTTTCATATGACCGGATGGCTGACTTTGCGCCTGGCGGCCTGATTGATACGGATCGTAGCCCGGTTTTTCAGCGGTTACAATCCGGTTGGCCTGATTTTCCGCAGACACTGCACCCACTATTCCACCAAAACGCTCAACCAGGCGCAGCGGTGCCGCGCTCAAAGGCTATGAATCTTTTCATGTTGTAGACCAAGTTCATCATGCCGATCCGGGCGCCGGCGCGATCAATGCCGATGGAGCGGATCAGCTTGCCGCCCATGGAGCGCTCTTGAAAACCAAACACATGCTCGACACGAACCCGCACTTTTGAGCGGGTTTTATTGGCCTTTTTCTGGCGCTCGCCAAGCGGCTTGCCGCGCTTGCCCTTGTGATGGATATGGCTGCGATAACCCCGGCTTTCCAACTCGGTCTCGATCTGTTGCGAGCGGTAGGCGCTGTCGGCCCAAAAGTCTGATGAGGTGTTGCCCGGATCCATCAGATCGTCAAGCGCCTGGCTGTCGTGCAGGCTGGCGCTCGACACCTCATAGGTGCGGATAAATTTGTGCCGCCGGTCGACATTGATGTGGTTCTTGTAGCCATAATAACTCTTGCCGTGTTTCCTCGTCCAGCGTGCATCCACGTCCTTCTGGCGCTTTTTGGTGGGCTTTTCTTCCCAGTCTTCAGGCGTTTCGCCAGCCTTGATCCTGTCGTTCTCGTCTCGCTTGTTGTGCTGGCGTGGCACCGGCACAATCGAGGCGTCAACAATCTGTCCACCCATCGCCAGATAACCGTGTTCGCGCAAAAAGGCATCAAATTTATCGAACAGGGTTTTCATCTTTTTGGCCTTGACCAACTCTTCGCGATACAGCCAGACCGTCTTGGCATCGGGCACACGATCCTCTACCCCAAGGTCGAGAAAACGCATGAATGACAGTCGGTCGCGGATCTGATATTCGATCTGCTCATCAGACAGATTATAGAGCTGCTGCAAGACGAGAACCTTGAACATCAACACCTCGTCCCAGGGCGGGCGACCGGCATTGGATTTGCGCTGCTCTTTTGGTGTGCGCCAAATGGTTTTCAATTCAGCTCGGAAATTCTCAAACGGCACTTTGGTTTTTAGCAAAACCAGCGGATCGCCGAATTTGTCCAACCCCGCATATCTTTTGGAAAGATCAAAAAAGCCCAGCTGTCCCATCACAATCCCCCACTAACCCAATCAGTTTCTTCCTATTTACAATCTAATCGATTAGAATGGATTTGTGGGAATTTTTAGAGGTTCCCCCTTGTGCGAACAATATCGTGAAGCCCAGACCCCGCCTCTTCCAAGGCGGATTTGATGATTTCAAAGCATTGCGTTGTCTGCTTGAAAACGTCTCCTACTCCAACAGTTTTTCCATCGCTATCAACTGGCGCAGTACCACCGACAGAAATGAACGGTCCAACCCTCACGGCCCGGCTAAAACCTACAATTTCTTCCATTGGATTGCCGTTAGAGATCAGTTGACGTTTGTGGGTCATTGCTCGCCTCATTTTCGAATACACAGAATAGAAACATAGCACATCTTCGGACCAACGGGCTAAATTTCTGTAGGTTCGTTTTGCCCACTAATCACCAATTAGATTCGAGCACCGAACGGCAGCTCAGCGAACAAAATTCCTTTCCAATTTTGAAAGGCTATCCAATTTTCGACACGCAAAGTTACCTCACGGTGGTCACAATATGCGCGCAAATCTTTGCTTCGACTTCTCCGCTTCCATAACGTTCAGCAATTGCCTCTTCTGCTTTGTTCGTCACATGATCGAGCAAACTTGCGTCCCTCGATTCGATTTCATTACGTAACGGGGTTCCCTGACAATATGCGACGGCGGGATGTCTTGGTGATGGTGCGCGACTGACTTCTTCAATCGTTTCCACTTTCACATCCGAAAACCCTGCCGTGTTTAGATCGCTCTTGATAAAATCGATATCATGATAGCCATGTGGTGTTCGGGTGAGGAAACGGGGTGGATCGCCGGGAAAAATTTCTGCCGCGGTTTCCGTCACCACATCTGCAAATTCGTTTTCCTTGATATTGTCCCAGACATTGAAGATATAGCTCCCTCCCGGTTTTAGTACACGCCATGCTTCAGAGTGTCCTTTCACTCTATCGGGATAAAACATCACACCATACTGGCACACTACAACATCAAAGGTCTCGTCTTCGAACGGCAATTCAAGCGCATCCGCCTGCTGCCATTCAATACGACCATCTGTTCCCTGTTTGGCGGCTGCGTGATCAAGCATCGGTTGATTGAGGTCAGTCACTACGTAACGGGCGTCAGATGTAAGTCGGCTTGCCAAGGCTCGAGGCACAACACCACTACCCGCCGCGGTTTCCAGAATTGACTTAGGTGAAAGTGATGCAATAGGCTCCGTCAGATCATTTGCATAAGCGTCAAAAATCAGTGGTACGAGATAGGTATCATAAAATTCCGGTATTGAACCGGTGAACTCTTTGTCGCTTGTGGTCAATTCTTTACTCCCGTTGGATAGGCCGTTCCCTCATCTTGTGATCCCGCAGCAGCGGAAGCATGGCGATGGAGCCATTTCCAGTTGCCGCCTCGCTTTATCAGCGAAACGGTCCATCGGATGGGTACGATGATCTCCTGATCTTCAATTTTCAAATGTATGGTCAGTGTAACGGCAACTACCGCACTAGCGTCGGTGACAATCACATGTTTCCAGTGCCATTCGAATTTGGTTGCCGTTGCTTCCGCGAAGTTTCGCTCAAACACGGCTCGGACCTGCTCTCGACCACAGCACAATTCATCAGTCCCGGTTCCGATCATAGAAACCTCTTCGCCATCATCAAACACTGACATCAATCTGTCGGAATCTTTGGCACAATATGCGGTTGCATATTCTTCAAGCGTCAACATAACGGCTTGTGCTTCACTCATGATTTCCCTCCGCTGATGTGTATAGTTTTTTGCCTGCTCGGAATGCAGTATTCCTATGCTTTATATATTACTGATGGATTATTGTCATCAAAACTGGTCTGCAGTGATCGGAAGCTGAAAGTAACAAAATCTCCCCGGTAGAAATAGGGCTAACACTGTGGTGCCGTGTTGCGTCTTGCAACTGTATTCCGTGTAATCTCAACAAAGTTCTAGTTGATTAGAATTGCTCATCAATTATCTAACAATCTATCTAGCACGCGACACACCGCCTTGGTAGAAGAGGGCTCTAAGCGCCATTTGGGCAATTTTCGAATCTGTAATTCTCAATGGCCGGTTTGACGAAATTGGGTGAAATCCAAGCGATTCGTTCAACGGCCGTTCTCCCCCCAAAGCTCCCCGCGATGCCGTTATTCATCGATTATAGCATTACCGATGCCTTCTAACTCTGCCTCTCGTTCAACCATGTAATCACAGATTTTATCTGATGCCTTACATTGCGCCGCGATAATTGTTGGCCATCTTCCAAAACTATCCGGCTGGATTGTAGCGCCAGCTTTTTCGATCAGATGTTGGACGATATCCAGATGGTTTCTACCGATAGCCATGTGCAAAGCTGACAGTCCAATGTCGTCAGGCATGATATCAACATCTGCCCCATCCTTTAAAGCAGCCCTAACATTCTTGAGCTGGCCACGATAGGCCGCACGCAGCAAGCGTCCGTTTGGGCTATTTCCATCAAGAGCCATGAGCTTCATCCTTCCTGCTGACGCGCACACGGAAGATCGAGTTTGCACCCTCAGAGTTTCCGAAAAACAGCGGCGTCATCGTCTGGCCGCTATATTCAAATTTTGCCGAAGGCGCGCTATGATAAAGGAGATGCCACTTGGGTCGTCGTGTCAGCGCATCCCGCATGGTTAGCGACAATCCGTTAGGCTTAAAAAATGCTACGCCTTCAAATGGTACGGCATGTTCATTGTCATTTTCGCCCCTACGCGCCTGTTCTTCGGCGCGAAGAAATTCGCGATTAGCTACGGGCGATAGTTTGAGCTGAGTGAGAACGGACATGTCACCATCGGCTTCGTCCACTTCTGTACTGATTTCATATTCACCAATTGCATCAGCAATTAATTCAGGATCATGGCTGTGCATGAAAAACTGGCTAGCTGCATCGCCAAAACTCTTGACGGGATCAGCGACATCAACACCAAGCAGAAATTTATGACATAGCCAGACAAACGCATCATTGGTTCTGTGTTGGCCTGCCAGAAATCGCTGGAGCGTTTTGTTGTTCACTTCATCAATGGTTCGATCATTCGCCGCCGCTAGCCTGGATATTTAACATTCCATATTGCATTTGAAATCATTTTTTCTCGACATGTTATCGATGTGCGAATGAGTTAAGTTTCCGGCCATAAAGGCATAAAAAGTCTATCGAGGTGATTGCTATGTGATTGCTAGAGCGATATTTGGAAATGTACCTACTTTGATAACTCAGCGAAATATATGGTGCACCCGGCGAGATTCGAACTCACGACCTCTGCCTTCGGAGGGCAGCGCTCTATCCAGCT
>JAAETJ010000705.1 GCA_024228495.1 bacterium | reverse complement strand
GAACCTTTCTCGGCTCATGCCTTCAGGCAGAATGGCTACGCTGCGGCACCCCAGAATGCGAGAAATAGCGACGCCACCCCGGCAGTAATTCCCGGTTGAAGGCCAAACAGCGCGATGATAGGTCGGATCAAACTGTCCCGTAATCAATCGTGGCACCAGACACCCGTAAGCGGCCAGGACTTTATGAGCACGGATCATTGGGAAGCGATTACCGATAGCTACCACAATTTTTGCATCGACACCGGTCAGTTCCGAAGGCAGAACGATATGTTCGGGCACATCGACCAGGCTTTTACGATCAGCAGCATTGTGCCAGTGCACACGAAAAAGGTTACGCGCATCCGGTGAGTCAGGATCAGCAGATTGCATATGGGACTCAATCTCGGCACGTGAAGAAACCGGATCGGCCAGCTGGGAGATTGTCGGTAATTTAATACCTGCTTGCTGAAACCGCTCAACAGCACGGTCATAGACTTCACGGTTTACTATTTCGGTTTCTAATTTGATCGACATTATTTTGTATCGCTGCGGACTTGATTCCACTGCGCCTCAATTGGTTAGGTTCTAATTCTCAACTATAAAAACATTCGTTTATTCGACGGGTCGAAAAAAGGACTCAGGCTAATCGTTGCTTCTATTGCCTTTCCTTCAACCATGACCTCATAGCTCCCTGCTTCAATGTCTCGTTTGTCTGTCGAACCCTCGGGCAAACTAACAAAACAAAGGCCAACGGCCGAATCGACAGTGTAGCCATAAGCAGCCGATGTCACAAAACCTGCTACATGACCATCTCGCAAAATTGGTTCGTTGTGATAAAGCATGGGATCTGGATCGTTAAGTTTTACGGAACAAAGATATGGACCAGACTTTTGCTCCCGTCTCTCCATATATGCTTCCTCGCCAATAAAGGAAACTGGTTTTTTGGTTTTGCAAAGAAATTCGCAACCTGCCTGATGGGGTGCCTCGGTATAAGACATGTCGTGTCCCCAATGCAGGTATCCTTTTTCAATCCTCAGGGCGTTAAGAGCCTCGCCGCCAATCAGGCGGAGGCCAAAGGCCTGTCCTTCATCCATGAGTACATCAAAAACATGTTCCGCAAAATCCGGGGTAATAAAAATCTCCCATCCGAGTTCCCCTGAAAATGATATTCGTTGAGCCCATACCTCGGCATGCCCAATATGGAATTCTTGCCAACTATTGAAGGGGAAAACCTCGTTCGACATATCAATGCCAGACACTGTTTCCATAAGATCGCGACTTTTCGGCCCCATGATGGACAGAATTGCATAAGCCGAAGTGACATCACGAAGCCTGACATCCTCATCAACCTGGATATGGTCACGAAGACGAAAAAAATCACGCCTGGTGCGCGACATCGAACTCATGACCATAAAGCGGTCTTGCGCAAAACGAGACACGGTCATGTCGCTTTCAATTCCACCTCGTTCGTTGAGCATCAGCGTGTATATAAGCCGCCCCGTATTAATCGCCATATTGTTGGTGCAGAGCCGCTGCAGGAAGCTCTCGGCATCCTTCCCTTCAACCAAAAGCTTACCCAGCATGGAATAATCAATCATGGCAACGGATTCACGGGCCGCCTTTTGCTCTTCTTGTGCGTAACAGAACCAGTTTTGTCGGCCAAAGCTGTATTTAATCTTTGGTCCGACACCTTCCGGCGCAAACCAGGCCGGGCGTTCCCAACCCTGAACTTCTGCGAAGCAGGCCCTGTTTTCCTTCAAGGCATTGTAAAATGGGGTCTTCCTGATGATTCTCGCGGTGGCGCGCTGATAGTTCGGCCAATGCATGGCATAGGTTCTCGTCTGGGTCTCGGGGGTTCTCTGCTGCAGATAAAGGTCGCGAGTCTGAAATTCTTCAATGCGAGCGGGATCCATATCGTTCATATCATGTTGAGGAAATCCCTTCATAATCCACTGAGCCAGGGCACGCCCCGCGCCAGCTCCTGACTGGATACCTGTCGAGTTCACACCCGCTAGAACATAATAACCCTTCACATCGGGAGCCTCACCGAGAATGAAGTTACCATCGTAAGAGTAACTTTCCGGCCCATTGAAGAAGGTCCGGATTCCCGTTTCTTGCAATATAGGAACACGCTCCAGGGCCATTTCGAGAACGTCCATAACATCGTCTTCAACAAACGGCAGTGAATCAAAGCAAAAATCTTCAGCAATACCCTTCATACCCCACGGTTTTACATGATTGTGGGCGAAGCCGAAGAGTAGTTTTCCGGCATCTTCCTTGAAGTAGGTAGAATCATCATAAGACCGCAGAATCGGTAAATCCTGCGGAAGATCGGGGATAGCATCAGTGACCAGGTAATAGTGCTCGCAGGCATGAAGCGGAATGTTCACGCCGTTCTGTCTTCCCAATTCGCGAGCCCACATTCCCGCGCAGTTGACAACAAAATTGGCTTCGACAACCCCCTTGTCCGTGCGCACACCACAGGCTTTCCCGTCGTGCGTGAGAACTTCCTCGACCCTGGTGTCTTCATATATTTTCGCCCCCTTTGAACGGGCACCTTTTATCAAAGCCATGGTTAAATCGATTGGGCTGATGTAACCGTTGCCAGGAACATAAATTCCCCCGAGAACCCCTTCAGGATTCATTAAAGGCCAACGTTCCTTGATTTCTGAAACGCTGATTTCATAGGCTTCGACATCATGGATTAATGCAAAGTCCGCTTGCCGACGAAGTTCAGCCAGGCGCTCTTCATTGGTTGCAATGGAGATCGAGCCGGAACGTTTATAACCTGTTTTCTGCCCTGTTTCTCGTTCCAGCTCTTCAAAAAGATCGGAACCATACTTGGCAAAATTCGTTGTTGCATGACCGCCTTGCAACCGCCCGACCAGGCCTGCTGCATGCCAGGTTGTTCCACTTGTCAGTTTCTTCCTCTCGATCAGAACGATGTCGGTCCAACCTTCTTTGGCAAGATGATAAGCCACAGAGCAACCATGTATACCACCGCCAATGATGGCGACCTGGGCATGTTTCGGTAATAACGATGTCATACCTGTATCCTTGACTAAATGTTTTGATTAGATGATGGGTAACTCAGCTGCCGCATTTTAGATAAGCATCAATTCTTTTTTATATGCGTCAGCAGGGTTTTACCCTGGTTTTCCATATAGTCGAGAAACTCGGGATAATACGTTTCTACAATCAGGTAGCGTAATGTTAGTTTCGCTTGATAGCGTTTATGTCTGGAACCAGCCTCTCTAACAGCATTCCTTGCTGTAAACATGGCAATCCCTTTGGTTCAATACTTCCTTCACCTGCTG
>JAAETJ010000704.1 GCA_024228495.1 bacterium | reverse complement strand
TTGCTTAATGCTGTACCAGTAGTAAAGGCGCGCAAACAGAATCGAATTCCATCGGTTTGGACACAGGAGAACGTCGAGAAACTGATTCAGGCCATCGACCGCGGTAACCCCTCTGGTAAGCGCGACTACGCCATCATTTTGTTGGCTGCGCGCCTTGGCATTCGCACCATTGACATCAAGCGACTGAAGCTTACAGAGCTCAATTGGGCAGACAGTCGCATTGAACTGCATTCATCCAAAACAGGGGGAATTGTTCATTTGCCACTGTTGCCCGATATCGGCTGGGCCATCATTGAGTATCTGAAAAATGGACGCCCAAAAGTCGACTCTCCCTATGTTTTCCTGCGACATCTGGCGCCTTTGGAACCTTTCTCAGATGAAGATCGGCTGCATCAAATTATCATCAAGTACATGAAGATTGCCAAGATCCCCATCTCACCACACAAGAAAAAAGGCATGCACTCGCTGCGACATACGCTGGCGAGTCGTCTACTCGCAGAGAATACCCCGCTGCCGGTGATCTCCGACATTCTGGGCCATGCTAGCACGGAGTCCACTGCCATCTACTTGAAGGTCGATATCCAACAATTACGTCAGTGCGCACTGGATCCTGCTGGGGAGATGGAATGATGAGGTACCTTCATTTTCAGAGCTCCTTGCGCGAGTATATCAACGGCCTCATCGCCGAGAAGCGCGCCGTCGGCTACAAATACGTTACCAGCGCTTGGACCCTCTATAAGTTTGACCAATTTTGTGTCTCCCAACATTACGCAGAGACAGTTATTACACGAGATTTAGCCTATGCATGGATAAAACGCAGACCCAATGAAGCGCTCGCCACCCAACAAAACAGAGCTGGAGTCCTAAGGCAGTTAGCGCTCTATATGACGCGACTCGGTCTTCAATCGTATGTCTTGCCGCCAAAAATACTGCCGCGCAAACAGCACTACCAACCCTATATTTTTAGTGACACCGAAATCGCTGCGATCTTGAGCAAGGTGGACGCTTGCCACTATTGCTCGCAAGTACCTTTGCGACATCTGATCATGCCGCTGTTGTTCCGCCTGCTTTATGGCTGCGGCCTACGTCTTTCTGAAGCACTCAATCTGCGCCTTCACGAAGTCGACCTCAAAAACGGTGTTCTGAGCATCAACGATGCTAAGTTCAACAAAGACCGTTTGGTACCTGTGTCGACTCTGTGTCTAGCTCATTGCCGCAGCTACGCTCAAACTGTCCACCCCATGTCCGATGGACAAGCCTACTTCTTCCCTTCGCCAAATGGCGGACCGATAACCATCGGGAACATCTACAAAAATTACAGACGCTTTCTTTGGCAAGCAGGCATATCGCACGGTGGCTGGGGGAAGGGCCCTCGTCTTCATGATATGAGGCATACACACTGCGTTCACTGTCTGCGGCGATGGGTTCTCGAAGGTGCTGACCTTGCTGCTTGCCTACCGGTTTTGAAAACCTACATGGGGCACCATTCATTTCAGGATACAGCACACTATTTACGTCTGACCGCAGAACTCTATCCGGATATTACAGCGAAAACGGAGAGAGCTTTTGGTGACATCATTCCCATACTCGAAGGGGGCAGCCATGAAACCGACTGATTTTGCCAAGGCCCTGTCTCACTACCTGGGTATTTATCTACCTGGGCAGCGTAACGTGAGCACGAATACTATCAAATCCTATCGTGACACATTCAAGTTGTTGTTGCTCTATTGCCAGCAATCTAATCACCGATCAGTAGATCGATTGTGCTTGAAAGATATCGACAAGTCACTGGTGCTGGGCTTTTTGGACTGGCTTGAACAGCAACGGCATAACGGGATATCGACGCGAAATCAGCGATTGGCTTGCATCCATGGATTCTATCGATACATGCACATTGAGGATCCAACCGGACTGCTTCAATATCAACAGATATTGTCTATACCCAGCAAAAAAGCGCCTGCCGCTGTGGTCTCACATCTGACGCCTGAGGCATTGAAGTTGATACTCACTCAGCCAAATACGTTAACGTCCTCTGGACGCAGGGACCTCGCCCTGCTAAGCACACTCTATGACACTGGTGCACGCGTACAAGAGCTGATTGACCTGAGAGTGCGCGATCTCAGATTTGATCCACCCGCGATCATTACCTTGACAGGCAAAGGACGGAAAAAAAGACAGGTACCGTTGAGTTCCAACACAGAGTTGCTGCTCAAGCACTATGTCAGTGAGGCTTTTGGTGAGATGGCTGGTGTGGATGATCAGCCGTTGTTTTACAACCGTATGCATACCAAGATGACTCGCACTGGAATCGCCTATATTCTTAACAAGTACGCGCAAAAAGCACGCAAAATATCGACTATTGTTCCAACGAAAGTTAACCCCCACCTCATGAGACATACTAAGGCGATGTTGTTACTTCAAGCCGGAGTAAACCTCATCTATATCCGAGATTTTTTGGGACACGTTGATATTGCAACCACCGAAGTTTATGCAAGAGCTGACACAGAGATGAAACGACATGCGCTTGAAAAGGCTTATCCAGACATTGTCGATAACACGTTGCCACATTGGACAAAGGATGGCGATCTTCTTTCGTGGTTGAGTACGTTGTAACATACGAGCATACTTCGTTATGCAAAGTATTTTTACCCAGTAAGCACGCTACAACGTGCTATTAGAGATTGACTTTGCATAACGATTCACTGTCGATAAGGATCTCCGAAAACTCCTCTGCAGACCGCCGTTGATCGAGGCTGCGCAGTTCTCGAGCACTGTCCGACTGACCCATGACACCTGATGGAGTATCCTGGCTCTGGGCTTGGATACGCGTCGCC
>JAAETJ010000703.1 GCA_024228495.1 bacterium | reverse complement strand
GCATCGGCGCCGGTCGCTTTTCGCTCCTGATTGCTTGATCATTTTAAAGGCTGATTTTTTTGCTCACGGCTATTCGGGCTTACGCCCGGCCTGGGCGAGGGCGGCGCACCGGCGCCGGTCGCTTTTCGCTCCTGATTGCATGATCATCTTAAAGGTGCTCTGCTTTATTAGAAACAATCAAATCGAAAAACTAAAGTTGGACCCGGACAGGTGCCATCAATTGGCGCGAAATGCGCTGGCCGGATAGACGCCCAGAATGCGAAGGTCTTCACAAAAGAACTGTAATTCCTCCAGGGCCAACTGGACATTTGTATCATCGGGATGGCCTTCGATGTCCGCATAAAACTGGGTTGCAACAAAATTACCGCCAATCTGGTAGGATTCCAGTTTGGTCATGTTGACCTTATTGGTGGCAAAGCCACCCATTGCCTTATAAAGTGCTGCAGGAATATTGCGCACCTGAAAAATGAAGGAAGTGATAACATCTCCACTGCCCTGCTTG
>JAAETJ010000702.1 GCA_024228495.1 bacterium | reverse complement strand
TCTTCTGCCTCGAAGGGCAAAGAACCGGTCAGCATTTCATACAAAGTCACCCCCAGCGAATAATAGTCCGTGCGGTAATCCAGAGCCCGGTTCATGCGGCCCGTTTGCTCGGGCGAAATATAGGCCAATGAGCCTTCTAACTGATTGGCCACATTCACATCTTGTTGCTCCCGGGACAGTTCGGTCGAGATGCCAAAATCTATGATTTGCACCCGTTTTGTCTCCGGATTGAACAGAATATTGCTGGGGTTAAGGTCTTTATGGATCACATTTTGCTGATGAATATGGCCCACCCCCTGGCTCATTTCAATCGCTGACCGTAAAAATTGCGGCAAGTCGAGCCGGCCCGCTTGGGCCAGATAATCGTGTAGTGAGGCACCCTGGAAATCCTCCAGCACCAGGGCCAGATTGTTGCCATATTTTAGCTGCTCATGCGCTCGAATCACCCCTGCTCCGGCTGTTTTTTGGGTAATCTGAAATTCATGCTTGAACCGGACAATATCATAGTTAGAGGGGTAATCGTTATTGAGGGTCTTGATGATTACCCGCGTTTGATCGCTGTCACGCAGGGCCCGACAGATAACCGTCCGAGGGGATCTAAATAGTTCTTCTTTTATTTGATAGTTCGGGATAGTGATCGTCATCTTACATTTCCTCTGCTAGAAGATGCGGCTCCAGCAAAGCCATAATGGCCTCATCATCAAACTCATCGGCCAGGGCGTGCAACTTGTCCACAAAGGGCTTGTATTGCAGGTCGAGGCTCAAGAGATGATCGGCCTGAGTATGGATGTCATCCATATCGCCGCCCAGGGCGATGTCGTAGAGCGCTTGCAGTTCGCTTGGGGGCGGCAGCAGCCAGTCTTGCTCCGGCTCTTCGCCGGCCGGCAGCTCTTCATAAATCCATTCTAAGGTTAGCTGCTCTTGCAAGGCCCGGATTAACAGGCTTTCATCCACCGGTTTGACCAGATAATCATCACAGCCGGCCGCCTGAGCTTTTTGGCGCTCTTCCTGAAAGGCTTCGGCGGAGACGACCACAATCTTGGGCTGGACCAAATCTGGGGCGGCCTGAATGCTACGTATGGCCGCAAAGCCATCCAGTACCGGCATCAGCAAGTCCATCAGAATCAGATCAGGTTCAAATTGTTGAGTTTGTTGGACGGCCTCTTGTCCATTTTTAGCCATCTGTAAGGCAAAGCCCAAAGGTTCTAACATGCTTTGCAGCACCCACAGGTTCTCCAATCGATTATCAACAATCAAGATTTTGCGTCGCTCCCCTTTATAGCCACTGATCAGAGCATGGTCTGCTTCGGTCTCTACCTTGAGCCCCTCCACCTCCGGGAAGCTGACCTCAAACCAAAACCGACTACCTTGACCAGGCTGGCTATCAACTTGTAAATCACCCCCCATTATGTTGACCAACTGCTGGGTAATAGCCAACCCCAGGCCTGTGCCCTCACTCCGTTGTTTGCCTTCGCCCACCTGCTCGTAGGGTTTGAAGATGGTTTGTATCTCTTCCGGCTTCATACCCACCCCCGTATCCTGAATTTCAAAGCGCAGGCTGATCTGTCTGCGCTCATCAGCTTGAGCGGGGTCTATGCCCAGCAAGCTGACCCTGAGGGTCACCTGTCCGGCCTCGGTGAATTTGATGGCGTTGCCCAGCAGATTGAGCAATACTTGACGCAGCCGGGTTTCATCGGCTTCGATGCCCTGGGGTAAATTCTGATGGCGTTCCAGTATGAAGTTGAGATCCTTTTCCTCGGCCTGGTGGCGGATGATGCCGGCCACATTTTTTAGAAATGTCGGTAGCTCCAAGGTATTGGAGAAGAGTTCTATCTTGCCCGCTTCTATCTTAGCCAGATCAAGCAAATCATT
>JAAETJ010000701.1 GCA_024228495.1 bacterium | reverse complement strand
TAGGCTGGCAACAACCAGGCTGGGCACGACAAAAAACCAACCCTGGTAAAAGACTTTCCAACCTTGAGCGAGCACGTTCCATTGCTGGCCGTCCATGACCGCCAGAGCAAAGAGGGGAACGTTTGTGTAGAGCCAATAGCCGCCCAAAGCCGTCATAATCAGCAGAAAAAGGATTAACCCATGGCGCCAGCTCATCGTAAATAAACTTTAGTAATTTCAGGGCGAAAATGCCCCATTTCTTGGGATACCGTTTCGAGCGCCACAGTTCGGCTCAAACCCGAGGCTTGAAGTTCGTGCATCCGCTCTTGAGCGTAGCTATGACGTAATCCATGCGCCCCGGCTGACCAGCCAAGCGCGCGATTGGAGGCTTGCCCAAAGGAGCTCGACCATTTCTGCCCACCATTGATGGCATAGTTTTGGGCGTAATGAATTCCCCTATCGGTGACCCGCTTTGGCGATTCGAACCGCCTTGCTTCCAGTTGCTGTGCCAGAGGCGTTGGAAGAGACACCGCCCGAATCAAGCCCCCTTTGCCTTTGACACTGTAAGCGATCCCTTCGCGGCCTCTGAACTTTTCTTCACGGGTTGGTCGCTTGTTTGGGTGGCGTTCCTCGATACGTCGAAGCGTGAGCAGTTCGTGGCCGCGCAGACCGGCGGCATAGGCAATTTGTGTGGAGAGTGCATTGCTGCCTCGCTGTGCAGCGGCCACCAGAGCCACTTGCTCAGGGGTATAACTGCGAGAGGTTAAAACCTGTTGATGTTCAGACTTAACAACGGTTAGACGTTCGTTGGGTTCCAGTTGGCCCGTCAGGTTTTTCATCATGCTTTGCGTCGCCTGACGCTCCATATCAAGCTGCTTTTGACCCACCGCTTCGGCCCGTTGCTGCAAGTAAGCGGTGGCTTGCTCTGGAGTGATATCACGTAACGAGCCTAAGCGCTCAGCTTTCACATATTCACAAACCCGAGTGAGGGCATGAGTGTACCCTCTGGCCGTACCAAAAGACTTTATTGCGCCGGATTTTTGTAAGGCATTAGTGACGGATCTGGCCTGCTTCTCAGGCTGGGCATACTTACCCATTTTTTTGGATATATCTTAGAACCGTGGATAGGGCGCAAGTGATCCGTTTTTCTTTCAGCCAGCGTTGCAGCTCAGCGCCGGAAGCGCCCGCACGGGATAGGCTCAATAGCTCACCTTTGTAAGCATCGAG
>JAAETJ010000700.1 GCA_024228495.1 bacterium | reverse complement strand
GCTCAGGCTATAGGCAATGTACCTGGCACCGTGAAGTATGCGCAGCGGGCACTTGACCTCATGCCTGAGGGGAACAGCTATGATCGTGGCACGATAACTGCGCTCCTGGGGCTTGCCTACTGGACAAGCGGCGATCTTGAAGCCGCCCACCGCACTTTTTCCGATGGTCTGGCCGGCATGAACCCCCTAGACACCATCGTCGGCACATTTGTCCTGGCAGAGATTAAGATGACGCTTGGACACCTCCACGAAGCGGTCAATACATGCGAGTACGCACTGCGGCTTGCGGCTGAACACGGTGAGCCATCCCCCATGGGAACTGAGGACGTGTATTCGGGCATCAGCGAGCTACACCGTGAACGGGGCGATCTGGAGACCGCTGCCCAAAACTTGGCGACAAGCAAAAAGCTGGGCGAACAAGTCGAGTTACCGGATTGGCAGTATCGTTGGTGCATAGCCCAGGCTCGACTTAAGGAGACCCTGGGCGACCTGGATGGCGCGCTTGATTTGCTAGACGAGGCAGAGCGTGTGTTTGTTAGGACACCCCTTCCCAAAGTGCGACCCATACCGGCATTAAGGGCGCGCGTGTGGATTAAGCAGGGTCGGTTGGCCGAGGCTCTGGGCTGGGCACGTGAGCGGGATATATCTTCCACTGACGACCTCAGCTACCTGTACGAATTCGAACATATCACCCTGGCGAGGCTGCTCATTGCCCAGTACAAGAGCGGTCAGGTGGATAACGTCATTCATGATGCAAGAGAACTGCTGAAACGCCTCCTGCAAGCGGCGGAAGCAGGGGAGAGAACGGGGAGCGTCATCGAAATCCTGGCGCTGCAAGCACTCGCTCACGAGGCGCAAGGCGACATCCCTTCTGCCCTCGTGCCGCTGGAACGTGCTCTGACTTTGGCAGAGCCAGAAGGCTACGTCCGCATCTTTGTCGATGAAGGGTTGCCAATAGCTAAACTGCTGCATGAGGCAGTCAACCAGAGCATCAAACTCGATTATACTCGTAAATTACTGGCGGCCTTCAAGCCAAATGTTCAAAGCGATATTGAAACTCCTACACAACCACTGGTTGAACCGTTGAGCGAGCGCGAATTAGAAGTGCTGCAACTGATTGCCCAGGGCTTCACCAATCGGGAAATTAGCGAAAGATTATTCCTGGCTTTGGATACCATCAAAGGCCACAATCGCCGCATCTTTGGTAAGCTAAGCGTCAAGAACCGCGCTCAGGCTGTCAACAAAGGCATCTACCTCAAAATCCTCCCACCGCAATAACTTCCCCACACCTCTCCAACAAAATAACACCCCCTACACACACTAAAGTGTCTACAAACTAACACCGCATAGCTGATATAGTAAACCTCATCGAGACTTGAGACAGACCTATGATGAAGGAAACAAACGAAAATGAAATGTTTCTGGCTGTGTGGCTGATCGTCAAGGAATTCAATTCAGCGGTGCAAATTGCGAGATCGCTTGAGGCTGATGTAACGGCCGTATAACGATGTGAAAGGAGAAAAAACAATGATCGTCAACAAACAAATGAGTTTAGATAAAAATAGCCCCAGGTTCGCAGGCGCAGCATTCCTACTGCAAGCGGTTGCATCTGCGGTCGCCGGATTAGTTCTGTTACGGCCGTTGATCGTTTCAGGAAACATAATCGACAGCATGACCAATATGGCAAATAAAGCCTTACAGGTGCGGGCAGGCATTGTGGTTGAGATGATCACTGTCACAGCGCTCGTCGTCCTGAGCGTCTTGCTTTATGTGATCTTGAAGGAACAAAACAGGAATATCGCTTTTGTGGCTTTGGGATTGCGTCTTACAGAAGTGTCTCTCCTTGCTGTCAGCCGGGTGGCGACTTTTGCTCTCTTACGCATAAGCCAGGAATCTGCAATAGCGGGACACCCAGCCTATTTACAAACTCTGGGAAATCTGGCTTATGAAACCCAGGAAGTTGCATACTCTCTCAGCATGGTGTTTTTCACCCTTGGCGGCACACTGTTCTATTATCTGCTCTTCAAATCACGATATGTTCCTCGCGCGTTAGCCATCTTTGGCCTCATAGCAGCTCCTCTGGCCCTTGTAGGAGAACTGTTTGGACTATTTGACTTTGCCGTTCCGATAGTTGTATTCATTCCCAACTTGCCATTTGAATTAGCGATTGGGATATGGCTGCTGGTCAAGGGAATAAAGGATGATTAAAGTAAAGTAGCGCCAGGCACGAGGCAAAACGGCCTAGGTCGACTAGAGCCGTCCGCCCCATGCCTGGCACTGCGGATTAAAAGGAGAAAAACAATGACTATCCAAGAAAAAACGAATTCGACTAGAAAAACCGCAATCGCTGTGGGAGCGTTGTATATAGCCGCGACGGTTGCCGGCGTACTATCTGTGGCGCCAATAACTTCTCTGCTAAACGCTCCAGATATGCTTACTCAGATTGCCACAAATAAGAGCCAAGTGATAACGGCCGTATCCCTTGAGTTTATTATGGCCGTTACCGTTGCTGGTGTGGCCTTCATGATATATCCAATCTTGAAACAGGATACAGATACAAAAAACAAAGAAGGTCTGGCTAGTTGGTATCTCGGCAGCAGGATCACCGAAGGCGCAATCTTTTTGGTTGCCATCCTTGCCAGATTGTTGCTGCTGGTTTTGAGCCAAGAATTTGTAAAAGCAGGCGCACCAGACGCTTCCTATTTTCAAACCGGAGGCACGGTATTGGAAGCCGCATCTAATTATGCTTATATGCTTGGGCAATCCGTATTTTGCGTAGGCGCCCTGATGCTGTACTACCTGCTGTATCAATCCAAGCGCGTTCCGCGATGGTTGTCAATCTGGGGTTTAATTGGGGCGCCTTTGATGTTGGCGGCAGGCTTTCTGGTTCTGATTGACGGCGACCCCAACTCGCCCCTCTCGACCGCTTTGTATGCGCCATTGGCTTTACAAGAAATGGTGTTGGCAATATGGTTGATCATTAAAGGATTCAACCCATCTGTAATCACTTCCTCGCTTGCAGAGTAAAAATAAAAGGATGCCAAAATGAAAGCAATTATATATGAAAAATATGGATCACCGGATGTTCTTCAGCTCAAAGAGGTAGAAAAGCCTACCCCCAAGGATAATGAAATCCTGGTCAAAATTCATGCGACCACAGTAAGGGCAGGGGATTGGCGAATGCGAAAGGCTGATCCAGTTGCGGCCAGGCTTTTTAATGGGTTGTTCAGGCCGAAAAGGGTAACGATATTGGGGATGGAGTTGGCCGGAGAGATTGAAGCGGTTGGAAAAAATGTGACGCAATTTAAGGCGGGCGATTCGGTTTTTGCCTCTACTGGCTTGAAATTTGGCACCTATGCCGAATATACATGTCTGCCTGAAAATGGGGTGGTGGCTATCAAACCGGTTAATATGAGCTATGAGGAAGCAACGGCCGTTCCCTCCGGAGCCTTAGGCGCATTACCATTACTTAGAGATAAGGGGTGCATCCAAAGAGGACAAAAAGTCCTTATCGTGGGCGCTTCTGGCAGTGTCGGGAGTTTTGCCATCCAGATTGCCAAGACCTATGATGCGGATGTTACCGGCGTTTGCAGTGCCAAAAATTTTGAAATGGTGAAATCTTTGGGAGCCAATCAGATCGTCGATTACACCAAAAAGAACTATACGGAAAACGGAACGCGCTACGATCTCATCTTTGACGCCGCGGGCAAAATGATTTCGGGTCTCTCAAAAGCAAAATGCAAGCAAGCGCTTCATCCAGGTGGCACTTTCGTAAGTATAGAAATGAGCTACAAGGAAAGCGCTGAAAATTTAATTTTCATCAAAGAGTTGATTGAAGCAGGAAAGATAAAAGTGGTTATTGATAGGCGCTATCCTTTGGCACAGATGGAGGAGGCTCATCAGTATGTTGAAAAAGGAGATAAAAAGG
Source organism: bacterium (assembly GCA_024228495.1). Taxonomy (GTDB): domain Bacteria; phylum Pseudomonadota; class Alphaproteobacteria; order Rhizobiales; family JAKIUO01; genus JAKIUO01. Next base: position 1,969 of record JAAETJ010000700.1, on the reverse strand, counting down.
GAAATGTGGTCATAACTGTATGAAGGATAACCATACCGAATTCCGCTTTGTCTTTAACCTGATCGAGGTGCGTGATGAGTGAACTTCAACTTGAACCCGCTGGCGAAATCTACGAAATCAAGCTCAAGGGACGACTAAACAAAAGCTGGGCTGACTGGTTCGATGGGGTAGCCTTCACTTACGAAAGCGACGGCACAACAACGCTTACCGGTGAGGTTATCGATCAGGCTGCGTTATACGGCTTGCTTAAGAAAGTGCGTGATTTAGGAGTGCAGCTAATTTCGGTTAATCGTGTCGGATTCAATAAGGTAGATAGCGCCAACGTTGAAATTAATTCCGTATCAGATATTGGAAAGGTGTAGAAAAATGAATCCGTATGCAGATCAACAGGTTCCAGATTATAATTTCCACATACCTAAAAAATACACATACCCGCTTCCGGTTACCATTTTCAGCGTCACGGCAGCCGGATTACTGTATTTTCTCCTGCAAGAGTCACAACCAATCGCAGCCGGTATTTCAGGTGGCATAATCGTCTTGGCTGGCGGGGTATATGTGGGAACCTTCGCCATATTAAAGCGGATAACAAATTTAGAAAGACGGTTGCAGGGACGCGACAAATTGCTAAATGAGATTCCCTGGCAGGGGAATGAAACTGTGCTCGATGTTGGCTGTGGGAATGGCATCCTAACGATGGGCGCCGCTAAACGTTTGACGACGGGAAAAGTAATTGGCATTGATATTTGGACAGAGGGTTCTGGCGACAATCGCCCGGAAACATTTCAGGAGAACGCAAAGGCCGAAGGCGTCGCTGATCAGGTCAGTTTACAAAATGAAGATGTGCGTCAGTTGCCTTACGACGATGATTCTTTTGATGTAATCATCAGCGGCTTAACCGTCCATCACCTGGGATTTGACACGGAGAAAGGTATGGGTGAGATGATTCGTGTGTTGAAACCCGGAGGGCGGCTGGCGATATATGATGAGCCTTCTACTGTGTTTTATAGTGCTAAGTTAATGCGTAAAAATGGTTTGCAAGTGGAAAAGAAGGTTATGGATATGGTGTTTGGCATCAAAAGTGACATTCGTCACTAGAAGGAGAAACTCTTGCCATAATATACTACTGTAAGCTGTCAGTCATTTATCATTTGGCAACAAATGCCAATTGTGAAAAAAGGAGTATTCAAAATGGAAGCTACAAAAACTGTAAAATTTGAGTCGCGCGACCAGATTATGGAAAGTCTACAAAAAGAGCGCGATTTGTCCGGAGCGGACATGAGCGGGTTAGATTTGTCGGGCATCAAGCTGATGGGGTTGAATATGAAAGGGGCGGATTTGCATGGTAGCAATCTCGCTAAAGCGACGCTGGCCGGGGCAGATATGAGCGAGATCAACCTGGCTAACACGCACCTGGAAGAGGCACGCATTGCCGGAGCCAGTCTGCGAGCAGCCAACTTGCGCGGCGCTCATATGAATGCCGTCAAGATTATTGGCGTTGGCCTGAATGAAGCTGATTTGACCGGAGCCGATCTCAGTGAAAGCAGAATTATTGGTGCTGATGTAACTGGGGCTGATTTTAGTGATGTGAAAACGACGGGGGCGCAAACGGCCGTTAACTGGGCCGATGCCAAAGTGCAGCCAGCCGAATTACCAGATCCGATTTCCATGCCCCCCAAGTGGCTGCCGTTCTTGTTCTTGGGTATCGTCGCCTTTGTTGTGGCTATCTTCATGAAACGTAAGAAGCGGCGGCGCAGCGAATAGCCAACAGGTTCGCTGTGGCAAATGAATGAAAATAGTATAGAGTGCAGAGATAGAGATAGAGGGAGAAGCCACACTCTATCTCTATCTATTTACAGAGAAGCGAAATAATGAAAACACAAAGTAAAAATCAGGGACTCGTTTGGGGTGGCCTCCTCATTTTCTTCGGAATTGTGGGGCTGATAGAGATGGTTACCGATCTCACGGCCTG
>JAAETJ010000699.1 GCA_024228495.1 bacterium | reverse complement strand
TGTGCCAGCCACCAGTAATTCTATTTTGCTGTTAACTGCGATCAACTTTGCCAACAGAAGTGCAAGGTGTTGATTTCTTCCCCCGCGACCAGGATTTTCAGGTAAAATCACAGTTGGCTCGCCGCCAAATATGTAAATGCCATCATCGCCATTTTCCATTTGCCGGAAGATGTCGCATGCAATCTCCTTCACATTGCCATAGGCGGTTTCAGAATTATTGCAAACCTCAAATCCAAGCATTCGCGCTTTGCTGGCGCTGGCCTGGCGGGCAATATTGTTACTGGCAACAATTTCAGTTTTGCGTTCAACATGTTCAGGCAGTTTGCCGCTCATGCCGATCCCTGAGCCGATCACTTCGATGTTGTCACCTTCCACATCGCTGATCGCCAAAACGGTCAGTTTGCTGCCGGAAAAGCCAGCCAGTAACTTGCCATCCTTGATGCGGGAGATTTCTTTTCGCCGCTGGTTTATTTCCTCTATCTTCAATCCTTCGGCCAGCATTTCATCGGTGAATTGCTGCAGTTTTTGCAGACTGATGTCATCGGGCAATAATTCTGCCAAAGAAGATGCGCCGCCTGAGACCAGTAACAGCAGATGTCCGGTTGGATCGACAGACTGAACAAACCGGGTTAATTCCAGGCCAGC
>JAAETJ010000698.1 GCA_024228495.1 bacterium | reverse complement strand
GGTTCCATTGTTTCAGTACCCAATGCCATGCGAGCGATGGCTTGTACGCCGCCAATAATGTGAATCTCATCTGCACCCGCAAAGTGCATGGCGGTGATAGTTTCAGCCGGTAATTCCCCTTTGATGGGCGGCGTGCAGGCAATGATTCGTTTGACGCCAGCCACTTTGGCCGTCAATACACTCATGTGCGCTGACGCCACCATTGGATATTCGCCGCCGGGAATGTAGCAGCCAACGCTGTTTACGGGCAGGTTTTTATGTCCCAAAATAACGCCCGGTAACGTTTCGACTTCTACATCTTGCAACGCTGCTTTTTGTACTTCGGCGAAGTTGCGGATTTGCGTCTGAGCAAATTTTAGGTCTTCAATGGTTTGAGGATCGACTTTGGCGATCAATTCGTCGATTTGTGCTTGTGAAAGCCGAAAACTCGGCGGAGCCCATTTGTCGAACTTGACTGATAATTCACGAACGGCTTCATCGCCGCGTAAGCGAATGCTGTCAAGAATCCCAGCGACAATTTCCTGTACTTTCACATCGGCGGCATACGCATCAGCATCGCTAATGCCTGATTTCAAGATTTTTGCCATGATTTTTTCTCCACTTTTGAAGGTATTCGGTAATCAGTAATCCGATCACTGCTACTGATTACTTCTTTACTTGTTCTACAATATTTTTCGCGGCTGCGCTGAGGAGCCGCGTATCGGTTGAGATTGTGATGAATTGGTAGCCTAAAGCCATCATTTGTTTGGCGATTTCAGGGGTGGGTGTCCAGATGCCAGCGACACGGCCGTTTTCCCGCGTCGTTCTGCCAATAGTTGCCAAAGCCTCAGCCAAAGCCGGTTCACTCATATCCATCCCAGTCTGTCCAGTCAACGAAAAGCCTAAATCGCCGGGGCCGACAAAAACACCATCCAACCCAGGGGTGGCCAGAATGTCTTCCAAATTGTCTAAAGCTTGTTGGGTTTCCACCATTGCTAAGGTAACGATGGTTTCATTAGCATGTTTGGCATAATCGGCTCCGGCATAGACACTGGCTCGTGTCGGCCCCAGACTACGATAGCCCATTGGCGGATAGCGGCAGGCGCCTACAAACGCCTCAGCCTCTTCCCGCGTGTTGATCATTGGACAGATGATGCCATACGCGCCCGCATCCAGCAGGCGCATGATTTGAGCAGGGTCGTTCCAGGTGGAGCGAGCCATCGGAATGGCATCGGTTGTGCTGATGGCTTGGAGCATGGTCACGGCTGCCTGATAACCAGCTAATCCATGCTGTAAGTCCACCGTTACGCTATCCCAGCCAGCATGGGACATGACTTCTGCCGACCATGAACTAGGGATATGTAGCCAGCCGTTAACGGCCGTTTTGCCTTCTGCCCACAGTGTACGTAAATGATTCGGTCGCATAAATACTCCTTTATTACCTTCAATTTCTTCTGATTGCATACGTATTCATAGATATATGTGCGTACTGTAAAACAACGAATTGACTTTGTCAATAATTCAGTGAACTGAATTACAATGAGTGGGGATTTAGAATTTTTTGAGTGCGATCTAGCACGTCCAGACCTTGCTGTTTTAGCCAGTAAGGCAAGTCAATTAACACCCAATTTTCGGCCAGCTTGTCCCCTTCCCGACGGTAAATATCGACAACTTGCATATCGGCACCTTTGCCACTGCTGGGTAAACCCAAAAAGCCGCCAATGGGCCGGTTGGAAAGGTTCGGCCAGCCAAAAAAGCAGGCAAAGTTACCTTCGGCAAAACGGCAAACGTGGCCGTTAAACTTCTTGTCGTCTAAATTGTTGCGGAAGGGGAGTTGATGCTGTTCTTGGTAACGAGGAATGGTGTAGGATGCGCCGATGCCAGCGGGACCGTACCAAACCATATCTTTACGCCATGTGCGTTCTAGAACTTCCGGCGGGCAACCCATCGAACCGCTTTCGTTTAGTTCAGTCAGGTCATCAACCATTTTATTGACCAATGCCAAGGTGGTTACGCCTTCTGCTTCGGGCGCATCATCGAACAGCAAACCGTTATGCGTGCGCGGGCCGGGGTAGTTGAAGTAAACGCCCGTGGATGGGGGCAATGGATAAACTCCCGCTTGCACCATCAGGCCGATGGTGTCGATGAACAGTCCGGTTTGGGTGATTTTGCCACCTTCGACACAGTTGAATTCGGCGTAACGCAGGTTGGCGATTTTTCGGGTGTGCGGAATGCCCAGCCAGTCGGCGTCGAACAGGCCCATGAAGTTGCCCATGCTCATCACCCACTGTTCGCCGCTGATTTCGTTGGTCCCGGCAATGAAGATGTCTTGACGTCGCTGCATGTGGCGCAGGGATTGCATGAGGGGAGTCCAAAATGTATCTGCTACAGTTTTTGCGCCACGCTGTTCTCGGAAGGGGTACACGCCGCGCCATAGGTAATCTTCGGTGGTAAATTGTTGCAGAACATCGACTACATTTTCTGGCGAAGCGTTTTCCAGCGCGTCAAAATAATCGCGCACAATTGTTTTTGTCGCTTGATATTTACTCATGATTTTTTCTCGATTTGTTGTCTCAGACGGTCGAAAAGGTCAATCCCAAATTGGCGAAACAGATGAATCATGTCTACAAAAACCCAGTTTTCGACATACATTTCGCTTTTCCGTTTCCACCAATCTAAGCCGTTAAACACGACCGGTTTGTTCGTTGCAGGCGCGTCCAGATAAGGGCCGGTGTGGGTGGCTTTCACACCTGCCCAACCAGGCGCGCCGCTGTAGTTGCCTTCGGCAATCAGGGCGTCTAAGTCTTGAACCTGGCGATCCGGATATGCGAGTAACCAAGGTTTTTGATGAAAATCCTCGAACTTTTTCAGACTTAGGCACGCGCCAATGCCGCCCGGCCCGTACCACTGCACATCTGCATGGAAAAAGTCGGCCATGCCCATGCTCTCCAGCTCTGACTGGTCGTATTTATTCAGCCCATCAAAAATAAAGCTTCGAATATGGTCAAGGCTGTATGCAGATTCTTGCTCGTCTTGCGCGTCTAGCAAGAGGCCATCATTTGCACTGGGCGGTGGATACAATCCATCGCGGCCACGACTCGGCGGTAGCACCTGAAAGCCCACCTGTTGCATCAAGTCAATTACATCGAGCAAAAAATAGATTTCGACAATCTTTCCCTGTTCCAGGCGACAGAATTCGCCCCAGCGGATGTTGACTTCTTTGCCTGTGGCGGGAATGGTGAGGTAATCTTGAGCGAAGGTGCCGCTGAAATAGCCTGTGCCGCTGACCCACATGTTGCCGTCTTGGGTGATGTCGCCATCGATACGGCCGTTTGACCTTCCGCCCATAAACAGATGCGTTTGCCGCCGCAAATCAGGAAAGGATTGCAGTAGGGGTTGCCAATAGCCCGCCACAAAACCAGCAATACCCGCCAGCTCATTGATCGGGTCTGGCCCGTGAATAGCAACGTCCTCGACCATTACCGTTGCCGCCACAGCCGCAAAATTGGCTGGTTCTGCTCCCTCTAATGCTTGCCAAAAATCCCACACAAGGTGCTTATTGTTTTGGTTCAGTTCACTCATTCATATATCCTTTTTCCTAACGCGCT
>JAAETJ010000697.1 GCA_024228495.1 bacterium | reverse complement strand
ATGAGCAAAGGCAATCACTGATAGGCGAAAATAGCGGCGAAACTCACCGTATGGGCGCGAACGTTTCTGTAAGGCTGGTAGAAGCGATACCAACAGCTGGTGCCCTTCGTTTCGAGTTGCTCTCCAGTGGGCAAGCGTCAAGCCGCACGGATAGCGCGCGTAGCAAGCGTTTTGGGCGTGCTCGTGGCAAATCGGCACACAAGAGCAAACGAAAAGCCAGAAAACCACGCTGACAAACGGCCTTTTACGCCCAAATTCTGTTTCGTTGTGAAATTAGTCTGTAAAAAGTACCGATCTACAAACCAGATCCTCAATACTAAGCTTGACAAATAGCGTCAAAAGGATAAATTCTGATCTCAAATCGCGTGCTCTTAGAACCATGTTCAGCCGCACATAATTTCTTGAGGAAGTAAAATGGCAAAAAAATCGGCTGTACAAAAAATCCGCCTCGTAAGCACTGAAGGTACTGGGTATTTCTACGTGACGAAGAAGAATCCCAGAAATATTACAGAAAAGCTCGTATTGAAAAAATACGACCCCGTTATTCGCAAACATTGTGATTTCAAAGAAGCAAAAATCAAATAGCCCCGTTTTCTATCTAGCTAAGTCATATATCCGTTGTTACACAGAACCACTTGAGTGTGCTCTGTGTAATTGGATGCGCATTTTCTCGCGCCGTTATCTTGGGCGCAATACATAGCGTTATTGATCTAGAAAAAAGGGACCCCAGAATCCGAAACCGACCCCCTTATATCCTCTCGGCAGCGGGGTAAAATCCGAACCAGGATACTTAGAAATCGGTCTCATGAGCCAATATACTTGGCCCATATCAGGTTAAACGCCAATCCAGTGATATTGAGGAGGCCACTCACACCGAATAAATTTAACCCAAACATCCCAAGTCTCAGGAGATGCGGCGGACCTGTAATAGACATGGGAATTCAAATTTTTTGTACTCTCTACTAAATGTCAAATTGAAGCTCCTTGTCAAGAGCAATTAATCGGGCACTGTAATTTTATTGTAAACATCTATTAATCCTGAATTCATTACGCAAACAACAAGTATCCATAATAATCTCGGTACTGATAATGCGTCTCGGTACTGATAATGCGGAAGTCTTTAAAATATCATCTAAATCAGCATCACCTATCTCTTCAACCATTTTCCATATAGTATATTTGTGATCTCCAGAAGTGGAAATTGGAATAGCTCCTAATCGCAATTTAACCCTCGGCAGTTATCCACAAAATATAGTGACTAACCAAGAGCCTCCACCCGCTTGAGCGCTATGAGCAGTTTTTCCACCGCCTGCTCCGCATCACTTTTGCGGCGCTTTTGCTCTTCGACGACTTCTGCTGGTGCACGCGCCGTAAAATTCTCATTGCCTAACTTGGCTTCAATTTTTTTTATATCGCCCCGTTGCTTGTCAATATCCTTGTTCAGCCGCGCCTGCTCAGCTTCGACATCGATAATGCCCTCTAAAGACATGGCGATGGTGACATCATCAAGGATCATCTGAATAGCACCATCCGGAATATCGGCACTAAAACTCAATTCTTCAAGCCGGGCAATACGTCGAAGCGTTTCATTGTGAGTTTTGACCCAGCCTTTGACCTCATCGCCCGCTCCCGTAAAGATCAAGGGCACCTTGGTACCTGCTGGCACATTCATTTCGGCGCGCACCGAGCGTACTTCCGTGATCAGACGGATCAGCCAATCGACTTCACGATCAACCGCCTCATCTTCGAGCCCCGAAAATGTTGGCCACTGCGCAAGAATCAACAAGCTCTCGCGCTCAGGCCCTTGCTCTACAAGCTTTTGCCATAGCTCCTCGGTAATAAAGGGCATGAACGGATGCAGGAGCTTAAGAATTTGATCGAGTACAAAAGCGGCCATTGCCCTTGCCTCGGCCTGTGCTTGAGCATCATTGCCATTCAGGACCGTCTTGATCATTTCAAGATACCAGTCACAATAAACATGCCAGATAAAGTTATAGATGGCACTGGCCGCTTCATTATAGCGATGCAACTCAATGGCCAGTGTCACGGCGTTGCTGGCTTTTTGCATCTCGCCAGCAATCCACTTATTGATGGTTGCATTACAGCTTGACGGGTCAAAACCTTGCTGTCGCACGCATTCGTTCATCTGCGTAAAACGCGCCGCATTCCATAGCTTGGTGGAAAAATTGCGATAGCCCTCGACACGAGGCAATGACATGCGGACATCACGCCCTTGCGCCGCCATAGCCGCCAATGTAAACCGCAAGACATCCGCGCCAAAGGACGGGATGCCGTCTGGATATTCCTTACGCGTCGATTTGGCGATGGCCTTGGCGTCTTTCTTCACAAGTCCAATAGTGCGCTTATCGACGAGCTGCTCAAGATCAATGCCATCCAGAAGGTCGAGGGGATCCATAACATTGCCCTTCGACTTGGACATTTTTGCACCCTTTTCATCGCGTACCAGCGCATGCACATAAACGGTATGGAACGGCACTTCATCCATGAAGTGCATGCCCATCATCATCATACGAGCAACCCAGAAAAAGATGATGTCAAACCCTGTGACCAACACATCGGTCTGGTAATAGCGCTTAAGCTCCGGCGTCTTGTCAGGCCACCCCAGAGTCGAGAACGCCCATAGACCAGACGAGAACCAGGTATCAAGAACATCGGGGTCCTGACGCAGCTCAACAGTTTTGCTATAATGTTTAGCGGCCTGTTCTTTTGCCTCGGCACTTGTGTAAGCCACAAAAACCTTTTCATCCGGCCCATACCAGACCGGAATGCGATGGCCCCACCAAAGCTGGCGCGAGATACACCAGGGTTCGATATTATCCATCCATTGGAAATAGGTTTTATCCCAATTGCTCGGAACAAATTTCGTACGGCCGTCTTTCACAGCAGCAATCGCTGGTTCCGCCAGTTTTTTCGCGTTGACATACCATTGATCTGTCAGCATTGGCTCGATCACCGCATGGGAGCGATCACCAAATGGTTGCATGACTTTCTTGTCTTCGACCTCCAGCAGCAAACCCAGCTTGTCGATATCTTCAACAATCAGTTTGCGCGCTTCAAAGCGATCCATGCCGATATATTTTTTAGGGATCTCTCCAGCCATCGCGCCTTGTTCATCCATGATAATGAGCAGCGGCAAATCATGTCTTCGTGCCACCGCATAGTCGTTGAAATCATGGGCGCCAGTGATTTTTACAGCGCCGGAGCCAAAATCAGGGTCGGGATGTTCGTCGGTAATAATCGGGATATAACGATCCGCCAATGGCAGCAAAACTCGTTTGCCAACAATCGGCGCATAACGCGTATCGCTTGGATGAACCGCAACCGCGCCATCTCCCAACATGGTTTCGGGGCGGGTCGTAGCGATCGAGATATAGTCACGTGTCTCCCATTCAGTCGGCTCGCCCTCGTTGTCATGAGCGATCGGAAACTCATATGTCTCACCATTTTCCAGCGGATATTTAAAATGCCAAAAATGTCCATCAACCTCGATATTTTCAACTTCAAGATCGGATATTGCTGTCTGGAATACAGGGTCCCAATTGACGAGGCGCTTGTCGCGATAGATCAAGTCGGCTTCATAAAGCTCCACAAATACCTTGCGAACAGCTTTGGACAGCCCCTCATCCATCGTGAAACGCTCACGCGACCAGTCACAAGACGCCCCAAGGCGGCGCAACTGATTGATGATGATGCCACCAGATTTTGCTTTCCATTCCCAGACGCGCTCAATAAAGGCATCACGCCCCATGTCACTGCGGCCCGGTTCGTTGTTCCGGGCGAGTTGGCGCTCAACAACCATTTGCGTGGCGATGCCCGCATGGTCCATCCCTGGTTGCCACAAAACATCCTTGCCGCGCATACGCTCAAAGCGAATGAGAATATCCTGAACGGTATTATTGAGGGCATGCCCCATATGCAAGGAACCCGTGACATTGGGAGGCGGGATCACAATGCAATAGGATTTGGCTCCCGCAGCGACGCGATCGGGTTGGCTTTTAAAGGCTCCGGCATCTTCCCATTGCTGGTAAATGCGCTGTTCGGCTTCGCCGGGTTTAAATTGTTTCTCGAGCATATCGCCTCATGATCCGTGATTTCATTTTGTCCTGAAAAAACATACTCGCAACGGTCAGTCAAATACTATTGCCTATCAAATATTTTACCGATGCAATTGCCATCTGAAAGAGCACATAAAAAAACAGCCACCTCGCAAAAGAAGCAGCCGATTTTCGTTTCTAAATTCATTTGAATGAACGTAAAACGTTACGTCTTGTCATTATCTGGAAGTTCAACTTCATCCTTGATAGCACCTTCAAGAATTCTTGGCATATTGTCATCGAGCCATTCTTTGATCATAGGCTTAAGCATTGCCTTAACACTATCTTCAAGACTATTCCCAGTCTTACTTTTCGTGGTATCCGCAACTGGTTCGGAAGGACTGGTGCCAGATAATGCTTGTGTCGTGGCAGCCGCAACTGCTGTGATGGCCATTGCATCTTCTGGCGTCACCTGACTGGCATCCAGCACGACGGGAGCCTCATCGGCGATTGCTTCTACGTCAGGTGCAGACGCAATAACAGGTTCTTGCACAACTGGTACTGCTTCCACGAGAACGCTGGAGGTAACCTCAGCGGCAGCAGCAGGCACCATACCCTCAAGTATTCGATCAGGGTCAACCTCATTACTGACCAGATCGCTTTCAGCTTGATCCGCATTAACTGATTGCATCATCTCTTCAACGGGGTCGTTGGTAAGTGTCGTGGATAGAGCATCTGGCGCAAGGGAGGTATCTGCAAGCGAGTTTTGCGAGACCTCTGGAGATACAAAGGCGATATCATCTTCAATGATCGCGGCCGGCTCGTCGAGCGAAAGACTGGCAGCTGGCACTTGTGCGTTCAATTCCGACGCGGCCAGCTCAGGAGTTATGGCAGCCTGCGGAGCTGGTGTAGCTATAGCTTCTGATGTAGCTGGCATAATTGT
>JAAETJ010000696.1 GCA_024228495.1 bacterium | reverse complement strand
GGTTGCCGCCGCCCTGGAGCAAGCTTACGCCGCCGATTTAGCCCCCTATTATGCCGATTTGGCTTACCATTATGCCCAGGCGCAGCATCGCTCCAAAGCGATCTTCTACTTAGAAAAAGCAGGCGATGACGCCCAGGCCCGTTATCAGAATGAAGAAGCTCTGGCTTATTTCAAGCAGCTATTGGCCTGGCAACCCGCGGCAGAAATCCGCCTCACTACGCGCTTGAAGCAGGGACAACTTCTACACTTTGTTGGGCAATATGATCAAGCGCTCAGCGTATTGCAAACAGGGCTTGCTTTAGCTCAACAAACAAAACATCTAGATCTGGCTGCCCAATTGCATATAGAGCAAGCCAGGTTATATTATACTAAAGGGATGTTTGCGGAGAGTTTATCTGTTTTGGCCACCGCGGAAGAACTCAGCTTACAACTGCACGACGACCTGGTACGCGCCCAGATTCTATCCGAAAAGGGAAAAGCATATTTAGAGCAAGGTGTGCATGCCGCCGCCTTAGATCATGCCCAGCAAGCCTTGACACTCTTTAAAACATGTGACGATAAAGTGGGTATGGCTGAGGCAACTCGAAGCATTGGCCATATTTATATGGAGCAGGACAGACATGAAGATGCGATCGCCTATTCTCAGCAAGCATTGATGCTCGCTGAACAGATGGAGGATCCGTTATTGATTGCTCGAACTCTAAATCTACAATCCATCCCCTATTATCGTTTAGGACAATATGAACAGACCATAGAGATACATAAGCGGTCGGTTCAGATAGCCCAGAGCATTGG
>JAAETJ010000695.1 GCA_024228495.1 bacterium | reverse complement strand
CTTGAAGCCGGTGCCTCAATCTTTGAGATCAAAGAGATGCTCGGACACGATAAAATCGAATCCACCAAAAACTATCTGCGCATCCACATCCAATTGATGCGAAAGGTGCTTTTTGATGAAACATTTTGAAAGCTTTTTAGCCCCGCAACTGCAACAATATGCCGACTATCGCCAGGCGTTGGGTTATGCTAAAAAATGCATCAAACCACCGCTGTTGGCCTTTGATCGCTACCTTTTAGACCAAAAGGCCACATGGGATCAGCTTCAGCCGGCTTTTTTTCTGCAGCTAAGGGCCACAATCAGCGATCACCCCAATACGGTCAACAGGATCCTGTCGGCGCTTCGCAGCTTTTTTCAATTTCTAGTGCGACAGAAAATCTGTGACAATAACCCCCTCAAGGATATCCCGCCGTTGCCCGAACGCTACTTTGTCCCTTTTGTCTTCTCACCTGGGCAAACTGAACGGTTGCTGCATGCCGCCAGCCAAAACATCCGAAAAACACCAAAATACTTTTTAACCGATATGGCCATTTATCTGGCCATCGTTTTACTGGCACGTTGCGGTATGAGAATTAACGAACCCTTGCGGATGCACCGCGATCAGTATTGTCGCCACGATGGCACCGTTTATATCGAAAAAACCAAATTCAGAAAGGATCGCTTGATTCCGGTTCCCAAAATCGCACTGACGCAGATCGAAAATTACCTGGCCGTGTGAACCGCCTTACGCGCCGATGACCAAAACCCCTACCTTTTGGCTGCCAGAAAACAACGACAGCTCAGAGGTCGTCAGGTCCGAGATGCCTTTCATCAGGCGCTCAAAGATATCAGAATCAACCAGCCCAAACAAGTCATCGGCAACATCACTTTCGGAAAGCCGCTACCTCACAGCTTGCGTCATGCTTTCGCCATAAACACCCTAAATCATATCAAAGCCAGGGGAAACTGTCCTCAGCAGGCCCTGCCGGTTTTGGCCACCTACATGGGCCATCGTAAATACCAGTACACCGCCGCATATCTTAAGGTCAAAGATGCTAAAGATATTCCCG
>JAAETJ010000694.1 GCA_024228495.1 bacterium | reverse complement strand
AACGTGTGAAGTGCGGATAATACTGGATGAACACTCTCTTGCAATATCCCATGGTCAAAGATGCACACTGGGCGGTTAATTTTTTGTTGCCGATCTTCAGCCGATGCGGCGATGTGTCGTGCTGGGTTTCTTCGCCGGGATCAAAATGGTACTCACCGGCCCGTCTTTTTTTCTTGCCTTCTTTAAGTTCCATTTCTCGAACCAGTCTTGTCAGAGTGCTATAGGGGATATCATGGCCATATGTTTCGTTTAAAAATTCCCTGATCCTGACCACATTGCCCTTACAAAAATGAAAGTGCTCCCGGATCAGGGGTAACAGGTGCTCATAGCGTGTTATCCGATCAATTTTATTTGAATGCTCACCTTTGATCACCCGACGAACGGTATTACGGGAGATGTTCATCAGCCGGCTGATCTGGCGGATGCCGGTTTGAGCCTTGTACAGTGCTAAAATCGTTTCTTTGTCCTGAACGGATATCATCCACATGCCTTTCGATGTGTTGGTTGAGTTTACGCCACATTTGATCGGTTTCTCTAAAGGCCGTCACGAGTCCGCGTCGGTCCAGGTTGCTTTGACCGACATAGAACACGGTGCCTGCGGTAGATAAAAGTCGCTGTGCCATGTGACCTATGATGCGAAGATCCTCCTTAAATTTTCCTTCAGGACCGGTTTTAAGAAGACGGCTTTTGCCGATATCTTTGCCGGTCTGTTCTGCTTTGACAAAAAGCTGCGGGTTATTGACCATGTTTTCGCGCACCTTGCGGTTGGATCGTTGATAGTGCTTGAAAAAGATAAAAAGCTGCCGGGTGCAAAGCGGGTGTTTTATCAGGTTCTCGGCCAGTCTTGCGGCATGCTCGGTGTTGGCGCGCGCCTTCGGTGTTAATACCCGTGTGGCTGCCCAGCTTGATTGATTGCCGCGCTGCACCGACTTGGCCACGTT
>JAAETJ010000693.1 GCA_024228495.1 bacterium | reverse complement strand
TCGCCGCGCCTCGGACAAGTGTCGGCGGCTGATTTCCAGTTGATCATCAATGCCGTTGAATTGGATTTGAAAACGTCCTTCTGGAGTCTTGATGAGGCCCATCAGATGTGCTTTGGCAACCAGCGCATTGCGATGTATGCGCAAAAATCGAGAATCAAACTCGGTTTCCAGCGATTTCAGCGATTCTTCCACTAAGACTTCACCGTGACGATGACGCACAGTGACATATTTTTGCTCAGCCTGGAAATAAAACACTGCTGTTAATGGAATCAACTCCAGACGTTCCCCTAGTCGGGCACAGATATGAGTGCGGGCATTGCCCTCAGTATCCGCCAAGCCTGCTAACTGTGCTCGATTTGGGATGCGGGCCCCAGCCAATGCTTGTTGCAGGTGTTCTTTGCGGATGGGTTTGAGTAAATATCCGGCGGCATGAGCCTGAAAGGCGTCCAGTGCGTACTCACCATAGGCGGTGGTAAAGATCAGTGCAGGTGGTTGCTCTAGGGTGGCTAGATGGCGAGCCGCTTCGAGACCATCCATGGCAGGCATACGAATATCCATTAACACGATGTCGGGATGTTGAGTCTGTGCTAATTCTAGAGCTTCGATCCCATTTTTGGCCTCGGCGCAGGTTTCGTAGCCTGATAGTTCATCCAACAGACGTTTTAAACGCACTCTGGCGGGGGTTTCATCGTCCACGATCAATACTTTCATGGGATTTGCTCTCTCACAGTGTTCGTTAACCCAGGAATAGCTCTATTCCTTTCAGGATAACGGTTATCCTGATCAAGGTGCAAAATGGTCAGTTTTCGATTCTGGATTCCGTTTCACTTCATCCAGGCTACGCTGGCTGAAAAAGCTGGGGTTTGAGTTTGACCGTCAAGTTGCTGGGTCTCATGAGATTTTTGATCTTTTTACCTATGGGCGCAAAACTCGGTTGCTAAGGCTAACTGATTGATTTCCCTAATTACGCATGATCCGGTTACTCTTTTGACAAAGTATATGATCGGGAATTAGGCGTTCTTTTGACCCCAATTCAGCGTATAGAGTCCTTCTGGGGCTTTATTTTTGGTTGCAAATGATTAAATATATGCTAAAACAGGTCGAACAAAACATATACTTAGTCACGCGGGGTGCCATGAATCTCTCTGCGGTTATCCGATCATTCAAGAAAGAAAAAGTCGTTACCGTCGTGCTGTTGAGCACTTGGCTGGCGTGTTCGGTGGCAACGGCACGCCGACGGCTAAAAGCCTGGGGAGCCTATACGAGCTATAACGGCAATGGTCGCTATTACACGTTGCCGGAGATCGCCGAATTCGACGACAACGGCCTTTGGCGGTATCGGGGAATGCTCTTCTCGAAGCATGGAAATCTCAAAC
This sequence comes from bacterium, assembly GCA_024228495.1. Classification (GTDB taxonomy): domain Bacteria; phylum Pseudomonadota; class Alphaproteobacteria; order Rhizobiales; family JAKIUO01; genus JAKIUO01. Next base: position 314 of record JAAETJ010000693.1, on the reverse strand, counting down.
AGACCCTGGTCCATCTGATCACCCATTCAATACAAGGATTGAGCGGCTCTGAGCGGGGAGAGCTCCTCGGGCTGCAGTCACGTTCCTTTCTCTCGCACTTTCGCGACCATCCAGCCCTGTATCGGGAAAAGTTGATGGGGCGATGGATATGGTTTTCCGCTGATCCCGAGCGCGCTGAAAAGCAAAAGCAGACCCGGTTGACCCAAGCCATTACCCAAGGGCTACGGATGCCGTCAGATATGGAGGCAGTCATGATATTGGTTGATTTGATTGCGCATCCGAACAGTGGCTTAGAACAGATTTCACGTCGACTC
>JAAETJ010000692.1 GCA_024228495.1 bacterium | reverse complement strand
GACGGCTTTGAAACCCGACTCATTGGCGCCGCGACCTTTTCTGAGGAGGATTTGCGCCCGTTGGACGAGACACTGGCCGACTTTACGCCAGCACAAATCTATCCTCCCGGCAAATATATGACCTACGGTAATTTTGCCGCCAACCTGGCTGGCTACCTCGTCGCTGAAATTTCGGGGATGCCTTTTGAGCAATATATGGCTGACAGGGTGCTGACTCCTTTGGGCATGAACAGCAGCACCTTTGACCAGCGGCTTTCCCCAGAGATGAAAGCTCGCATGGCCACGGGGTATGAGTTTGAAAATGGGGAGCAGGTGACCATGCCCTTTTTCTATATCAACAATGCTCCTGAAGGTGGGTTGCGTACGACGGCAGCCGACATGAACAAGTTCATGCTGGCGCTCCTAAACGGCGGTGAACACAATGGTGAGCAAATTTTGCAAGCGTCGACGGTGGAGATGATGTTTAGCCAGCAATTTGCGCCACATCCCCAAATGGGTGGCATCACCTATGGCTTGTTTGAACATCTGCAAAACGGCCGTCAGCTCTTCCTGCGTGATGGCGATGGCGTGGG
>JAAETJ010000691.1 GCA_024228495.1 bacterium | reverse complement strand
TTGGGGGCGTGGCGCTCTCGCTTGCCTTCCCACTTAAAAGCCGGGTCGGTGTGGTCCAGTTTGGAACGCCGGATCATAAACAACGTAGGCTCTCCACTTTCTGTATTGCTGATACATTCAAGGTGATATTCCGGTAAGTCGTCACGCTCGACAATCTTCTTGATCTCAAACTTAAAGCGCCTGTAAGGGTTTGTGCTGCCTGACTTCTCATAAAGGGTTGGCAAGGCCATAAAACAACCGTTTTCCTGCTTTCCGGCATGTTTGCGGGCCACCTTGTAAAGCCAACGTTCAAAACCTCCGGTAAGCTGGAAATAGTCGGTATGAATTGACAAAACCCCGCCTTTTTCTAGGACACCTTCGTAGAACCAGCGGGGCGGCGTGATGATCATGCCTTTGCTTTTGCCCGTCCTTTCGTCAATGATTTCGTGCCAGCTATCCAGCCACCCGAACGTTGCTGTTTTTTTCAATCCTCCGGCCCTTATATTGGTTTTAACTGTTGTAGCTCTTAAACGATCTAGGCCAGCTCGGAGCAACTCATAGCCGCGCTTCCCTTTCGGGTTGCGGCCAATAGCTTTAAGCAGATCGTAGGCGTGGAACTGGATCGTTTGCGGGATATGTTCAACACCCCGGTTGAACAGTTCCATATACTGCGAAGCGCACCAGATCAAAATATCAGCATCGTATATGGTCGCCATACCATAATCAGGGTTGGCGCTTACTCTTACCCATGTTTTACCGTCCGGGCTGGTGTATTCGATGGCTTGTTGTCGTCCGTTCTTGTCCAGTGCGAAGAAAGGCCGCTCCATCGTATCCTTTTGATCCCGCAGGGGTAAATCAGTCAGATAGGCAATGAATAAATCAGCCTGCTGTGTGTGCTGTGGAGTTTTAAGCATAACTTTCCCCTTGTTTTACACAGCCTAGCGCGAAAATCCCTTGACCGAAAGCGCAAATATGCAAGACTGTTCACAGGTTGTTTATTTTTGTCCACACTGGACATTTCTGGACACTGAAAAACTGAACAAATAACTAGAGATTGTTGGACACTATGAAGTTGAACAAATCACGCGCGGCAAAAGCGGTCGGAATTAGCCGAACAACCCTTGATAAAGACATCGAACTAAGCAAGATTTCGACGGAAAAAGACGGAAGAAACAGAGTAGTTATTGATGTTTCGGAACTGCAACGAACTTATGGAAAAGTGGACATTGATGGAGTGTCCAACACTGTCTACACTGGACAAAACAATGCAAAAAAGACAATGTCTTATGATGCTGTTGTTCAGGTAAAGGATGAACTCATTGAACACCTTAAGACAGAACTTGAACAAGAGCGTCGCCGCACTGAAGACATGCAAAACCGCCTCGACGAATCCGAGCGTGAACGGCGGCAAAAAGACGGGGCCTTAACGGCCCTGCTCACCGATCAGCGGGACCGCAGCAGCGAAGTGGACAGGCTCAAGGCCGAATTAGAGACCGAACGGGGCCGGGGCTGGTGGTCGCGGCTGCTGGGCCGTTAGCGTTACCGGGTAACGCGCCCCAAAACTGCCCTAAAAACCCTTAACGTCGCGCATAAGCGGCATTTTTTGGGGGCGCAGCGGACAAAAAATGTCCGACTTTATGCGCCTTGTTAAGTGTTTTCCTGAGAACCACGATGTTTCCATTTATGG
>JAAETJ010000690.1 GCA_024228495.1 bacterium | reverse complement strand
GCAATTCGAGGGGCCTTAAACCCCTTGCCAAGGCCGCGACCGATCAATCCACCTGTCAAGGCCGCGCCGCCAATCGTCAGGGCGCTTTCTTCCTTGGTTCTAAGCTGCTGTGTAGCCTGTAGACCTATTTCAGCAACACCCGCACCCGCTGCGCTCCATGCCGCCATACTACCAGCCGTCTTGCCGACATTAAGTGTGGTTTTTGCGCTCTTGGCTGCCTTAACGGCTTTGTATAGGTTGCCGCCTGGCAGCAAGATAGTAGGATCAGCAAAGCCAGCGACCATCATGTTTGCCATGCCATACATGCCGCTTTCTTCTAAAAGCCGCCTGTCTTTTTCCTGCTTATCAATATCGCGCTTTATTGCTGCTGATCGGTCAGCATTAAATATGCCAACAAATTTATCTATATGCGGCTCATATTTTGAGCCAACAATATCAGAGGACATGTCATAACCGTCATCCATATCATTTGGAGTCCGCCACGCTTCATGAGCAATTGCAGAACCGACCGTATTTTCCTGCCTGAATGCTGCTCCAATGGGAGCCACCCATCCATGATCTACCTCTGGCTTTTTCTCTTCTGATTTACGGTCAAACGCCAGCCCCATGACAGGCCCTTGCGCTGTCACTTCTCTAACGGGCATTGTCAAAAACCTCCAGGTCAGAACCTTGCTTGTCACGGAACAAGCGACGGACGATATCATCGGACTCCCAATCATCGCGCTTTTCTAATTCTATCTGTTTAGAGGCCTTTTCTCCCTTGTGTTTTTCTACATGTTCCTCAGTGCTCAGGCCCTCTTGAGCCTTCTTGACATCATCTGGCACTTCTGCATAAAACTGCCCCCCCGTAACGGCCTGTATGCGACCGTGGTCGTCTTTGTAGAGAACCTGATAGCTTGGCAACGCGCCCGGCGTTTTAATATCTAATTCAGTCTGCGCGGTCGGCTGTATGTAAACCCGGCTCATATCTACATCTTCAGGGTCTTCAATATCCATATGTTTCGACACATAGCCTTGCAATTGCCAGCTGAACTCATTTGACGTTACTCCGACCGCTTCATAATATTTCTCAGGTGGATAGCGCATCAAGCGGTCAGTGCCGGTAACTTCTGACATGCCATACTCTTTCGTGATTGTTTCAATGGCCAATGTTCTGGCTTTTTCACCGTCACCGATCTCGACAAAGTTGCGCTTAACAAGCTCGTTATAATAGCTCATGATGCTTTCGCCGCGCATAGGCGTTGCGCCTAGTTCGTCAGGCCCGTCACTATACCAACTATCCTTCGCATCAAGAAGATCACTTTCTGACAATTGATTGCTCTTTAGCCATTCAGTTGCGTCCTTGGCGCGGACATTCCATTTTTCTTTCCATTCAGGTGTTCGGAACTTGGCAATATCCTCCTGAAGGGCTTCCGGTTCCCGCCCCTCAGCTAATCCATGGTTGAAATATTCAGCTTCAAATAGTAGTTTCTTGTCTTTAATCCCCGCATATGCCATCGGTGCTTTTTGTTCAATCTGCCCCAGAAACATTAAACTTTTTTGCTGTTCCTCTGGCTTGCCGTTTATAATTGCCGCTCGTACCACGCTTAAAGCGCTGGCAGGCACATAGCCAAGCTTGTTACTGGCAGTGATAATAATACCAGCGGCTTGCGGCTCACCCTTGGCGAATCCTTGAATTACTTCAGTTTTTTCAAGCGCCAAATCAATAGATTTTTGAACATTCTTATCATTTGGATCAACACTTGCAGTGCCTTCCATTACAGATCTGAAAGCACCAACAGCCTGTGCGGTCTTTTGTTGCTCCTTCAATAGTTTAACATTTTGTTGCTCAAACGCTGGCCTGTTCTTGGCTAATGCGGCGCGGAAAAAATCCTCGGTAGAGTTAAGGGCTACAGATTGCCCGCCAGCTTGTGACACATGCGCCTTACCGCCCGGGCCTATAAAGAATTCATGACCACCAATGCGCCGCGTAGGATTCTTTGTTGAGGGTGTTCTGATACCGCCGCTGACGAAATAATAAGCGCCGCCGGTCGGGTCTTCAGACTGGCCCTGCAAAATACCCTCAAGTATGCCTTGTGCTCTTTTGTATTCAGGCGACGATTTGCTTATGCGCTTCAGTCTTGCCCCGTGTTTTTGCCACGTTTCAAACTGATTCTTGGCCAATGAAACGTCTTTTCCTGTTCGGCCACCAAAATCGCCGTGCTCAACGCGGTTACGCAAAACAGCCGCGACACCCGCCAAACCCTCATCACTTTCGGCACCAGCCTCACCAAGCATAGTCCTGATCATGAAATCCTTGTCTTGTGCACTGTAAGTAGACCTTGTAGAACCACCCCCACCCCTGTGAGCGTCTTTGATTGCACCTCGCGCCCATAAGGGAGCAGGTCCCTTACCACTGGATACACCGCCAGCATACCCCCATGACCGAGACCCTCCCATGTCAACATGGATGCTCGTTGAGCCTACACCAAAGCCCTTAAATCCCTGTGACCCGGCCATGCGAATAAAATCTTTTTTC
>JAAETJ010000689.1 GCA_024228495.1 bacterium | reverse complement strand
CATTTCGGCTGTCAGTAACACGCACACCCGCACCCGCTCTGGAAGCATAGACTGCCAAACGATATGCGCTATCATTGTTTGTGAATATCAAAATATACCGACCCGGCAGCACGCCGTATCGATTGATATATGAGGACAGGGAGTCAGCTAACATCACACCTGGGGGATCATTATGGCTAAACGTCAGAGGGCGTTCATGCGCACCAGTTGCAAATATGCTCAGTTTGGCGCGAATTTTCCAAAGCCGTTGACGTGGAAGGTGCATTTGCGAACTGGATGAAACTGCACCGCGTAGATGCTGGATAGCTGTGAAATAGTTGTGGCCATAATTACCAGTAACTGTTGTATATGGCAGGATTGTTACATTGTCGAATGCCGTCAATTCATCCAATGTGCGTTCTATCCAGACAGCGGGGGCCAGGCCATCGATCGCCTGGTCAGGGTGATGCAGCAGCTGACCGCCATGCTTGTCCGATTGTTCAGCCAAACAAACACGCGCACCTTTACGAGCTGCCTGAACTGCCGTTTCCAATCCAGCTGCACCACCGCCAACAACCAAAACATCAAAATGGGCAAAACGTTGGTCGTAGCTATCGGGATCAGGCTGATCCGGACATGCGCCCAGGCCAGCGGCCTTACGAATGAAATATTCGTAAAAGCGCCAACCCTTAGCAGGCCACATAAAGGTCTTGTAATAGAACCCTGCCGGGAAAAGCCGAGACAATTTGTCATTAATTACACCGACATCAAACGTAAGCGATCGCCAACGGTGCTGGCTTCGTGCGACAAGCCCTTTTTGCAACCGCACAGTTGTGGCTTGCAAGTTCGGTTCGCGATAGGCACCTTCGCCAGTTTCGACCAGCGCGTTTGGTTCTTCGACACCAGCAGCCATGATCCCGCGGGGGCGGTGATACTTGAAGCTACGCCCAACAAGGCTGACGCCATTGGCCAACAGCGCACTGGCAAGCGTATCCCCTGCAAAGCCGCTATAAGACTTACCGTCGAATGTGAAGTTGAGCTTTTGGTTACGATCAACTTCGCCGCCTGTTGCAAGCCTGTTTTTCTGGGTCATGGTTTTGCCTGCTCATCAGCCTGTGATCTTTCACCCGGCAAGTAAATGTCAACAAACTCGTTTGTGATGGTGTTGCGTGCTACGTTGAACCACTTGCGACAGCCAAATACGTGAAACCAGCGCTCAAAGTGAATGCCGCGTTTGTTGGTACGACTAAAAAGATAGTCGGTCCAGGCCTGACTTTCTTCTGCTTCAACCGGGGTCGGTCGAGACAAATTGGCCTCGCCTCCATAGGAATACTCGGTCAATTCTCTTTTGCCGCAGTATGGGCACTCTATCTGAAACATTCTCTGCGCCTCCTAATGCGCGACGGATGAAGCGGCACCTTCATCGACAAGAGTTCCGGTGTTAAAACGTGACAAGGCAAAGGGTGCAGCAAGATCAGGAACCGTATCTTTGGCCATCATTTCAGCCATCAGTAATCCGCCGATTGGCGATGTTTTGAACCCGCCAGTTCCCCAGCCACCGTCTATATACATATTCTTGACCGGCGTTTTCGAAATAATCGGGGAACGATCTGGCGTCAAATCCACCATGCCTGCCCACTGGCGCATGATTCGCAAGCGCGAATAGTTTGGAAACAGCTCCTTGATCGCTGTCATCAT
>JAAETJ010000688.1 GCA_024228495.1 bacterium | reverse complement strand
TATCTTTAAAGCCACCTTCAGTCCAATCCTGTTTTTGCGATCTAACATGATCAACAGTATCAGAAGGTTTCTTCCCGCAATAAACGCAGGTTGGATCTTTATCTAAAACCTCTTTCTTGGTCTTGGGAGTCAAGCCAATATATTTGTTCCGTGAGTATGACGGTGCACTCTATGTAACAACAGGTGAGCCTGACGCGGCATCGTAACTTAAATCGATTTTCGCCTGATGCATCAAAGCGTTGGCGGCAATATTCCCCTGATGCAGTCCACCGCTTATATTTTGAGACCCCGACGCGACTTTGGCGCTAACAAGGCCGCTCGCCGTGAGTACGGTTAGCAGTAAAAGCCAGGTTGTCAGGTGTTTGATAAAACGCATGGCCAGTATTTTACGCTATGACGGTACGATCAAGAAGCGTTCTATTTTTAGCTGCTTAACTGCGGGCGAAGCCCGCAGCTAAAGAGGGACTATTGTCCCTCGATCAAGTGCTGATAATCTCGTTGTATCTGACGAACGTATCCTTGCCATTCGGTATCGAGACGATCCCAGGATTCGACGATCGTGTAGCCATCCGGTAAGTAGCCCGGTTCATTGAGTACGAATGCCGCAGCGATGCATTCGCCGGTGCTGGCGCCAGTACTACCGGTTCGTGTTAATTGATTCGCGACTTCGATGATTTTTTCAAGTTGCCATTGCATGTTTTTCTCCTGTGGCGTTTTAAGCCCAATCAGGTTTGACTGGACATGTAAAACCACCAGCAGCGCGCGCAGGACTGTCAAGGGTGGCGCGTGTTTTTGCGCCATTCATTTACCCTTGACAGTTTGAGTACGGTGCTAACCTGCCACATGTCCAGGCAAGCCCTTCCCTGCAACCGCTTTTCAGGGAGGGCAGCTAAAGGGCAAACGGAAGACAGTTTGCTGGCTGGAGTGCCCTTTTGCTGACCGGGGCGGGCGGGTAATTTAACCAAGCGGCTTTGGTCGCAGCGCGAAGCGGCGGAGAACAAAGACGACCTGGCCACAGGGATGTGGCCAGACACCTCAAGCCCAGGGATCGGGCGCAAGCCGACACTTAACATAACGCGCGATTATGCGGCGCAGCGGACAGTTTGCTTTTCAACTGCGCATAATCCCGCGTTATGTTGAGTGCGGCTTTGATAGCCCCCGCTGGGGGTTGGGGGTTAAAGCGTTGCCACAGTCAGGCAGTGGTTTTCTGCCTGTCTGTGGCAATGCGTTTAACTTCAACTTGAGCGAAGCTGTAGTTGGCAACCGCGAAGCAGGATGCTGAGCGTAATGACCGTAGCCAATGATAATAAACAAAGCAGGCCAGGGATGGCCTGTCAGAGTCTGGCGCGGGCTTTGCTCCGGCTTGCAAGGGGCGTGACTTGCGCCATGGATGGCGGCGCGACCCTTGCCTGGCGATGCAAAGCGCGTGACAGGCGGTCAGATGGGCATGTACTGTCGGACTGCTTGCGGTGTCTGGCATCACGTCTGTGGTTCAGGATCGTCTTCGGTCTCAGCAACTAAAGCAGATAATAACTCTTCGGCTTGCTCTTCACTCTCACCCTGCTCTGCATCATTGGTTCGCTGGTTTTCTTTTTGTTTCTCCAACCTCGCAGGATGCGTGGCGGTATGGATCTCTTTTAATTGACGGATCGATACCTGGGTATAAATCTGTGTCGTGCTGACGTTCGCATGTCCGAGCATTTCCTGGATAAAGCGGATGTCTGCACCGTGTTCCAGCATCAAGGTGGCCATGGTATGGCGGAACAGGTGACAGGAACCCGTCTTGCCGATCTGGGCAGCCTGCACATAATTTCTGACTAACTGGGTTAGTCTGTTCGGGGTAAAGGGTTCGTTCAGATTCGTGAGGTATAAAACACCTTCATCAATGCCGGTGACTAACTCCGGCCTGACTTTAATCAGGTATTTGTCGGTCCAGGCCAAGGCTCTTTCACCGATGGGGATCATGCGGTCTTTCTTACCTTTGCCTTGCCGGATCATCACCGTGCCTCTATCTACGTCGATGTCATATAGCTTCAGGCCGATCAGCTCCATGCGTCTCATGCCGGTGCTGTAGAGAGTTTCAAGCATGGCTCTATCTCTGACTCCAAGGGCTTCGTTGGTATCGGTCTGGTTCAGTATGGTTTCAACTTCGGACTGCGATAACACATGCTTGGGCAGTCGCTTTTCCAATCGTGGTAAGTCCAGTTCTGAGGCCGGGTTATAGAGGATATGGTTCTGCCTTGTCAGCCATTTGAACCAGGCACGGATCGGCACCAGGTGCGTGTGTTGGCTGCGGAACGATAAGGGTTCACCGTCTTTTTTGCGATGAAGGTATAAATGCCGCTGGTAGCGTTCCAGTATCGGTTTGGTAATCTCGTTCGGGCGTTTCAGGCTACGCTCGTCGCACCAGACGATGAACACGCTTAGATAGTGGTCACGGCCTTTGATAGTCGCCTTGCTGTAGTTCTGGATTTGTAGCCAGTCGAGGTAACGGTTCAGGTAGGCGACCATACCATCCGGGTCGTTGGGATCGCCGATGATCGGCTTGGGTAAAATCGCGCCTTTGCGTGGCATGGTTAAGCACCGTCAGCAGCTAAAGGAGCAACGGTCTGCGGTTCGCTATGACTACGGTACGATACACTGTTATTTTTAGGGCTAGACGTGCGTTTCTGCGGTTTTTTGTCCGATTTCTTGGAATGCCCTGCTGTGGCTGGCTTTTCTGCGTTTTTGCTGGTGCTACCTGGGGGCAACTTGGCCGCTACTTTAGGGCTACTTGACGGCTCTTTGCTTTCGTTTTGGGGCTTCTTGTTTTCGTCATAGTTTAAGGTTTCCATGTCAGCCAGCCCTAGCAGGAAGGATTCACCGTCTTCTCCTTCGCCCTGGTACAGCAGTTCATAGACAAAGCTCTGGCCGCGTCCGCCTCGATGGATCAGCACGTATTCCATGTCTTGCAAGCGGTTCATGTGTTTTTTGATCTGGAAGTCTGTCCAGCAAATCGACTGGCGCACATCACGGCGGGTAAAGCGGTAGTCCTTTTGCTCGATCTGTTCGGCTTTGCAATGCTCTCTTGTCATTGTGTGGATATGATCGAGTAATCGCCGCGTTTGCGGCGGTAGTTCGTCCAGTGTCCGGCCTAAAACTTCATGGGCTAATCGGTTGGCGGTCTCGATGTCGGATAGCGTGGTTTCGATGTACTCGATACGCTGACCGTTGTGGTTAACCGTTTTGATGTCGCGCTGGTATTGATGGAGCAAGGCGATTGAACTGATCAGCGTCAGATATTTCAGGTGATCGCGGCGGGTTCTTGTTTTGTCGTCGATGAAGCTGAGTTTTTCAGCATACGGATTAGCGACTAAAAGAGGCTTGATCAGCCGTTGTGCATTACGGTGATTGTCGATGATGTGCTTTTTATCTTCCGCAGCCAGTAAGCCTTCCAGGGTTTGTTGCTGACGTTGCATGGCATGGATCGCTTGTGTCTGACCTCTGGATTCATTCACGCTTAACACAAGACAACGGTTCATCAGTTCTTCATCGATGTCGATGGCCGTGGTGGTCAGGAACAACATGACAGGGCCTTCTACACGGTATTCCTTGGTTTCCATATCACCGGTGGTCTCGTTCTTGCCGGTGCTGGCAATGGTGATTACGCCTTCACTCTGCAATAACTTCAAGGCATAGCTGGCTTGCTCCGCGCCTTCTTCTTCGGCAATCGCCAGTATCTTGTGTTTCAGGTTGGTCTCGCCCATGTAGAACAGGCTTTGCCCGGTCATGGCCGAGTATTGCACCCGTTCTTCTTCCGGCATCAGTGCCAGTACCGCATCCATCAAGGTGGATTTACCGGCAGCACTGGTGCTCTGGATCATCACCGCCAGCGGTTTGTCCAGTTTACGACTCACGCAAGCAAGATAACCTATTAAGGTATTGGTGGCTTCGCCCACCACGCCGCAATGCTCGAAGTCGGCGAGGATACGGTTCATCAGGTCAGAGGATTTTAATAGTTCCAGTGCGGCGGTTTGTTCGGATTCAGTTAGGGATATTTCGGGCTTTTCCGGGGCAAGGGTTTTCTTGATTTGCTGCTCTTGCAAGGCTTCGCATTTCAACAAGACTTTACCCAGATCGCTTTTTAATATGTCATCTTTCAGACCCAGTTCGATACTGGCCGCCTTGATGTACGCCGCTCGTTGTTTGGCGTTGTACAGTTCCAGGGCATCGACGTGGAACGCCTCATTTCTGCGAACCAGGACGTTTACTTTCAGCACTTCGAAGCTTAGGTTTTTCTGTAAGCCACGGATACGGTATTGCCGGTCGCCGAAGGTCATGTTGATTTCATGCTCGGTGACTTCGGCCTCAATGGCATCGGCAGGTTTGGGTTGTGGGCTGGCTTCAGTGGGTTCGGCGATTTTCTTTTTCACCGTTCCTGTGCTTCCTGCACTCACGGCATTAGTACTTCCCTGTACGTCAGCAGCTAAAGAGGGATTGGATTCTGGTTCAGTGCTTGCTACTGGCACGGTAATCACTTCACCCGTTTCCGTGTCAATGATTTCATCACTGGCACAGCCAGTGTTCAGCCCTGGTGCTTTACCCTTTCCCATCCATTCCGCCGACCGCAACACCACACCAAGACTCTTGGCCGCAGGCGTTATCTGTAGTGCATACTCGTTAGCATCCATGTTTTTTGGGAACAGTACACGGAAGCAGTCTATGCCTTCTTTGGTGAGTTTTTTTGCCAGTTGTTCAGCAGCCGTATTTCCGGCTTCATCACGATCATAAGCAATCAAGATTCTCTTAATTTCATGTTGTTTGAACGCGGCAAGGTGATTGCCAGTAAAACCCGATGTGCCATAACTGCAAGTAACGTTTCGATAACCAGATACCCAGAAGGTCAAGGCGTCAATCAGTGATTCACACAGGATGATTTCGTCTGATGCTTGTAACGCTTGCTCGTTGAATACACCGGCATGAGCACCCGGAAGGTATAAATGCTGGGGCGTTCCTTTTCTCAGCTTTGCACCCAACAGCTTACGACCGTAAACCTCCGTAATTATGCCTTCGGGACTAATCACTGGGATCACCAAGGAGCCGCTAAAGTGCTCATGTCCGGATTTCCTCAGGATGCCGATATTCTGCAACTGGCCGCGTACTTCGGCACCAGCCTTGCGGTTTTTCTCTGGCAGGCGATAGCCCAATGTCCGGTTGGCATAACCAAGCCGGAAGGTGTCGATCAGTTCAGGATGATTCAAGCCACGACTGATCAAGTAATCCAACACCCCGGGGCTTTGTTTCAACGTATCGTGGTAATAGTCGATCACTACGGCAAGCTGTTTCTGGTCGTCGGGATTGGCGGCTAAAGGGGTGGAATGCTTGGCGGTGGTATTGCGTTTCACTGGTGACGCGGGAACCGACAAGGCGGCATCACCGTCTTTGAGCAACTCCACAGCATGGCGGAAGCTCACGCCCTGGCGCTTCATCACCCACTGGATTACGTCACCACCTTCTGAACAGGCACCGAGACAATGCCAGAGGTTTTTATCTGGCGAGATGACCAGCGAGGGTTCTTTGTCATCGTGGAACGGGCACAGGCCGAGATAATCCTTGCCGTGCTTTTTCAGTTCGACGCCAGACGATTCCACCAGGCGAACCAAAGCCACTTCGCGTTTCAGGCGGTCGAGTTCATTATTGGGTATTCGTGCCATAGGTGTTTGCCTCCAAAACGTGTCAAGCATCAAGTTGATGCGTTTTACGTACCGTGTTATATTCGCTTTAAATATTCCTGTCAAGGCGTATTACGAACATGCACATATACTAGGAGGCACTAAATGGTCACTGAGCTACTGACAATCATGCAGGACGAAGATATTCGCAAAGCCTTTGGTATGCGCCTGAAAGAACTACGCAAACAAAAAGACTGGACACAAAAAGAACTGGCGAACCAGGTTGATATTCGGTTTGCGCAGCTCAACAAGTACGAATGTGGTATGCACATACCGCCGATTGAGAAGCTGGTACATCTTGGCGATGTGCTAGGCGTTACCCTTGATTACCTCATTATGGGCAACAGAGATCAGATACAGACTTTGCACAATATGCGACTAATTGAACGACTACATGAACTGGAAAGCTTCGACAGCGGCGATCAGGAAGCTATTATTACAATGATTGATGCCATGATCGTTAAACGACGGGTTGAAGGCGCGGTTGCACCTTTTGACCGACAACAAGCAAGCGGCTAAAAAGAGGATTAAGAAATGGCAACACCCATGCACAGCACTCAAGCACTGATTGAGAAGATTCAATCGCTTCCCACGGATCGGATAGCAGAAGTGGAAGATTTCGTAGATTTTTTAAAGCAACGAGCAAGGCAAAGAAAGACTGCTACCAGTAAACAGTCACTGGATTTTCCAGTAATGAGCGTTGCCACATGGCCAAATGATTTAGGCTTAAGCAGAGAGGATATGTATGGCGACGATGGACGATAGCCCTTTATTCATTGATACCAATATTCTTGTTTATGCCAATATCATTGAAACCCCTTTCCATGAGCAAGCATTGGCAGCTATCAACACCGCGCACGACGCAGGACGGGCAATCTGGATCAGCCGTCAGGTTATTCGGGAATATTTAGTCACACTCACTCGTCCGCAGGTTTTTGAGAACTTGCCCAGAGCCACCGTGCTTGAACAGATCGATCAATTTTTTGAACGGTTTCAAGTGGCGGACGATACCGCCGCCGTTTCAGAGCAACTGATCAAGCTGATGGGTGATTTCAAGATCGGGGGTAAGCAGGTTCATGATGCCAATATCGTGGCGTCCATGCTGGCTTATGATATCCCCTGCCTGCTAACTCACAACGTCAAGGATTTTCAGCGATTTGAAGAAGTAGTCAGGATTGAGGGGATTGACTTAGATTAAAGTTCAGATTTATTCATTCTCAAAAACCCTACAAACTTCTTTGAAATTATCTACCACCTCTGGCATTCCTTCGCTCAAATCATCGTGATAATACTTTGTATAAAATGATTCTGGTAAAAATGTAAGAACCCCATTAACACTAAACCTACATTGCCAATGCTTCGATGCAACCCCATCAATAACATCAAACAAAAATAATGGAATCGATGACAACCCACCGTCATCATTTTTCACTTCTACCATTGGCTTTCCCGCATAGCAAGTTGATGAAGGATCATATGAGATCCCAAGAACAATATACTCGTTACCAGGCGTTATAGAGCGATACAACCTTGGCTCACCTTCAAGCAAACCAACCTTTTTTGCTAAGTCATCATCGACTGTATTTTGAATACACAAAACTTTCATTTAAGGCTAGTGTCCTTCAATTTTGGTTTTATGCTCTACGACTTGACCTGTTCTTGTATTTTGATATGCGTGGGTTTCCTGACGAAACCCATCCGAATGAGTCCGGCTAGAACTTCTTATTTTTGCATAATCACCCTTATTACCGCCGTATTCATTTGCCAATCTTGGAGCGTCTCTAAGCTTCTTATTCGTCCCTGCACCAGCTATTCTTTCAGCTATACCACTATTCAATTCACCAACTTGCTCTTGGCTTGCAAGCTGCTTGTTAAGTTTAACTTTATTGGCGTTATTAACAGCTCCACTCTTTGTAACAACAGGGGAGCCTGACGCGGCATCGTAACTTAAATCGATTTTCGCCTGATGCATCAAAGCGTTGGCGGCAATATTCCCCTGATGCAGTCCACCGCTTATATTTTG
>JAAETJ010000687.1 GCA_024228495.1 bacterium | reverse complement strand
GGCATATTCTCTGTGGAATGCACCGCCTTGATGATCTCACCATTGCTCGTGATTACACGCGGCGGGGTCAGTTTGGCATAATGCGCATGCGCCAGCTTACGTTGTGCAATCCGCGTCATAATCTCCGTCTCGGGCTTTTTCAACGCATCAATTGCCTCGGGTAATGTCAAATACCAAATATCTTCCACATCCGTCATCCTGCCCTGCGATACAAACTCAACCGCCACCGCTTGCATCGTCACCCGCACATTTTGGAAAAAATGTACCAACATATATTTTGGATGCTCACGCACCGGCATATACGCCCGGAACACAGCCAACAATCGCTTCACAACTCTGGCGCGCAGCCAGCCCATCGGGCCGGTGCGTGTCGCCTCAACCAGACGGGGAATCGCCGCCTCGGCCTTTTCAATCAACCCCGCATAATGCACACGGTGGCTGCCCGCCTCGGGGTTACGCAAATTCCCGCGCATCACCAACAACAGCGGCGTCGGATCATCTAGCCAGCGCGTGCGCGCCGCATCAATCTCACCCGGCGCACGCACACCATACTTCTCCAAAAACTCATCCAATGCAGCCAAGAAACGCTCATTACCGGGGATGGCTTGAATCCGAGATAGCAGGCTGTCCGTGTCCTCATCTTCAAAGGCCGCCACAATTGCGGGATTATCTCGCGCAATATCCGCCAGGTCCCCCACCTCCAGGTCCATTTCCGTTGTCACATTCCCTTCCAGCCCGCTCTGAATCGCGGCTAGATCTACCGGGTCAGCATGTTCCGCTAGAATTCTCCTCAACAAAGTAGAAGACGACATAATTATCATAATCAAGGGCAAAATCGGAAAAGCCTCGCGCATAAATGCGCCCTGAATATGCTCATACATGGCATCTGCCCGAGCTATCAAATCCTCGCCTTCTTGCGTTGCTTTTGTGCGCGCAATCGCT
>JAAETJ010000686.1 GCA_024228495.1 bacterium | reverse complement strand
GCCCTTCCGTTTCTGCTTTTCATGATTCTGTTTAAAATTGTTTTCGGCATCGGACCGGGTGAAAGCGGGGTCATTCCCATGCTGATTGCATTGGTGATTCTCTCATGGCCCGGTACGGCGCGCCTGGTCAGAGGGCAGATTATGCAAATGCGCGGAGAAGGCTATATCCAGGCCGCCCAATTGTTAGGCGCCAAGAGCACTTATTTAATCTTACGACATATGATCCCCAATACGATGGGGTTGATCCTTGTCTCGTTAACGTTTGCCGTGCCGTCATGTATTTTCACCGAAGCCTTTCTGTCGTTCATCGGAATGGGCGTGGCACCGCCGACACCGTCTTGGGGGTCCATGTGCAATGAAGGGATCAAGACCATGCTGTCCCATCCCCATGAACTGATTTTTCCGGCGGCCATGATCAGTATCGCGGTACTGGCATTCAATCTTTTAGGGGATGGATTGAGGGATGCCTTAGATCCCCGTATGAGGTCAAGAGAGTAATGAAAGAAAAATCTGATATTGTCTTAGACGTGAAAGATCTCAATGTGGAATTCGACACCTACGGCGGGATTGTCAAGGCGGTACGCGGTGTCAGTTATCAGGTAAGAAGAGGAAAAACCCTGGGCGTCGTCGGCGAATCCGGCTGTGGCAAATCGGTAACCGTGCAATCCATTATGCAATTAATTCCCATGCCGCCCGGTCGGATCACCGCCGGCTCGGCCCGGTTAAACGGCAAGGAAATGATCGGCTTGGGGCCTGCCGAAATAAATAAGTTCAGGGGCAGAGAGGTCGGGGTGATCTTTCAGGATCCCATGAGCTCTCTGAATCCCACCATGAAGATCGGCAAACAAATTGCCGAAACCGTGAAAGTTCACCAGGGCGCAAGCAAGGCCGATGCCATGCAAAAGGCGGTTACGCTTCTAAAAAAGACCAAAATCCCGGAAGCGGAAAAACGGGCCGATCAGTATCCCTTTGAATTTTCCGGGGGAATGCTGCAGCGATCCATCATCGCCATGAGCCTGGCGTGCAATCCGACACTTTTGATAGCGGACGAGCCGACCACGGCGCTGGATGTCACCATTCAAGCCCAAACCCTCGAAATTATGCATGCGCTGCAACAGACCGAGAAGATGTCCATCATCCTGATTACCCACGATTTGGGCGTCATCGCCAGGATGGCCCATGATGTCGCGGTCATGTATGCCGGCCTAGTGGTTGAGGCGGGTCCTGTCGATGACATCTTCTACAAATCGGCGCATCCTTACACCATGGGGCTGCGTCACGCCATGCCCACCAATGTCGAGGCAGCCGACCACCAACTCATGCCGATTGACGGCAGTCCCCCGGATCTTTTTAAACCGCCGGAGGGCTGCAGTTATTTTGCCCGTTGTCCCTATGCCATGGAGCTGTGCGAACATCATAATCCTGGTGAATTCACCATTGAAGGGGATCACTTCGCGCGTTGCTGGCTGCAGCATAGGGATGCCCCGCAAGTGAAAGGGGATCTTTTTCAGGTCGGTTATACGGAGAAAGCGACATGAACGTGATTATTAAAACAGAAGAGTTAAAGAAATATTTCGAAATCGGCAAAAATAAGACCGTCCACGCCTGCGATGGGATCTCGATGGAAATCATGGAAAATGAGATCGTCGGACTCGTGGGTGAAAGCGGCTCGGGCAAGTCGACCTTCGGAAAAGCGGTTGTGGGACTTCATGATAAAACCTCCGGAGAAGTATGGTATAAGGGTGAAAAGACGCCGGCGCATTTTAAACCGGCTGATTACAAAAAATATTCCAGCGAAATGCAGATGATATTTCAAGATCCGTATTCCTCATTGAACCCGAGGATGACGGTTCTGGAAATCATCGGCGAAGGTCTTCACCTGCAAGGTGGTTTTAGCGCGAAAGATATCAAGGAACGGGTGGCGGAGTGGCTGCGGCGGGTGGGTCTGCAGCCGGATCACATGTCGCGCTATTGTCATGAATTCTCCGGCGGACAGCGCCAGCGCATCGGGATCGCAAGAGCGTTGGTTCTGGAGCCGAAATTCGTCGTTTGTGACGAGCCCATATCGGCTCTGGATGTTTCGGTCCAAGCGCAGGTCGTCAACCTTTTGGGCGAATTCAGAGATACGTTGGGGCTAAGCCTGCTGTTTATCGCGCACGATCTTTCGATGGTCCGGTATGTATCCGATCGTATTGTCGTGATGTACCTGGGGGCGATGGCTGAAATCGGTTTGGCCGACGAGGTGTTTTTTCACCCCAAACATCCCTATACGAAACTGCTGATCGGATCGAATCCAGAAGCGGACCCTGAATTTGAGCGCAAACACAAACACATACCGATAAAAGGTGAAATTCCTTCGCCCATCAATATTCCGCCGGGCTGCCGCTTTGCAGGCCGCTGTCCGGAAGTCATGGAGCAATGCCATACAGTCACGCCAAAGACGGTTATGACCAATGAGAGGCATGGTGTGGTCTGTCACTTGTTTTCCTGAAGAGAATTTTTTACGATCTGTGCAGGAGATTTGTATGAAAACATTATGTCGAGTGCTAACGTTGTCCCTTTTGCTTGCGGTGGTCTTTTTTGTTCCGCCGGCAGGCGCAAAAACACTCCGACTTGTTATGGACTCAGATCCGGTTTCAATGGATCCTCACGAGCAGCTCAGCGGAGGAATGGCACAATATTCCCATATGGTCTTTGATCCGTTATGCCGCTGGACCAAAGAGATGACATTTGAGCCGCGTTTGGCGACAAAATGGGAAACCGTCGATGATCGCACCATGCGCTTTTATCTGCGCAGCGGCGTGAAATTTCACAGCGGGAATCCATTTACGGCCAAAGATGTCCAATGGACCCTGGAGCGTCTGAAAAAGAGCGGGGATTTTAAAGGACTTTTTGAACCTGTTGAAGGCATT
>JAAETJ010000685.1 GCA_024228495.1 bacterium | reverse complement strand
TATGTGAGGAGCAAAGTAGATGACAGCCACAGACGCACAAGTGAGGATTGCAATGCGTACACGAAAGAAGGGTAAAAGTCAGGAGCAGGCAGCGGTCACGGCAAATCTGCGTAGCCGTAAAACAGTGAGCAAATATGAGAAGTTAGGGGTGTTGCCGAGTCAGTTGCAGCAGCCACGTACATATCGGACAAGGGTAGATGTGTTTGCCGCAGATTGGCCGGTGCTAGAAAAGATGTTAGCAGATGCGCCAGAGTTGGAAGCAAAGACGTTGTTCGACTGGGTCTGTACCCAGCAGCCAGGAAAGTACCAGGAGAATCAACTGCGAACATTGCAAAGACGAGTCGCCAAATGGCGTGCGCTCAATCAAGGGCAAATGGCCACCTTTGACCAGGTGCGAGAGCCCGGCGAAATGATGCAGCTAGACGGGACATGGATGACCGGATTGGGGGTCACGATAGCGGGAGTGCCGTGCAAGCACATGCTGATCCACTGCGTGCTGCCCTATTCTAACTGGGAATGGGGGCGTGTGGTGCAGTCAGAATCGTTGGGAGCCGTGCGGCTGGGATTACAAAGCGCGTTGGTGAAATTGGGCTATCTACCGCGCATTATACAGACGGACAACAGCTCTGCGGCGACGCGCCGATTGGGATGGAATGAAGTGGAGACGGCGGGAAAAGAGCGCGCCTACACGGATGAGTATCTGCATATTCTGACCCATTATGGATTGAAACCACAAGCGATTCATGTCGGCGCATCGAATGAGAATGGGGACGTGGAGTCGAGTAATGGCACGTTCAAACGAGCGGTGCGGCAGCAGTTGTTACTGCGTGGCAGCAGCGATTTTGACAGCCTGGAGGAGTATGAAGCATTTCTGTTTGGGGTGATGGAGAAGCGAAACAAAGGGCGGCAGCAACGGCTGGCAGCAGAAGTGGCGGTGATGAGACCATTGCAGGTGACCCCGTTGGCAACGGGGAACAAACAGCGGGCACGAGTGAGCCGAGGCAGCCTGATTCGGGTGATGGGGAAGACGTATTCTGTGCCCACATCGCTGATCGGCAAAATGGTGACGGTGTATATCCATGAATGGTCATTGCAGATTTATTACGCGGGTCAATTGATAGAGACGGTTTCCCGTCTCATTGGCAAGGACACGCACCAGGTGAATTATCGGCATGTGATTGAGAGCTTGCTGCGTAAACCGGGCGGCTTTCGTCGCTACCGGTATCGGGATGACCTGTTTCCTTCGCTTATCTTTCGGCGTGCCTGGGAAGAACTGGATAGAGGCTATGTGCCCCGTCGCGCTGACCTGATCTATTTGCGCATTCTCCATTTGGCGGCGCGTCATCTGGAATGTGATGTGGCGGCGGCGTTGGCAACGCTGCTGGCTGGCGATGCGGCGTGGAGTGATGCAGATGTGGCACGGATGCTACAGGTGGAAACGGCGGTCGTGCCGATGATGGCGCAGCCTGTGGTGCAGTTGCATCTGTACGACCAATTATTGCAGGAGGTGGGCATATGAGTGCCAAAGAGATGGTTCGTTTGCATTGTAAAGCGTTGCGACTACCGACGATGGCGACGGTACTTGAGGAGAGTATGGTGCGTGCTGAACGAGACAACTGGCCGTTAGATGTTTTTTTGTCTCACCTGCTGGAACAGGAGGTGGAGGCGCGGCGCTTGCGCCGTATTTCACGCCTGCGCACGCTGTCCAAATTGCCACCGGGTAAAACGTTTGCTGCTTTTGATGACAGTCGCTTGCCGCTGCGTATTCGGCGGCAACTCCCTCATTTGCAGGAAGGGGCGTTTGTCAATCGGACACAGAATGTGTTGTGTTTTGGCTTGCCGGGGACTGGAAAATCTCATCTGGCGGCGGCGATTGGTCATAGTTTGGTGGAAAACGGCCGTTCGGTCTTGTTTGTGCCCACATTCAAACTGGTGGGACGACTCTTACATGCCAAACGAGAGTATGAACTGGAGCGAGAACTACGGCGGTTGGATAAGTTCGAGGTGGTCATTCTGGATGATATTGGGTATGTGCAGCAAAGTCGGGAAGAAATGGAGGTGTTGTTTACTTTTTTGTCCGAGCGGTATGAGCGGCGCTCTTTGGTGATTACCTCCAATCTTGTCTTTTCGGAATGGGACAAGATATTCAAAGACCCGCTGACGACTGCGGCCGCCATCGACCGCGTCGTTCATCACAGTATCATCATTGAATTTGGACGCGACATCAAGAGTATGCGCATGGAAGAGGCGGCGAAACAGAGCCAACAACCGCTCCCCGCCCTTGAAAACGTAGGGTAACTTTTTCAACGGACAAAACAATGACCAAAACAACCCCGCAAATCCGCGACCAACAGTTGTTTTGTTATCCTGACCCGACTCCTGTCTGTACCGTCGATTCATCTACATGGTTTCTCTGGCTGGAAACGGCAACTGCTTTCCGTTATTTCAGTGCGCAGCGTCGTGACTTGTTTCGCGGAAACGGACCGCTGTTTGCACCTGTTTCTTTTCGTAAGGAATCTCGGCGACAAGGTTGGCTGTGGTATGCGTATCGCCGTGTTCACGGTGTTTTACACAAACGGTATGTGGGTAGGTCGGACGGATTGACGGCGGCGAAGTTGGAAGAAACGGCCGTTTTGCTGAACGAGATTTGGTGACAGATAACATCTGAAAGGAGGGTTTATGGCACATATTTGCAAGCTGATTGGCAGCTTGTATCGGGGCGTTTTATTGAAATGTTGATGGGTATTTCTAATTGTCGCTGATGGGCATTTCTAATTGTCGTTGACAGCAACCCTGGGGAGAATACCGGAGTGAGAACACCGATACAAGAGGCATAGCTACTTTTTTCTTAGGACCTGGGACTTATTTTATCAGTTACAATATTTCTTCTTCTTCTACTCGCGAAGATAAATATTTCTATAATATTCAACTATCATCTGGCGAGGAGAAGCAAATAATTGTCAATTATCCATAAGAAATATACTATCAATTTTATTACACTTTGCCTGTTTTCCTGATAGGTTTTCATACCAAAACGAGCCATAATAGTTTCGTCAAAAGGCTATTATTCAACTAAAGTAAAAAGGAACCTTTCTGCAACAAAAATAATTCACTGAAAGCCACTGATAAAACGACAAGAATCCTTATACTCTTTGGATTTTGGTAACAATTTATCTCGGTAATAATTTCTTGTTTCTTTGAAAACTGATGAATATCCGGCTCATCAACATTACTCTGGTATAATTTGCTTTACTATTTTCACACTTAGATAAGACCCATAAGTTTATGGACTAAGTTAACTAATCCAGGTTAGGCTAGCCATGAGTGACGATTTCAGTGAGTATGTATCCACTCTACGACAACAAGTTGACCATCACTTTAACCTGTCTGAATTAAAAATTCTCTCTTTTGACTTGGGAATAGACTATGAGCATTTGGCTGGAGATAGCAAGCTGCCCAAGATACAAAACTTGATTCTACACTTTTCCCGGCGTGGTCGCTTAAGAGAATTTGTTACTGCCTGTGCCAAAGCCCGCCCTGCAATAACCTGGCCGGATACCCCCCCAACCGAAGTTCAAATTGCGGAAAGCAAAAAACTAGAGTTACAAGCGCCTGGTCAAACAAATATTCATATTGCCGGTAATGTTGGTCCTGGTTCCGCAGTGGGGCCAGGGGCTAAGGTTGAAGCTCAAAACATTGCTGGTCGAGATGTCAATGTGTATGGTGACCAAGTGCAGGGTGATAAGGTCTCGGGTGATAAGGTTCAAGGCGACAAAATCATTACAGTAACCTTTGAGGCGCCGCCCCAACTTTTGTCGCCAGCAGGAACACAAGAACGGCGAGACCTTGGTATTTTGCTACGTAAGGTAAAGCAGTTTTGGATTGATGGCGTACTTGAAAATTCCATCCACAATATTGCCCTAAACAAAAAAAAAAAAGAGACTCAGGCAGATGCGGTTGCTCACGTCTGGGAGCAGGTGTTAGAACTTCCCGATCAAAGCCGTCAAACTC
>JAAETJ010000684.1 GCA_024228495.1 bacterium | reverse complement strand
CATGCGATCGGCTTTTTCATGATTTAGGGTCAGGGCGACCCTTTCTCGTGAATCCATTTATATTCTCCAGTGTTTGAGTATTTGTAATTACGCCGACTAAGCGGATAACTCATCCATGTATTTTCTGGCCAAAATGGCTGCTCCCGGGGCGTCTTCGCTGTAACCGTCGGCGCCGATCGCATCGGCGAACTCTTGCGTTACGGGCGCGCCACCCACCATAACCTTAACCTGGGGGAACTTCTCTCTGAGCAACTCGGTGGTAATTTTCATCGCGCCCATGGTCGTTGTCAGCAAAGCGGAAAGCCCGACAATATCGGGATCGTGTTCCTCCACGGCCGCAACGAAAAGGTCAGGTTTTTGATCGACGCCAAGATCGATCACTTCAAAACCGGCCCCTTCCAGTAGCATTCCAGTCAGGTTTTTACCAATATCGTGGAGATCTCCCTGCACGGAACCCATCACCACTCTGCCAACCGGTTCCGATTTGTTCTCCGCCAATATAGGCCGCAGGACATTCAAACCGGATTTCATGGCATTTGCCGCCATCAGCATTTCCGGGACAAAAATTTCGCCGGTTGAAAATTGTTCGCCGATATCGTCCATCGGCTCAATCAATCCGATATCCAGCACTTGTTTAACCGGCGTACCAGCGTCGAGTTCACGGTTAACGAGACGCTCGACCTGTTCTCCGTCATAGTCTAAAACGGCATCGGCGATCTCTAATAAGTTTTCAATATCTTCCAAGGGATTGCTCCTGACCTGGATTGTTAAAAAGCTTGCGGATTGCCAGGTTCGGGAGCAGTTTAAGGATTGGTCAAAGGTCTGTGAAATTCAAAATTTCACGGCTTGCTATACATTTTTGCAATGCTGAATCGGGAGGCCTTTCCCTGTTTGTATGGTTGAATGGCCGGCGAACAGTCAATCAGCAGACAATCAATCAAACGAGGTCGTTACCCTTTTCGCGGATAGCGTCGGGAATGGTCATGAAACTGTTAACCAGGCGATTTTCGGCACGCTCCTTTAAGCAAACGATGAAGGCTTCAGTAAAAATATCGGCGCCTTCAATTCTAACAATTTTAAAATCCATCCCCGGTCGATATTCCGCCTCGGAGATAACTCCCGCACCCAGGCCTTCTATCGAGGCTTCGCGCAAAGCATCGCGATCGACTTCCATAATAATATTGGGCTGAATATCGTTTTCTTGCAGGGCGTCCTCCAGCACGCGCCGGGTTTCGGAACCCGATTCTCGCAGGACCAGGTCGGCTCCGGCCAGTTCGTCGATGTCGATCTTGTCTTTTTTATACCAGGGATGGGATTGACCAATGGCAAGCACAACATCCTTTTTTACCAGGGGCTGTATTTTAAAGGCCGGATCGACCTTGATATTTCCAACGATTCCAATATCAATCTGGAAGTTGAGCAATTGTTGAATGATTTCTTCGCTATTGCCGCTGTTCAAAGTGATTTTAATGCCGGGGTAGTTGCTATTGAATTCAGCCAGCAGCTTCATTACAAAAAAAGGCCCGACCGCACCGACGCTTAGGGTGCCTTGTTGCAAGCTATTGATCGCATCGACCAAATCCAGAGCTTCATCTTCAAGTGCGAAAATGCGCATGGTTAATTTATAAAGCTGCTCACCCAATGGCGATAGACGAACTCCCCGATGGATTCTATAGGCGAGCTCAACGCCATAGCGCTCTTCCATCTGCTTGAGTTGTGTGGTGACAGTGGGCTGGCTGATATTCAACAATTTTGCCGCGGCGGTGACGTTCCCGGTCTTGGCCACCGCATGGAATGAACGTAGCTGATTGAAGTTGATGTAGCGCATAATATCTTGCCTTTTTAACGATTGAAACACATTAGATTAAACAGCATACAGGCCCTGTGTGGCAAAAAAAAATATATCTTCTCCTGTTTGTGTGGGTTTGTTCCGAGAAGTCCGTGTCAATCACCGAGCAGCGGCAAGCTCTTGACAAAGATTTTGTGCGCCAAAACAGTTTCAACAAGCAGGTGAAATGCCATCTAATGGACCCGGCAGAGCGGGATACTTTTAAAGACTGGTTTAATAATCAAATATCGTCTTAGGTATCTGTAATTCACCGAGGAGCCTTCTCTCCCTGATAATCTTTCCAATTCAAGTTTTGAATGCGAGATTCTAAAAAATGAATTTGTGCCTGAAGCGGAAGTAAATTAATTTCTTATCCAGACGATCGCTACTGATCAAACAGATTTTTTTAACAAACTGATAAAGAGCAGAACTGATTATGGATGGGAAAGATTGGCGCGCCGCTGGCCACGACATTATCTCACGTAAAGAACTAAAGCCCTATATGCGCAGGACCAACATGGCGGGGGCTCTCCATTTTGCCGCCCATCTCGGGGCAATCGGCATTACCGGATATCTCCTGTATATCGCCATCGGTAGTTGGTGGAGCCTTCCGCTACTGCTGCTTCAGGGCACCTTGATCGCATTCCTGTTTGCTCCGATGCACGAAGCCTGTCACTCCAGCGCCTTCAAGACCCGCTGGCTAAACGTTCTGGTTGGCCGCATTTCCGGGCTACTGATCCTGCGTCCATTTTTATATCTGAAATACCGCCACATGGCGCACCACACCTATACCCAACACCCCGAGCTGGACCCTGACCGCGTTGCCTTTCCGCGTGGCTTTGGTGAATATCTTTTACATGTTTCAAGCTACAACATTTGGCACAGAATGCTCGGCAATTTGATCAGCCATAGCATTGGTGTCTTCAAGGAACAAGAGCGTGAATTCATTCCATCAAATGAGCTTGGCCCGGTGGCCAACGAAGCCCGTCTTATGGTTTTTATTTATGCCATCCTTGCAGGGGTTTCGATCTATTTTCAAACCTGGCTGATCGTTTATCTCTGGCTTTTGCCGAGAATCATCGGCGAACCCGTGTTAAGAGCCGCGCGCATGTCGGAACACACCGGCATGGATGAATCGCCCAATATGCT
>JAAETJ010000683.1 GCA_024228495.1 bacterium | reverse complement strand
GTTCAGCACCGAGGGATGGCGAAGCGCCGCGACATAGCCCTCGCGCTGCAGGCGCTGTTCGTCCTTGTCCATCGAACTTGACACATCGACTGCAAGCACCAGTTCCAGTTCGACGGGTATTTTGCCCGATGCCTGCGTTACACCGGGTGGGAGGATCAGCAGCAGCAGTGCAAGTCTTATCCATTTGTGCATGGGTCAGTGTGGTGCAAGCGGCCGGTTTTGACAAGGTATAGCAGAACACCTCCATTTTGATTCAGTTTTGATTTTTCTCGCTCACGGCTATTCGGGCTTATGCCCGGCCTCCGCGAGGGCGGCGCACCGGCACCGGTCGCTTTTCGCTCCTGATTGCATGATCATTTTAAAGGTGTTCTGCTATATAATGCCGGGGATAATGCCAGCATTGAAAAATTTGGCGCACCCGGCAGAATTCGAATCTGCGGCCTCTGCCTTCGAAGGACAAAGCTCTATCTTGCGTCGCCTAAAGGCTCCCTGCGAAAGACTGAATGAATTCAGCTGCTTCACTTCAGACACTTAATTGCTTTTTGTAACCACGTTCAGTTCAGCAGAAAGTTTCTCTTCCAATTCCACCAGGTCTTGAGGTAACGGCAATCCAAAGGCGCGAAGTTCATTGAGCTTTTCTGAAATCATTTCATGCAATTCCCACTTGTCATGCGGGCGGTTTTCCATTTCGGTCAGCAGCATGTATATTTCTGATTTTATTCGATCAAATGCCATAGAATTTTCTCCATCTATATTGCCAACATCCTCCAGACAGGATGCCTTTGTTAACGATCCACCAGGACTGGGCATCCGGCATGACGAACAACTCTAGCTGCAGTTGAACCCAGAAAGTAATCAGATAGGCCCGGTCGGTGTGATGCAATGATGATCATGTCTGCGTTGTGTGATTTTGCTGCCTCTAGAATTTCATTCGCTGCATGGCCTGAGCGCAACTGGATATTCGAGCCAATGCCTTCATCTTCTGCAATGTTCTTAAGTTCTGACAATGCTCGTCTTTTTACGTTGTCCTGAATGCCTTTCGGTAATTGAGCATCGACATACCTGGGAGCTTGTTCGATAACACTAATCAGAAGAATATTGCCGCTATCGTCGAGGAGCTTTTTGGCAATT
>JAAETJ010000682.1 GCA_024228495.1 bacterium | reverse complement strand
CGGTGCAGCACCAGCTCCCTGCCACTCGCCGATGTCCGCGAGAGCTTTATTTCACCATGTTCCAGAAAATAAAGCGATTCAACTTCATCACCACGGGCAAAAAGCAGGGCACCGGCATCATAGCGCTCCTGTGCTTCACCCTTGTCGCGCAGTATATCAAAAAACCTGGTTAACATGATTATTATCATATCAGATATTTTGACCCGCCGGTAATATATCGCAACCGAAAACAAGGAGACCTCCATGCGTAACCTGATAACGATAGCTGGCCTGGCTCTGGCAATGTCGAGCCCGATAGCGCTCGCACAAACTTCCGGCGATCATGTTTCTAAATATGCAGGCCAGGAGAAACGGATGATCAAGAGCCTATCGGCAGACGATATCGCGGAACTGCAAAAGGGCGCAGGATGGGGTCTGGCAAAAGCAGCTGAACTTAACGGCGTACCCGGTCCCGCTCATCTGCTGGAGCTCAAGCATGAGATTGTCCTAACACCGGAACAGATTGAAAAGATT
>JAAETJ010000681.1 GCA_024228495.1 bacterium | reverse complement strand
CTTTTTATGGGCACGGGTTTTGCTGCATTTGCGGCAACACCGGTCTTTACGGCAAGCGCGGTAGCGATTGCCAGGATAGCCATCAGCGTTGCGAGTTTTTTCGGATTTGCGATATGGGTTGTCTCCAAATCAAAGCCTCTGGTTTTGAGATTGGCAAACAGGGTTTCAATCGTCCAGCGTTGCCGGTATAGCGCTAACGCGCGTGCTGGACGGCAAGAACATGCCAGTGCCAGCAACTCACCGGACTTGAGCCGCATGATGACAATACGCAAGGGCGGGCCGTCTTTGAGA
Organism: bacterium; assembly: GCA_024228495.1. Taxonomy (GTDB): domain Bacteria; phylum Pseudomonadota; class Alphaproteobacteria; order Rhizobiales; family JAKIUO01; genus JAKIUO01. Next base: position 456 of record JAAETJ010000681.1, on the reverse strand, counting down.
TGGCAAGCGTCTTTCAGCCTCATGGTCTGGCCTGGCTTCAAGCGATGTGCAATGCGAGTGATCGGCCATGTAGCATAGCCGTCACGGGCGACAAACTGGTTTTCACGCAGACGCAGTACGAAATATACACTATTTTCAGCCAGATAAGCCATCCAATGGGCACCAACAAATTCGCGGTCTCCCATCAGCATGGTGACTTTCATATCGGGGAAAGTTGCCCGTAAACGATCCAGCAACTGGGTGCGAACCTGCGTCGATGAGTTGCCCTTGTTTGGCAGTAGTGTCCACATCAATGGAATGCCGACACCATTCCAGACAACAGCAACCATCAAGATATTGATGCTCACCCTTCCAAAGTCCCAGTTGGTGCGATCAATCGTCAATGTCCATGGTTTGCCATCAAGCCCCAGCAGGCCAACAATCATTCGCGCTGCCGTACATGGATCAATGTGGATG
>JAAETJ010000680.1 GCA_024228495.1 bacterium | reverse complement strand
TCCAATGCCGCTCAAGCGCGGCAAACCGCTCGCCGAACGTCAGAAAAAGGCCAATAAAGCCCGCTCAAAGATGCGAGTTCGCGTCAAGCATGTGTTCGGTTTTCAGGAACGATCGATGGGCGGCAAGCTGATCCGTTCAATTGGCATTGAGCGCACCAGCGTCCGCATCGGCATGATTAATCTGGTCTATAACATGAAAAGGCTCATTGCCTTTGAGCACGGTATTGCTGCGCCGGGTTGAGTGTTTTGGCACGAGCTGTGAGTGCAGTGTCCGCGTAAAATCTCGACAACCGGATTGTAACCTTTGATGAACCGGGGGGCGGTCCGTATCAATCAGGCCGCCAGGTAAAAAAATCAGCCATCCGGATATAAGGGGGCGAAACAGTGAATTTATAGAGGTTCCTTACAGGTACTCCACCCCCATCTGGCACAGAACTTGTAACACCTCACACATGGCAAGAAGTTTTTGCATCGCTTTGCGTTTCCTGCTTTGTTGGCTACAGAACGAACGCGTGGGTGTTAGAGTGGGTTTTGAAGCTGGGTTGGTTCATGTTGAGTGTAGGGAATTTGAGCATGTTTGAAGTGAATTTGTTTGGTAAATGGTCTAAAAAGGTGCACGTAGCCCGGTTATGCAGGCCTTCGTCAATCACCGGGAAGATGCGCGCCTCCATCCTTTTTCTGATCCTGGTTTTTCTCGTCAGCTCCGGGCTGTCCAGTACAGTTTTTGTTGAATCTGCGCAGGCGCAAAAAACCAAAAAATCCAAAAAGCTCACCAAGGTTCAAAAAGCCAAAGCTTTGAGGAAAGTCCGCGCAGCTCGAAAAGCACGGGCGACCCACAGGGCCGACGCTCTTGGAAAAGCATCCGCTGGCTCCAGAGTTCCGCGCTCGCAAGTTGCCTATAAAGCGACCCTCAACCAGAACACAGTGACGCTGATGTCGGGTTGTTGCACGACCGGTGCATACACGGCATTTGGTGCTGATATCAAGGATATGATCAAATCGGCGGGTGACAAAAACGGCTTGCGAGTGCTGCCCGTTCTGGGTGGTGGCGGGGGCACAAATGTGCGCGATATCCTCTATTTACGCGGCATCGATATGGCTATTTTGAACATGGATGTGATCGATTACTTCAAGGACAAGCCACTCTATGAGAGCCTCGAAAAACGCATTCATTACATCACCAGGCTGTTTAATGAAGAGGTGCATCTGTATGCCGGTAATACGGTATCCTCACTAATTGAACTCAATGGCAAGCGGGTTGGATTTAATAATTCAAGCGCCGAGGTGACTGCCTTCGTCCTGTTTGAAAAGCTTGGCATCAAACCATCTGAAACGATCCGTATCTCTGAAGGTGACGGGGCGCTGGCGCTCAAAGAAGGACGCCTTGATGCGATGATGCGCGTGACCGGCAAGCCCATTCGTAATGTCTTGCGGTTGAAAAATATATTTCCCGGTATCAGATTGTTACCGATCAATTATGACCCGGCTTTTATTGGCTCCCACCTGCCGACCCAGCTGACCCATGAAGACTATCCTGAACTGATCAATAAAGGGCAGGTAGTGCCAACGATTGCCACACGCACCATTCTGGCAGTGTTTAACTGGAAGCTAAAATCTGATCGTTATCGTCGTTTATCCAAATTCACCAAAGTATTTTTCGAGCATTTCGCCAAGCTGCGTAGCTCGCAAAACCTGCATCCCAAATGGGCCGAGGTCAATTTGCGTGCGACGGTACCCGGCATGACCAGATTTGCGCCGGCACAGCAGTGGATCGATGCCAAAACCACGATGGTGAATCGTGAAAATAAACTGAGCACGGCTTTGACTCCAGATGCCGCTGCAAAGCGCCGCGAACAATTAATGGTCAATTTCAAGCAGTTCATGGCTACGCGCGGGGCTGTCAAAGACGGTGGCAATAGCGAACAGTTGTTCGCCGACTTTCTGGCCTGGCAAAATCAAAAACGCTAGCTTTTTGATTGCCACCAGGAAAAACTGGCAAGAGTGGATCCCCGATAAATATGTGGGTTGAAAACAATACCCCGACTTGCAATTTCATCAATGATCCAGCTTTAGCGGTGCTTCCTCTTGCCACTCTCATAATCTTGCAAATATCCGACTTTTCCTCTTGCTATAAAGATGTTAAATTCACCTCAAGATCGATCAATTGAGAGGAAGAACCCCATGCAGATGGAACTGGTCTTGACCGTAATGGCAAAGGATCGCCCCGGCATTGTCGAATTATTGGCAGATGTGGTCACAAGTTATGACGGCAACTGGGTGGATAGTGCCATGTCGCGGCTTGGCGGCGAGTTTGCGGGTATTCTTCGCGTAACTCTTGATGAGGACAAGGCACCGGGTCTCGAAAAGGCTCTGGATGCCCTGCATGAAGACGGTATTTCGATCTCCATGCGCGAGACCAGCGCCACTTCTTTCTCAGAGCAAGCAGAGACCGGACGCAAGGCCTATTTCGAGGTGACCGGTCAGGATCACAAGGGCATCGTGCGTGATGTGTCACGTGTGCTGGCCGACAACAAGGTCAATGTGGATGAGCTGCGTACTCATATTTTCGAGGGTTCGATGACTGGCGAGCATATGTTCAGTGCCGAAGCTGATATTGTGCTCCCGGATGGACTGGAGATGGATCAGCTTTGCGAGAAACTTGAAGACCTTGCCTCTGATTTGATGGTCGAAGTGAAGATGTGTTCGGTCAAGGAGAAATAGCAGCGAGGATCGCGCCGTACTCTACTGCGTCATGCCGCGCAGTCCGTTTTGGGTGATGATCCAGTCGAGCCGGCTCTCCGCTTGATCATCGAGAATGATGCCCAGCTCTTGTTCGGCAAAGCCGATACCAACGACGATTGTCTCGTTGCGAGATCGTACAGTTCTGATAGCCTGACTGTAAAAATCACTTCCAAACCCCAGACGATTGCCCATTTGATCAAAGCCCAGCATTGGCACCAGCAGATAGTCGGGAGCGACCTCTTCTTCACATTCGAGTGGCTCTGGAATAGCCCCTTTTGGTGTGTGCATTTTTGCGCCTGGCCACCAGCTGTAAAAACGCAGCTTGCTTTGATCGTCAAGTTTGGGCAGAGCGAGAGGGATCTGGCGATGAAACAGGGCCTGCATCAACAAGAGGGGCGTGATCTGATCGCCGATTGGAAAGAAACCGGCAATCACTTTAGGGCCGCCAGAAGCAAGAAAATCCTGGCCCATATCAGCGATGGCATTGGTCACAGATCGGCGGTCTCGACTGGAAAAACTACCCTGGATGATTTTCATCTGTGTGCGCAGATGATCAGTGCTCATTGCCATGTGCTCACTTTACCTTTGATTGATCACACCCTGAGTTTGCTCATTGAGAACAGCAGCTCACGAGGTGTCTATACCAATTTATGCTATTTCGTGAAAGCCCAATATATCCCATGCTTGGTGTTTATAGGTTTGAGTGTTTTGCGACCCGATGGCGGTTCCCCTTTAAGGATCGCCAAAATGTCCGAGATGATGGACTTGGCTTCGGCAAAATAGGAATGGGCCAGCAGGCTGGCGTCAATTCCCGTGGCATCAATCGTATCTATTCCCTTGAAAATAATAATATTTTCACCAGCTTCTCCAGCCCGCGGATTGGCGTGGAATTTACGCGAGGCCAGCAGTGCCTTGTCATCTGATGAGACATAAAGGGTGATATTGTTCGAGGCTTGGATCATTTTGGGAGCGATATTGTCCTTGAAAATACGTGCGCTGATATCGGGAGCAGCGAGAATGATTTCCTTGAAGCGCTTTTTGAATTGCGGGGCTTCGACAACCAGTGAAGAGACTGCGCCGGTCAGTGCGCGGCTGCCCATGCTGTGAGCCACCAGATAGATGTTTTTTGCGTCCGTTTGCTCGACAAAATCCTTTAGAAACTGTTTTACGTTTTCCTGCGCCCAGGCGACATTTTCTTCATCCGTTGGATAGCCGCCAAGTTCACCCGTTGAGGGCCAGCTGTAAAATACGGGAGCCCCATCAAACCCCAGATCATAGGTAATCTGCGCTGTGCGGCGGGCGGCGTCCGTGAAGGTGACATTATAGCCATGAATAAAAATGAAAGCATTTTGACCCTTTGAGCGAGAGATGATGCTTTTTAGATTGTGGAAATAGCTTTTCTTTTCCTGCGGGTGCACCTTTAAAAGCACCACATGTTTGTCGGGGTTTTCCTTGAATTCAAAACGCCAGATAGAGGGCGTTTCAAGGGCACCGGGCTTATGGCCCTTGGGGATAGAAACCTCGCAAATGCCATAGCTGATGCGTTTGGGATCGGACGGCTGCCCGCCAAACAGGCTGGCCAGTTTTGTGCTTGCCGTGCGCTGTCGATCTGTCGCGAAATAGACTTTTACAACGGTGTGATTCTCGTTGCCAACAGCAACAGCAGCACCGGGGCTGGTTTTCGTTTTGACTGGTTGCTTGGGAGTGGCGCTACGAGCCTCTTCGTCTCCAGATTCTGCAAACAAGTCAAAGCTTGCGTTGTCGTCAGCAGGCGCCGTGCTGCCCGATGTTCCCCCAATATCTGAGCGAGGGAGAGCAATTGGAGGCGAAGGGGGCATGACGGGTTTTGGTTGGCTGCGCGTCGCGCGCGAGTCTCGCATTTTTCGTTTATAGGATCCGCCGGGTTTAGCGGTATTTTTTTGCACAGAGTGCAACGCACGCTTTTTAGGTAAGGTGGCCTGTTGTTGCGCGCGGCGCTCGCGCAGCATTTTTGCATG
>JAAETJ010000679.1 GCA_024228495.1 bacterium | reverse complement strand
GGCGCCATCTCGCGATAGTCGATGGCAGTTGCCCGTTGCTCGTCCGCCAGATAGATCACCATGAAGCCGCCACCGCCGAGATTGCCGGCGGACGGCCAGGTGACTGCCAGCGAGAAAGCCACGGCCACCGCTGCATCGATGGCGTTACCGCCATTCTCCAGTACTACGGCACCAGCCTCTGCTGCCAAGGGGTGCGCTGCCGTAACAACGCCTTTTCGATAACTTCTGGCGTCGCTGTTGGAAGGTACACCAGGTGTATGGACAGGTTTGCTCCAGGAGGGCAGGGGCATGAGAAATGCCAGCCCGAGGACCAGAGCCGTGCATTGGATAAGCGAAATGGCCCGTGGACTGAGCGTGGACTCGCTAATTGATGGAAACACGATCACCCCAATTGATGGAATGATTTGATAAGGATGCGCTACGCGCAATCTGATTTGATTGGGTTTTTTTTAAGGCATGGGCAGGAAGGCTTGAATAAAACCAAAAAAGCGAGGGGAACAGCAAGTATGATCTGCTGCTCCCCTCTTGGCATTATTCAATGCCTCCTGCACCCGGCTATCCCTTGACAGGTTGCTCCCCAGCAGAGCCTATCTCCGTTTCACCGGGCAAATGGCAAATTACCGGATGATGTGAACCGGCAGTTATTGTTTATTTCTCCGACTGCGTCGCGGTTTGGTTCCTTGTGGTGAGAACAATTGAAAGAACAAAGACTCGTCGATACGCGGCAAATTCTGTCGGGCCGCCTCGGCGAGTAGTTCTGCAGCCATTTGATTGAGTACGCGCAGATTGTTTGCCGCGTGACCGGACAACGTAAGAATCAATTCATCGGACATCAGTTGGCTGTTGCCGGCCTGTTCGAGTGCAAAATACAGATAGTCCTGGAGCTGCTCGGGTGAAAGCGGTTCGAGCAGTAACCGTGGACCGATACGGCTTCCAAGGGGAAGCAGATCAGCGGTTCGGAATCTTTCGGGCAAGCGGTTGTCACCACAAAGGATGGTAAACAACAGGCTTTGCGAGTCGAACTTATGGCTTTGTAAAATGCGCAGCTCGGTGAGGCACTCGGCTGAGACCTGCTGGGCCTCGTCAATAAGCAGAACCGGTTTAAGCAGTGTCGACTGGCAGTGGCTTTTCCAACGGTCCCGTAAAGCCTTAAATCCTCCATAGCGGTTGGAAGGGGACATGTTGACATTGAACAATTCGCCCAGTTCCCGGTAAAAGTCGCCCAGCTTGCTTTGTGGTCGTTGCATTACACCGACGGTCAGATCGGGTATCTGTTCGAGTTGATGGGCAATTTTTTGCAGTGTTTTGCTTTTTCCCAGTCCCGGTTCTCCGGTAATCAGTGCAAAACCGCCGTGTTCGGCCATGGATTGCACACGCAGGCCGAAAGACTCGGTGCCGGGTATGGCATACAAGGCTTCCGGCGGTAGATCGGGTAGAAAAGGGTTGTATTTGAATCCGTACAAGCTTCGGATATCGGTATTGTTCATTTTTCAATTTCCTCCTTGGGCAGATAGGCTGGGGGCAAGCCCGTTGCTGCATAGTCGGCCATCCATTTTCTGAGCAGTGCCGGCAGCGGTCTATCGTCTGACACAACGGACGGTGCGGTTATATTTTCCGATTCGATAATTCGACGTTTGCCGGAAGCGTTTTTGGTTTTATCCTGGGGAAAAAGGCGTACCAAAGGCGCGTCGGTATTCGGGTCCACCAACGTCATCTGACTCTTGTCCCATCCCGGTGCCCGTAAGATCACCGATTTCATGTGGGAAAAACGGACCGGCAGTTCGTAGCGGATACCGTCGACCACAACGGTGGCATCGCTGCGCCGTGGCTTTCTTGTGATCCGGCGAGTGAAGGCCAAACGAAGTGTTTCGCTATCGGGTGCCGGTCGACAGACATTGTTTCCATTGAGCATCCGCTGCAGTGGTGTGGTGTTGATTTCGCGGTGTTGCCTGCGATGATAGTCTTGTTCGATCCAGGCTTGGGCCGACTGGTTAACGAAGGATAGCTCCAGGTTCTTGACCGGGCGTAAAAGTTCCATCAGTCGGCTTTCCAACTGACCCCAAAACGTCTCTTGCTTCCCATTTTGGTATGGGGAATATGCCAAGGTCGTTTTGTGATCGATGCCCAGCCGGTTTAGCCCCCTTCGGGTTTCCTCGGCGAGCATTGCCGCACCGTTATCGGTCATCAGTGCCCGCGGCAATCCACGCTTCATAAATGCTTGGGATAAGCCATGGACCAGGCACTGTGCCGTTTCGGAAAGATACACTTGCAAATGACAGCAAAGACGGGAATGGTCATCGAGTATGGCCAGCACAACAGGGCGTTGCCATTTGCCGTTTGGGTCGAGAATGCCGATTTTTGCATGGTGAAAATCCAGGTGCCACAATCCATGGACATGGGATACTTCGAAACCACGTATCTCACGATTCTGGCGTCGTAAGGTGGCTTGTCGCTGCCCATCGGTCGGTTGGGCCGGCCCGTTCGTTTTTATCCATCCGTTTTCGCGTATGCAACGCAGCACCGTTTTGTAGCTGGGCATGGTTCCCAGGTTCGGCTTTTCCTGGGCCACCACTTTGAGGTTGTCATAGTGCAATTGAACATTCCAGCGGGGGTACGTTTCGTACTGGGCTTTTAATTCTTGCAACAAGGCATCGGGCATTGACCATCGGACACCTGAGTCCGAACGGATTTTCCGGCCCAAAACGGCGATCGGATCGGCAGCGTCCTTGGCCTTGTAATACCATCGTTCGATGGTCGACGTTCCAAAGCTGATCCTTTGGTTGGGATCGATAGGGTGCCGGTAACTTTTTTGGGCCAACTGACCGATGGCCTGTTGCAGCCGGCCTTTTGTGGGCGGGCAGGATAACAGTTCACCGATCACCGAAAATCGGAATTGTGCCCAGCGCTGCCACATAGGCAATTGGGGCTCGCTCATGGGATCACTCCTTTCGGTTCGCTTCCTCTGGCCTCCTCCATGGAGACAAACAGGGTCGAATCGAGGGTCGGATCCTTGTAGCAGATGCATTCGTCTTTGAAATCAGCCGATCTTTTGCGTGAGACCTCGGCGGATCTTTGCCACCTCACAGATCGGGACTATCATGGACCCAAGGCAAGGGTTCGCAGGCAATTCACCAATGCTGTTTCAGGCTCTGGAGCAACGTTGCTAAATCGTTCCAATAAAGCTTTCGGTAAATGGCTTGAACGGATAGGCGGGATCAGGTGTCCGGCCAGACGCCGATAAGCGAGGCTCTGGGGAAAAAGTGCTCGAAAGTAGTGCTTCCAACGGTTGACGGTTGAACGCCATACCCCACATAAGCCCTTGAGTTGCTCCAAGGTATGGTCTGGATTGCGTCCTTGGCGAAGGGCGGTGACGATAAGCAAGACAGGCGCCCAGTAAACCCGGCGGTCCCAAAATCGAACCGATGGCGGGAGGACACGGCACCGGCAACCTTCTTGGCCGCAGCACAGGCTATAACGAATCTCAAATGCCTCATCAAGATCAGGAGGGCCACCCCGAGGCTTTCGCGGATAGTTCGCGTAATGCAACGGCCCCCCGCAAAAGGGCAGCGCCGGGCTCGTGTCTGCTCTGCCAGTTCCAGATCTATCTTGTGAAGAAGGGAAAATAACGATTTGCTGTTGAGGATATCAGGTGGTATCATCGGTCCTGCCATTTATGGTTATTGTGGCAGGAGCCCCCTACTACGGCCCTAGCCAAGGAACGCGAGGGGGCTCCATCATTCTTCATTGTCAATGTGTTTGGTAAAAATGAACCAAAGCATGTTAAATATTGACTAATTGAACCTGTCGATGCCAGATTGACATCGAACCGATTCATAATTGTCGATGTAGCTCCGATACTGCATCGACCTTC
>JAAETJ010000678.1 GCA_024228495.1 bacterium | reverse complement strand
GCTCCGGGTTCCGTGGTAGATTAGCCCGCTCACTGGCGTAAGGGCTTATGGATACACTCATAATATCAATACCGGGCTGTGGTACCCGATTCCTGGCTGACCTTTTGGGCTGTAATTCGGTACATATCGAAATCGAAGATATACCCGATGCGATTATTGCCGTGCCTTTGAGAAATCCCATCGATGTACTCAAAACCTGGATCAAACATCACCGGGATATCGACCTGTTTACGGGTAAGTGGCAGCGCCTTCAGAGGCTTTCTAACGAATACACCATTTACCCGGTAGCCCTTGATCTACCCATAAGGGATAAACAGGTACAGCGGCTTTCTGAGGTACTTGAGCGACAATTAGCCCCGGATTGGTCGAAGCGTTTGGGGCATATTGACAGGGAGCCGGAAGTGCCGGACTTCGATTGGAGTGAGATTAGTGCTTGCCCTCTAGTCGCTCAATTCTACGCAGATGATCGCGGTTTTTTTCCTTGATGTTGTCGATTTCGGTTTTGGCAACGCTGAGTACGCCAACATCGATTTTTGCGGTATTTCTTGACACACGCTGCTCGAGGACAATCCTGGCGTTACGTTCTTCGTTAAGCTCGCTCTCGAGTTTAAGACCCCAAAGAATGCAAGCGACGAGAACAGTAAGCAAAGAGGCAACAATTGTAGATACAGATGCCAAATCACGCCAGCCTCGTACTGCATATCCGCGCTCTTTTCCATGCCCGCGATTATCCGCGCTTCCATTAGCCATTACAGTGTACGTCCATATTCCGGGAAAAAGTTACCAACTACGGATTATACGCTAGTGCAGGGATTGGATAGCGGCTAACTTGGCATTGCACTCGATCAAGTGTTTTCGATCCTCAACCCACAACAGACCGCCCTCACCGTAGGTAATGGATTCAGGAATATCTGTTGGTCTATTCTGGATCAGTAAGTCGGCCGGGGTTTGCCGCCACTGAACCGGGCCTGGAACCTCCACTATGATTGGTTTCTCGATCACCCGCTGTGGACTGCATCCTGATAGCGTCCAGACCGTCAGAATCCCAATCAGTAACGAGACAAACTTTAGGTAATGGCGCATTTGTGGTTTCCTCTGCTTCTCGAATAAGTCTCTGGATCGTAGTCTGTGCCTGGTCGGCATCAGAACGCGCATCAGACGTCCGCATTTCCGCCAGTCTACGTGCATTCTCGGCTTGCTTGCGCATGATCGCCTCTTTGTCTAACTGACGCTTATAGGCCGCATCAGACGCTTGTCGGGCAAGCCTTTCAGCCTCGGCAATAGCCTTGATCTTATCCGTATTGCACTGCTCACGCTCTCCGCCAAGTCGTTCGGTGGTATTCAGAAGCATTCCAAACAGCAGCGCGGCCAGCGCCCAACCACCGAAACCTAACCCTAAGCGCAACCTGGTCGGCATCCGTGCCAGCAACTTGATCATTGTTGTTCGCCCGATTCACCGATTGCGTGATACTGACCACCGTTGAGTTTCTTGTCGGTGATGTCAGCGGCAAAGATAAGCGTCAACACACCACCGGTCGTAGCAGCGTAGGTCGTCATTACAACGCTCACTTCGGCTACATCTATTGCGATCTTCAAACCGACGAGTGTTGCCAGGCTCAATATGATCAGAACAGTTCCGGCCATTGCGAACTTGCGTTTCAGTACCCATCGCTTATTTCCGTTTGCTCCAATCTTAGCTAACACGTTACTGAACTCCGTTGTGAATGAAGCTGAAGTGTGGACCGTCTCTACCTGGACCCTTGCCCCTGCCTTTGAAGTAATATCCGGCGCGGGCTAAAGGATGCATCTTGATCCACTTATCAGCAGCAAATTTGTAAACCTCATCGTTCCAGGGATCGCCGTTCTCATCGAAGATAATCAAGTCTTGCGCCAGCTTCAGGCAGTGGTTTGAATTGACAATTCCTAATCCTAACTTCGCCAGACGTTGTGCTTCTGGTCGTGATCGTAAAGCCTCGCCGCGAACGTACTTGAAGTGTCGCGCTAACCACACTTCAAACAGTGACATGGTTTTCGCGAACTCGAATTGTTTATCACTGAGTTTCATCAACGTAGAACGGATTGCGCACTTTCGGCAGTTTCTTGTGTTGCTGATAGAAATACATCAAATACGCCACCAATCCGAACGCCTCGATCCCTACAACTGTTCCTGCCCATTCCATGCTATTCTCCTATATGTTCCCGGTCGCCACGTCTTTGTTGGAAATAGCACCGGTCGTATCAGATATCGTTCCCTGGCAATTGATAATTTGCAGGTAATCCGTGACATTCGATGCGGCGACCGCATTGGTCAAACCCGCACCCTCACGAACACCGGAAACAAGGACATGATCCCCTGCCCCTGTATTCCTAAACGCATGACTACATGAAGCAGTATCAAGGGCTTCGGCGTAACCGTTCCTTACAGAAAGATTCTGGCCCGCAGAGTCATACCTGATACCCTCAACCGCAGAACTTATAGACGCTGAGTCGTATGTAATCTTGAAGTTTTCAACCGCTATATTGTCGCCGGAAGCTGCAAATAGCACACGCTCCATTGTGCAGTTAAGTGACTCGTAAGCGATCAGGCGACCAACATAAAACGAGTCATTTGCTGTGGTGCTAACAATCTGGAATCCGTCGATGTTATCTCGAGTAGTAATGAGATCAAT
>JAAETJ010000677.1 GCA_024228495.1 bacterium | reverse complement strand
TGCATCAAACGGGCGGCTTCTTTTTTGGCCCGGGGCGCAAGACGCATGAAAGACTGGCGCAGATTGATCCCGTGCTTGCGCGCTGCCCGGTTCAACCACTCAATGGCTCGAACGATGAGATGACTGTCACTGGGATGGGCAATGGCCTTCGTCTGCACCGTTGTATCAACTGTAATGCGCTCAAGCTGCCGGGTGCTGACGGCTTTTGTTTTTAACGCGATGGCAATGGTCTCGGCTAGTAAAGACTCCAGAGCATCAGCACCAATCCTCTGGCGCCAGCGCGTCATGGAAGAACGATCAAAGGGCAGTTCATGCTGGAAATACACTTCGCCACAAAATGCCTGAAAATATGGATTTTCCAACCAGGATGCGCAAACCTGTTCATCCGACAACCCCTTCATGTGCTTCAACAGATGCAACCCGCTCATAAGGCGGGTTGGCAATCCTTCACGTCCCTTTTGATCATCATAAAAAGCACCAAAGACCTTATCAAAACGTTCCCAGTCGATCAACCGCGACAACCGCACAAGTCAGGGCAATCGCATGAAATTCTTGTAGACAAATCAGAATTTTTCTGAATCGCTGTTGTGATCTTTTCGATATTGAACCAAGGGTCCCTCAGATGTCAAATCCAACAAATAATACAGAT
>JAAETJ010000676.1 GCA_024228495.1 bacterium | reverse complement strand
GATCCAGTGCCGGGGGACCGAATCACCGGGGCATGAAGCGCGTCAACCTTGACAGTTACGGGGATAAAGGCGAAAATCGCGCGCTCTTCAAGGCTGGGCAACCCGGCCGCGCAAAAAACCATGGCTACGTAGCTCAGCTGGTTAGAGCACATCACTCATAATGATGGGGTCCCCTGTTCAAATCAGGGCGTAGCCACCATTTTTTCAATGACCTAGCGCCTTTTACAGAAGTAGGCCGGTCTGGGTGTCGTCCGTCGCTAGGCGGTAAGGTGGCAAGCTGTGTACCACACGGAATATTCGTTATGTAACGATCTATACATATGAATTCGTTCATGTATAAAAAACAAACGTTTTGTTGACATGAGAAAAAATTATGTATAGAAAGTAACTGTTTTCTATACATGTGGGGCTGACGCGGATCTTGTAATGAACCAAGGCACTATCTCATTGTTACCACCCACCGCCGAGCTGGAATCACGTTCGGTGCTGAAGCGTCTCGCCCCGGCTCACCGCTATCTGGCCGAGCTCAAAGGTATGGTGGCCACCATACCCAACGAGAATATCCTCATCAACACCCTCGCTCTGCAAGAGGCCAAGGACAGCTCCGAAATTGAGAATGTCATCACTACCCACGACGATCTCTATAAGGCCGACCTGTTTGCTGATTACATCAAAAATCCGGCCGCCAAGGAGGTGAGTCGTTACGCCACCTCTCTGAAGACTGCCTTCGAGCAGGTGAAACGTGACCGGTTATTGACCGTCAACAGGATCATCCAGATCCACAAGGTGCTGGAACAGAACGAGGCCGGCCTCCGCAAGCTGCCAGGCACAGCGCTCAAGAATGAACGCACCGGTGAAACCGTGTATACCCCGCCACAGGACCATGGGGAGATTGTGCGCCTGATGAATAATCTGGAGCAATTCATCAACGACGATACGTTGTCCGACGCCGATCCGCTGATCAAGATGGCTGTGATCCACCACCAGATCGAGAGCATCCATCCCTTTTACGATGGCAACGGACGTACCGGACGGATCATCAACATCCTCTACCTGGTCGCCAAGGGGTTACTCGATATCCCGGTTCTATACCTCAGCCGATACATCATTCGCAACAAGGCAGACTACTACCGCCTGCTGCAGGCAACGCGTGACACCGGCAACTGGGAACCCTGGGTTCTTTACATGTTGGAAAGCGTCGAGCTTACCTCGCGCCAGACCATTTGGATCATACAGCAGATCAAGGAAATCATGATGGCATACAAGCATCGTATCCGCGCGGAGCTGCCTAAGATCTACAGCCAGGATCTGCTCAACAACCTGTTCCGGCACCCATACACCAAGATCGAATCTGTGCAAAACGACCTTCGTGTCTCGCGCCTGACTGCTGTCAAATATCTGGAACTACTGACAGAAAAGGGTTTCATCGAGAAACACAAGATCGGGCGCTACAACTACTACGTTAACCGGCCACTGATGGGCATCTTTATGGATATACCGGAGATGCCGGGAGATATTGAGATGCAGTCAGACGTAGTGGTCAGGAGCACTGGTTAAGGCAACTTTGGGTACCGTATTCATTAGTTCCGTCATAGGCGAATTCGAGGAGTACAGGCAGGCCGCGAAGGAGGCCATCGAACTGTTGGATCAAAAGCCTGTCATGAGTGAACACCTGGCTGCGCAACTTATCCGTCACAATCTTCCTTGGTTCACCTTTGTGCTTCTTCAGCAGTCTTACGAAAAACCGTTTAGCGGCCTTTGCATTTCGACGTTTCTGTAAGAACACATCAACAACATCTCCGTCCTGATCAATCGCTCGCCAGAGATAATGCTGCCTACCATCAATCTTGATAAATACCTCATCGATGAAAAAGGTATCGCCATATCCTTGATGTTTTTTACGCAACCTGGCGGCATATTTAGATCCAAATTTATTGCACCACAATCGAATTGATTCTCGACTGACGATGACTCACCGCTGAGCCAATGAATCCTCAATATCTCGGTGACTAAGATTGAATCGAAAATAGAGCCAAATAGCATATAGAATTATTTCTGCTGGGAAGCGATATCTTTTGTACATTGATGAATTTTTCATCCAGTGATTATCACCAAAGAGCATTTAATTTGGTAATGCCCTATCGAGAGAGATGCGAGATTGTCGGTGCGCTTTACCCGGTATCGAAGCAGGTTCGTAACCAGTTCTTGAAGGCTTCGGTCACAGGTTGAGTTTCTTTTACCATTTCTTTCCCGGCGAGGAAGTGAGAGTGGCTGAGCGGCACTCGTTCACCGACACATTTGACCGGGCGGCCCGTTTCAATCGCGTTTGTAGCAAAGCGTTCAAGAACGATTGCACACCCTAGATCACAGGCAACCATTTCACAGGCCGCGGCGAACGTGTCTACCTGCAGGCGCGTTGAACGGACATCGTGTTGCAGGCCAAATTCCGCCAGATAGCGTGACCAGTGATCGTCAAAGCCCAGTATATGTATTGGGTGCACGCGGCTCAGGTCATCGGCTGATTTTATGGTTTCAGAGGTGTTGAGGCCACAGATTGGTACTAAAAACTCGTCTGACAGTTTTTCCAGGTGATTGTTGGCGCGACTGTTCGGTGCAAGCACGATATCGACATCGACATTCTGCGTATCAACCGCATCCGTCCAGATTGCGGTGACAAACTTGATTCCGGCACCCGGGTGGCGTTGTTGGAAATCTCCCAGTTTTGGAGCGAGCCAGACAATTAATGCGACTGAAGCACGAACGACAATCGTGCTTGCCTGGTCCGGCCCGAATAATCCGTTGGTGCTAAGCTTGAGCGCCAAAAGCGAATCCCGAACCGATGGCAAATACGCTTTTCCGATTTCGGTAAGTTTCAGGCTTTTGGGTCTGCGGATAAATAAATCGTGGCCGAGTTTGGTCTCCAGCGACTTGATCTGCAGGCTGACTGCCGACTGTGTAAGTCCCAACTCCTTGCTTGCGGTGGTAAAGCTTAGATACCGGGCCGTCGCTTCAAACGTGCGCAACCAGTTCAGATTAAGGTTTCGATGCATTCACCTGGCCATAAATAATTTATGTTCATGGGGCCTTATTATTTCGTTTTTCTTGTTAAAAAGCTATCGACATAATGACATCAGGATTCGTGAGCAAAAAGTGAACAATGTAGCCGGAAAAAAGAGGATACGACCTGGTGGACGCCGCCCCGGCGGTCGTACGCGTGAGCGCCCACAAGCCGCGGCGCCCGCATTCATTCGGCGGCAGATACCGTACTACGAATTTCTTGGCGAAGAGGGGCTGGTCAAGCTGGAAGAGCGGGCCGACTGGATCATCCAGGAAATTGGCCTCGAATTCCGCGACGATCCCAAAGCACTCGAGATCTGGAAGAAGGCTGGGGCTGATGTCAGGGGCACGCGTGTACGTCTCGATCGCGGCATGGCGCGCGAACTTTGCCAGACAGCCCCCGCGAGTTTCATCCAGCATTCGCGAAACCCTGACAGGAAAGTCCAAATTGGCGGCGACTCTCAGGTTTTTGCACCGGTTTACTGTCCGCCGTTCGTGCGCGACATCGAGGGTGGACGGCGTTACGGCAGCTTCGTGGATTTCGAGAAGCTGGTGAAAATCGTCTCACAACTACCGAGCTTGCACCACTCCGGATTGGTGATTGTCGAGCCCTGTGATTTACCAGTCTCCAAGCGTCACTTCGACATGGTTTATGCGCACATGAAATACGGCGATAAGCCGCATCTAGGCGCCATCACTGAAAAGTCGCGCGCGCAGGACTCGGTCGACATGGCCAGGATTCTGCATGGCGAAGCTTTCATGGAACAAAACTGCGTCATTATGGGAAGCGTCAATACCAATTCACCGCTAATGATCGATCGCGTCGTCTCT
>JAAETJ010000675.1 GCA_024228495.1 bacterium | reverse complement strand
TTTTCGGTATCTTTTTGAAAAATCAAACTATTTCTAATAAAAAAACAAATAATCCATTAGTTTCCGATAATGTCTAATATTTCATGGCTAAATTATTGGATAAAAATGGAAAAATCTCCAGAAAAAATCTATTTTACCTTTCCCATTGTCAATGACCATTAATTCTAGCCCAGTCACCGCCTCGGTAACGACCTCATATTTGGAGCGTTGTACAAAAATAGCCCTGATAAGATGGACATGGGTTATTCTTTTCCTAGGGTCTATAACGGGGGTATAAGCCTCTCACAGGTGTAAATAAAAAAATGACACTCACCAAAGCGGATATGACAGAACAGTTGATCGATGAACTGGAGGTGGACAAGTGGACAGCGCAGTCTTTGGTAGAAGATTTTTTCGAGGAGATTCGGGTAGCTTTGGAACAGAGGGAGTCGGTCAAGCTATCGGGGTTTGGAAATTTCGATCTGCACGACAAGGTTGAGCGTCCAGGGCGTAACCCAAAAACCAAGGAGCCAGTCTTGGTCAGCGCTCGTCGCGTGGTCACTTTTCGCGCTGGCGGGAAGCTTAAGACCCGCGTGCGTGGTTAGCGTCATCCGGCCCTGGCCTCTCTATCGGACGACACACACAGCGAGTAGTACCGATGGAAAACTTGCTACATATCGCGCTGGAAGCGCACAACGATAACACCAATCATCACCGGACTTACGTGGTCGCCCTTAGCCGTGACCTGTTCGACGCCTGGGTAGTGACGATACGTTATGGTCGAACTGGTAGCCTCGGCCAACAGCGCCGCCAGCCGGTAGATTCTCTGGAACAAGCTCGTGCCCTAGTGTTGCAACACCTCAAACGGCGATTGAGCGCCCGTCGCCGGATTGGCTGTGATTATCGGGTTGTAGAGTTTTGTGGTGGGGCCGAGTTTGACCCCGCCGAGTGGCTACCGGAGGAGTTTCAAGCCTTTAGCGGCGACGCCCGTAAAAGGTGAGCGATGTTGGTTAAGCGTGGAGCCGTATGAGAGCCGTCATAGTCCGCCAAAGAGCCAGAACACCCGCCCCCTCGGCCTTCCCTGCTGAACCGATTCCAGAACCTAGCCTGTGCGTCGGGAACGCGCAAGCCACCGGCGCTCATCGGTTAGCTAAGAACCAAAGGTCCAGGGATTGGACGATGAATGCCAAAGGTGATCCGCGTAGCGGGAGCGTACCCGTTAATCGCTGACGGAGCTGGGCACATTACTTTTATTGGGTCAGCAAGCGCCAGCCGTGACATGGGGTCTACAGACTAGCTCATCCGAACCACGCCCCCGAATTCAGAAGGACGCTCAGCCTGTTGTGGCCAAATGAGCGCAGCAGAAAACTTAAGAACAGTGGCCTGTTGGTACTGTCCGTTTTCATCCACAACGATTTTCCAGGTTATGCGCTTACCATGGGGTATCGCTACCCCGTGATTGACCAGCGCTTGATAAAGCGTTGTGCGTTGAGCAAGCACATGTGGCCATTCCTGGAGCAAGTCGTCCTGTTGGATCTGCAGCGCTAAAACTTTGGCAACAACCCAGAGGGTATCGCCAACCAACCAGCCGTCGCCACCGCAACGATTAAACGTTGACCTGGCCGTGAGCACACGTATCCCCTCACTGACCGCCTGAGTAAGTCGGTACGCTACATCGCAGTTCATAGAAGGAGATGGTGCCGCTGTGTGTCCCCGTTTTATTGCTGAAGGCGGTTTCTCCACCGGGCTATAATTTTCCACCAGGCTATGATTTTGATTAGACGATGGAGGCGGCGTAACCGGCGCATTTAAGCGAGACCCGGTGGGAGCTTCTTGATCAGGGGGAGGCGTCGTCGCTGGGTCGGACGCTGATGACGGATAGGCCGCCCAAAAGGCCTCAGAGGAAAACCAGTCGATTCCGGCCCTGCCCGCTTCAGCCAGCCACCCCCGGCCCTCTGCTGGGAACTTTTGAGCGGCGATCAGGTTGCCAAATCCCTGGTAGAGCCTATAGTCAAAGCGTGGTTTGGGGCGTGACTTTATAAGTAATTCATTGGGTTGAGTCAGATGCTCTATGTTGATCGAAGGGTCCGGTGGCGTGAATGGACAGATCAGCGGAATGTGTTGTTCACCGGCACGGGTGTAGGCGGCTTCAAGCGCATCACAAAGCACCCGTGCGAACACCAGGTACCGCCAACGCTTAATAGTGGCGGGTGGCCTCCCTTCAGTGGCGAGGCGTTGTACTGTCTCGAAGGCTTTAGGGAGCCAATCTATAGGGTTAAAGGCTATCGGAGATGTGGACGTAGGTGTTGGCTGAGGACTGGCCTGCACCAGCGCGTTTAGCGTTTCTAAAGCCATCGATGTGACCTCAGGGGATTCATCAGCAAACCATTCGACGGTCTGTTGGAAATAGACATCGAGGACAGCCAAGATCGGGCCTAAGCTCGCCAGCGGCGGTTGAGTGACGACAGGTGGAGAGGATCTTAAACGGCGAAGAAAATTCAGCATACTTGGATACTCCTGTAGAGAAGCCTACGCCGTATAGACGTAGCCTTAAAAGCGAACTCGCTAACAAACGGGCCAAATAAGGGTACTACGAAGATTCGTCCGTAAATGTACGCTAAGGCGAATTATAGTTGGATGAGGGATGGATCAAGGAAGTATTCACCATAGAGGATGACGTTATCCCAAGTAACGGGGCTGATGTGGCTTAACAGTGATGTGTCCAAATCTTCGTCATCGCACTCCAGTAGCACTCGGTGCATCTCTTTGGCTTGCCAATAGATGATGCAAGCAAGGATAAGCGTTAGGCAACTGGAGGAATGCTTCTGCTCTTCCCACTCGCGATTGGTCATCTGGCCACGCTTTCCGTAATTTAGATCGCGTGCAAGACCATTCATTTGCTCTCCCTTCAATAACCCCCTTCGATTACGTTGCCGCATACTTCCATCCGACATGTAGCGCAAGATGTGCTCTGTTTTGAAGATGCGACCCAGCTCACGGTTAGCGCGGTAGAAGTGGTTTTTACTGGAGAACCCATTGAGTCGCTTAAGTGCAAGGGAGGCCGTGGTGTGTCCAGTTTCCAGTGACGCGTAGAACTTTCCCATGCGGTCCCATTGCTCACAAATCCAGTCGAGATGTATGGTTTGATCATGCCGGTTCAACAGGACTTTAAGCGGGCCATAATCCTTTTCGAGATCAATGCGATAAATGCGCTGAGAGCTGATGCCCTTAATGCGCGGACAGAATATTCGCCCCAGCAGGGCAAACGCGGCGAAGTTAATCTCGGTGTAGCCGTGCGTATCCGTGTAATGCTCCTCGGGTGCCAAGTCGCTTTCATTGTAGAGAAGCCCATCAAGGACATAGGCCGCATCCCGGTCGGTACATTCGATCGGTGTGCTGTAAAAAGGTGCGTAGTTGTCGGCAACGAAGGAATAGAACTCTAAAGCGAAGTCATTAAATTTGGGGCTGTAAGTTCGCTGCAGGAGCTTGCGCCGCATAGCGAAACGCTGTCCGTCGCTACTTGAACTCTTTCCTGTTCCCCAGGCTTGGGTGATATCGAGACCACTGATCGCGTTGACAACTTCAGCCAGAGCAGAGCGTTGCGCCTCTTCGGTCAGCAGCCAGTCTGTAATGTGTTTGATACGGTTGTAGCTCACCCCATTGGTGAGCTGGGCCATGGTGTATGAACCAATATTGCAGCCGTGTGCCATGACGGTGGCAATGATCGCACAAACATTCTGTACATCTGGAGCCTCCTGTTGGGCTGCCGTCATAAAATGACGTGTGAACTGCAGATCATTGTCTACCTCAATGAGGAGCTGAGGCAGCTTCACCACGCGCATCTGTTGCTTGAGATAGGCTTCGAGCTGAGCGAGCCGTGCTTCGGCCTCTTTCTCAAGCTTCTCGGCTGGATCCCGAGAGACTTTCCAGCCTTTTTCGTTGAGACTGGCATAGGTGTTTTTGGGCAAAGACTCCAGAAAATCGTCAAAGGCGTGATTTAGGCGGTTCGTCAGATACTCGGAGACATCCTCTGCGTCTTTCGGCAAACGTGCCCGTTTAAAGAACTTGGCGCGCATGGCCATCCATTGATCATCCGGCATGAAGAAATCATCGATATGAACAAAGCGTTTACTCTGACGGACCGCAAGATTTCCGGATTTAATCTCATTGCGGGTGGCCATCATAACAGCACATTCCCAAGCAGCTTTGCTGATCTCATCATCCTTTTGAATAAGTGTCTGCATCGTTTTTGACAAGAAGTCGATAGGTGGGTTATCGGGCAACTTCCGTTTACCTGTGCGATTTAACTCACGAAGCAGGTCTACTGCTTCCAAGATGCTCGACGAGCTATCCTTTTGTTTCTCTAGATTGAGCTGCTCAAGTAAATGCGGAGCGAACTGCCGCAAGTAGGAAAAACGCTCAACGACCAGATTGAAGGTATGGCTATGCTTGCCACTGAGCCAGGTTTCTATCTCAGCGATCTGTTGTTTGAGTTTTTCCTGGCTCACCGTTTCAAAAATAGCTGGTCGCAGCATGTCATCTGCCACGCTTTCGTCGAGTAAAACCGAAGACATGGCATGGAAGGAGGCAAGCGCAGCGCGAAGTTGCTTTCGATGTGTCTTTGCGTGTTTGTCGATCTCCGCTTCGGCTTTGTTCTCAATCTTAGTCATGAGCTTGTCGTACATGGCGACTAGGTCATCGACCGTCGATTGATAGAGTTGGTGCAGGAAGCAAACCAATACGGTATAGCGCCGTTCTTCTGCCAACTCACGCAACCGGGATGCCGTACAACGACGGGCATAGTGAGCAAGTGAACGCTGATAATTGTTATTAAGCCAGGAGAGGTCTAGATCAAGGACTGCCATGGCTTCGATATGCTTTAGCTTATCAATGAGCTTCAGCACGGCAGTCGGTGATGGTGACTGGGGTGCTTGCTTGAGACGATGCAGGTCTGAATATGGTGCATTTTGTACCACCAGGAGTGCATCGAGTTGTTTTCGAAGCGGTTCTCTCAATGAGGACGTGATTTTCTCAAATATGTACTGTCTCGCCTTGGCACGTCCATGCTGAATGAGACGTTCAAGTGTGTCGTCTGCCGGATCCAAAATACCCTGCTGCTTTAGATAGGCCTTGAGTAGACCCAGTAACGCGTGCGTCTGTTCAAGGCGGCAGGCTTTATCGAAGATGAACTCTTCCAGCGCTGCCTGATCCGCCTCACCGAAACGCTTCAAGCCAAGCTCAGCGCGGATTTGCTCTTGGTGTTCTGCGATCGTCTCACGACGCGTGCTGTATGCGTCGATGATGCTTGGTGAGATATCCAATTGCAGCCCGACGAATAGCACTACGTTATCTACGATCTCAAACGGCTGCTGCGTCGGGAACCGATTGAAAAGCCGCACATGGGCAAGCTGATAGGCGAAGCCAAGACGATTATGATCGCGTCGACGCTGCTGGATGAGTTCAAGATCAGCGGAGGTAAGGCGCGCCTGCTCTATCAGTTGACTATGGGTATCAGTAAACACAGGCTGTCCTACAAAAATGGACGTCATATTAGGTCATATTTGTCGTTGAAAATATATGGTTAAAATAGATAATATGCGTAAAATAAAAAGTAATATACTCATTTTATAGACATCTCATGAAAACACTCGCCTACCTCCGGGTCTCCACTGATAGCCAAGACCTCAATGCTCAGAAACTCGCTATCCTTAGTTTTGCGCAGCGTGAAGGCATCGTTATTGACACTTTTATTGAAGCGATGGCTTCCGCCGGGAAGACTCAGAAAGCCCGTAGACTTGATGAGCTGATGGATCAGTTCAACAAGGGGGACCAATTGATTGTGAGTGAACTGTCTCGGCTGGGGCGCAGCCTCGGACAAGTAATCGAAATTGTGGATACGCTAGTAAAGCGTAAGATCGCATTTATAGCCATCAAGGAAAATATTCGCTTCGAGGGCAAGCAGAACATGCAAACCAAGGTGATGATCGCTCTATTTGCACTGTTTGCTGAGGTGGAGCGCGACCTGATATCCGAACGCACTAAGGAAGGACTCGCTAAGGCTAAGGCGAGCGGCAAAAAGCTCGGTCGCCCCAAGGGCGCTCTCGGTCAATCTCGTCTCAACGGAAAAGAAGAAGAAATCCAAGCACTTCTTGAGAAAGACGTATCCAAAACCGCCATTGCTAAGATCATCGGTGTTTCGCGTACAACCTTGTACCATTTTATTCAGACACGCCAACTGGATACGGCTTAGCGTACATTTACGGACGAATCTTCGTAGTACCCTATATTGACCCAGTGCCCTCATAACTGTATGAAATGGCCATAAGGTCTTTCAGTTGTTGCTCCACAGTCCCTCGAACCGAATCGAGGCCACACGCGTATAGCGCACGGTATGCTTGGGATCGCGATGGCCGAGGTAAT
>JAAETJ010000674.1 GCA_024228495.1 bacterium | reverse complement strand
TGGGTCAACTTTCACCGTCATGCGTGATCATGGACTTTCCGCTGTTGGGGGAAGCAGACATTGTGGGCCGTGCAGCATGACGGAACTCCGGCTCGTCAATGGGGCGAGCGGCGATTGCGGCTCGACTTCCGCAAACTCTGCATTGCTGAAATTCGATCTTTGATCGTGCAAGCCAACTGTTTAGTCCTTTGGCACCAAACAGAAGTAGAAGCCGCATCGAAACAGTATATATCAATGTCCCTTGAGGGACGAGCGGAATGTACGATAAAATCGCAACGGCGTCATTCGTATTTCTAATACCAAGGAGCATAAAGATTGACTCATTTCATGGGATCAAAGCTGCTCATCAGACAGGTGTACAGTGTACAGCTCGATACTGGTATCTTGCAAGAACTGTACACCTGCCTGATGGGCCGCTATGTCCCACCCGTAAGACCGGACAGCCACCCCCGTCAGCAGCGTTACGAGCTGCTTATGGTACCAGTACCACAGCGCAACTCGTGCCTCCCTGACCGGGATGGCTGTCTCGGTGAAATGGGTCAATCTTTATGCTCCTTGGTATAACGCCCTGTTAGGATGAATATGGCAAATTGATCTTGAAAAACGAGTTTATCAACAGATCGGTTGAGTGTGATGAGCGACCAGAATGAACGCAACATTGAGCTTTTTCTAGAAATGCTCAGCGCAGAACGCGGCGCTGCTCGAAACACCCTTGAGGCTTATGCGCATGATCTGAATCATTTTTGTGGATTTGCTCGCGTGGCCCAAACCCCTATGCGTGATCTCTCCACGCAGCAGATCCGTGATTATCTTGGCGTCATAGCCGATGAAGGGCTGGCGGTTTCCTCGCGCTCGCGGCGCTTGTCAGCCGTGCGCCAGTTCTATCGGTTTTTATTCATCGAAGGCATGCGCAAAGATGATCCTTGCAGCGAGATCAGCGCACCCAAAAAGGCGCAAAAACTGCCCAAGACCTTGAGTGTCGATGAAGTTGAGCATCTTCTTGATACTGCTGCTCACGAAGCCAAAGCGGCGAAGGGGCGCAAGCAATTGCCCGCCATTCGTCTTAATTGTTTGTTGGAGCTGCTCTATGCAACCGGTCTACGCGTTAGTGAGCTGGTGACTCTGCCGCGCAATTTTATGCGTGCTGACAACCGCATGATTACGGTGAAGGGTAAGGGGGGGCGCGAGCGCATGGTGCCTTTGAATGGAGCCGCGCGCCGGGCGATCAAGATCTATGTCGAGCATCTGGATGCCAAAGCGAAGGGTGGGCGGCATAGCTCAGGTTTTCTATTCCCTTCAACTGGTGCTGATGGCCACTTGACGCGGCAAAGACTTGTGCAGGAGTTAAAGGCGTTGGCGGTGAGCGCCGGGCTGGAACCTAAAAACATCTCCCCGCATGTTTTGCGCCATGCTTTTGCATCCCATCTGCTGGAGCACGGAGCCGATCTTCGCGCCGTTCAGCAATTGCTGGGACATGCCGATATATCGACGACACAAATCTATACGCATGTGCTGGATGAACGCTTGCGCCGGCTTGTTAACGATCATCACCCACTCGCACAATAAAACTCTGTCAATTGTTGACAAATTTGGCTATTAACGCTGGAACCTTGTGCTAAATGGGCGGTTCTTGACACTGTTTGATGTTAGGTCCACATTTAAACATATGGAACAATGACATGCAGAAATTGTATGATCCCGATGCGGCCAGAAACGGCCCAGAAACGGCAAGGGCCAGCCCTTGCGTGAGAGCGAAGTTAGTCTATGCGCACCTATCTTGATTTTGAAACACCTATTCGCGAACTGGAAATCAAAGCCAATAACCTGCGGAATGTGGAAGAAGGCGATGATGAAACGGTTTCCGTTGAAGAGGAAATCGCTGAGTTGGACGTTAAGGCTCGCGAGAAGCTGGAAGAAATTTATGGCAGCCTGACGCCTTGGCAGAAGTGTCAGGTGGCGCGCCATCCCGAACGGCCTCATTTTTCTGATTTCATCAACGCCATGTTCGAACATTTCACCGCTCTTGCGGGGGATCGCTATTTTGGTGAGGACGCAGCCATTCAGGCGGGGCTGGCCTCGTTTCGCGGGCGTAGCGTATTGGTCATGGGGCATGAAAAAGGCTCGGATACCAAATCGCGCGTACATCATAATTTTGGCATGGCGCGACCAGAGGGTTATCGCAAGGCGGTGCGTCTGATGGAAATGGCTGATCGTTTTGATATTCCGGTCATCACCCTGGTGGATACAGCCGGCGCATATCCCGGTATTGGCGCGGAAGAGCGCGGCCAATCTGAAGCGATTGCCCGATCAACGGATTGTTGCCTGACGCTGGGCGTGCCGATGATCACATTGGTGATAGGCGAGGGCGGTTCGGGCGGCGCCATTGCCATCGCCAGCGCCAACAAGGTTTTGATGCTTGAACATTCTATCTATACCGTTATCTCCCCTGAAGGGGCGGCATCGATTTTGTGGCGCGATGCCGGCAAAGCGATTGATGCCGCCACCAATATGCGCATTACGTCTGCCGATCTTTTGGAAATGGGTGTTATTGATGAAATCATCGATGAGCCGGTGGGCGGGGCGCATCGCGATCCCGAAAAAACCTACAAAACGGTTGGTGATGCGATCGAGCACTATCTGGAAAGCTATGACAAGTTTTCTGCCGGTCAGATAAAAAAAGAGCGTCAGGATAAATTCCTGGCCATGGGTGAAGCTACCAAAGACGAATAGTTGTGGTTTTTGCTCTCTTACGACTTAATTCTCAAAACAAGGCGGTTACATGCGATGCCAAAAAAGGTAATCATTATTTTAATTGGGTTATTGCTGGTGCTTGGCATTGCCATTTCTGCATTGGTACAAACACGGCCAGGTAGCAATGTCCCCGCACAAAGTGGCTCGGCGTTGATAGGTGGGGCGTTCGAGCTCACCGATCACACTGGTAAACAGGTTAGCGACAAGGACTATCTTGGCAAATTAATGCTGGTCTATTTCGGCTTTACCTATTGCCCCGATATTTGCCCCACCGAATTGCAGCATATTGCCGGTGCGCTCGATATTATCGGTGACAAGCGCCGCAAGCAGATCACCCCCTTGTTCGTGACAATCGATCCTGAACGCGATACCCGTGAGCTGATGGCGTCTTATGTAGAGAATTTCCATCCTGATCTTGTCGGATTGATTGGCACCACTGAGCAGATCAAGAAGATGGGGAAAAACTACAGGGTCTATTTCAAGAAGGTTGTCGATAAGGACAGTCCTGATGGCTATACGATGGACCATTCGGCCCTTGTTTTCCTGATGGATAAGAAAGGCCGGTATATACGCCATTTTTCCTATAGCACCACCCCGCAGAAAATGGCCGAGGGGCTTATTAAAGCGATGAATTAGACCTTGAATTCGCGCAATTGAACATGATTGGTATAAGATAATTTCTTCAATATGATTCTGTTTGCAAAGAGGTGAGATGGTCATGAGTGAAGACAGCTATCATCTGTCACATGAAGATTTGGCCCGTCCCGTGCTGGTCAAGAAGTCGCCGCGCGCCAAACGCATGACACTGCGGGTCAGTTCCTCGCAGCGCGACGTCATTTTGACCATTCCTCGCAGAACCGGATCGCGCAAGGCGGGTGCCTTTCTCGAGCAACATATTGACTGGCTGAATCAGCAACTCGAGCAAATGCCAGAACCAGTGCCCTTTGAGAGCGGCCGTTCCATTCCCTTTCTTGGCCAGCCGCACGAACTGGTGTTTTGCGGTCCTCGTACAAGAAAGCAAACGGGACAGGACGTGGTGACGATCAAATCGGCGCAAGATAAGGAGCCAGATGGCGATCAGTCCACAAGCGCCTCCTTGCAGATATTGGGAGCGGTTGATCACGCACCCCGCAGGCTCAAGGACTGGTTGAAGAAACAGGCAAAACAAAAACTTGTGGAGCGAGTGGACGTTCATGCAAAGCGTCTTGGTCTCACCTATACGCGCCTTGGCGTGCGTGACCAGACGTCGAGATGGGGATCTTGTTCCTCCAACAAAACATTATCTTTTTCCTGGCGATTGATCCTCGCACCTGAGGCCGTATTGGATTATGTCGCCGCCCATGAAGTCGCTCATTTGCGTGAGATGAACCATTCTGATCGCTTCTGGGCGCTGGTCGCCAAGACCTTGCCCGGGCATGATGATGCCCGCCAATGGCTGCGCCAGAATGGTCAGGATTTGTATCGATATGGTGCCAATGAATAAGCTCGAGTACCCAGTGAACGGTGAATCATATGTAGGCCCCCAGGCCCCTATTGTGCGTGCCAGGATGCGGGTCGGGCTTTTGGGAGGTTCCTTTGATCCCCCCCATAAAGGTCATGTGCATATTTCTTTGGAAGCCATCAAGCGCTTGCAACTTGATCAGCTGTGGTGGCTGGTGAGTCCTGGCAATCCTTTGAAAGAGCAAGGCCCGTGGCCGCTGGAGCGGCGTTTGCAACAATGCGGGGAGTTGGCTCGGCACCCAAAGATCAAGATAACGGCACTTGAGGCGAGCCTTGGCTCCCCTTATACAGCAAAGACGCTGACTTTTTTAACCCGCCGGTATCCAGCGACCCGCTTTGTCTGGCTAATGGGCGCGGACAATATGGCATCGGTTCATTTGTGGCAGGACTGGCAGCGGATTTTTAGAGCCGTGCCTGTTGCAGTGCTCGATCGCCCCGGTCAGCGCCATCAGGTCAGCTTGTCGATTGCCGCGCATGTGTTTGGTAAAGACCGGATAGCAGAGAAGCAGGCGGCTTCGATATTGAACGTTGTGAAGCCAGCATGGACCATTTTGAGCGTGCCTCTAAACTATGAGAGTTCCACCAGGATCCGCGAGAAACATCGCTCTTGAGTGTACTCGGGGCGGTGGCAAACCCAGTGCGAATTTGACGGTTTGGATGAGAGGGTAAGATTGCCCAATAACCACCAAACCCTCGAACGATAAACGCTCACGCCTAGTTGTGAGAGAACGCTTGTTTCAAAGCTCCAGAACGCCTGACGCGACTTTGACGACATGGCCGCCGATGCGCACATTTTTGAGGCCCTCATCCTTGATCACAAGTTCCAGATGGATTTCGCTGGCCCGGCCCATTTCGACCCCTTGTTCGATAATATAGTTCTTGGTGCCCTTTGAGGGTTGATCAAATTTCATCACGGCGCCAGCAAAGGCTGCTGCTGCCGAGCCCGTTGCCGGGTCTTCGGCGATACCAAGAGATGGTGCAAACATGCGGGCATGAAAGGAGCTACTGCGCTTAACCGTTTCGCGGCAATAAAGATAGACTTCTTGATGGTCCGTGCCGAGCAGTTTTTCGATTGCCTGCGTATCGACAGCGGCGCGGCCTATGACATCGAGATTGCGCAAGGGGATGAACACAAATGGCATGCCCGCTTCAAAACAGCTGGGTCTGTGATTTTCAAAACCGATTTCACTGGTTGCCAATCCAAGCACAAGTGACAGCTCATCAACGGTGGGCGTGCGGTCCATTTCGTCGGGCATTTTGGGAATGTCGAATTCGGCAAAGGGTTGTTTATTGGGTCGAAAGCTGACGCCGATCCGCACCGGACCGACATTTTCTTCCAGCACAACAATAGCGTCTTCCTGACCAGATACATTGCCCAGCTGATTGATGGCGACCATAACGGCGGTCCCAACCGTTGGATGTCCTGCAAATGGTAGCTCTTGCGCCGGGGTAAAAATACGGATGCGCGCAGAATGAGCTGGATTTTTGCTCGGCAGGATAAACACGGTTTCCGACTGGTTAAACTCGCGTGCGATCGCCTGCATTTGCTGATCGGAAAGATCGCCAGCTCCTTTTACAACGGCAAGTCCGTTGCCGCGAAAACGCGTGTCAGTAAAAACGTCGAGAAGTTCATAGTGAAGCTGTGTCATATGGTTTGATTGCCTGCTTTAGGAAGTTATTTTACGGTCCAGGTGGTGCCATCGCGAAGGAAGCCATTGATCGAGCGCTTATTGTTACTTTGCGCGGTTTTGATCTGCTGCTTGACCCGGGTCTGATAGGTGTCGTTGGGGTGTTGATAGAGCACCCCCATGACCATGGGACCATCAGGCGGGGTTTGTTCCGCCAGCATAAAGGCGAGCGAACGGTTTGTTTCATCATGGATAAGGGGTGGAGCACCGGCATCAAGTTTGGCCGGTTTGAGATTAAATCCAGCGTCCACAATAATGCCCTTGTCGCTGTCGGCACCAAAAATCATGGGTTTTTGATGCTCCACATAGATCTGATGATCTGCGACATTTTTCTTGTCGGTGAACGGGTCAAAGACGCCATCATTATAGACAATGCAGTTCTGGAATATCTCCACGAAAGACGTGCCTTTGTGCTGATAGGCTTTGGTGAGAATATCAACCAGCTGTTTTTGCTGGGTGTCAACGGCGCGGGCGACAAAGCGGCCACCAGCGCCAAGTGCTACATGGGAGGCTGACAATGGCGTATCAACGGATCCCATAGGTGTCGAGGGTGATCGCGTATTTTCGCGCGAAGTCGGCGAATATTGACCTTTGGTCAGGCCATAGATTTCATTATTGAATAACAGGATCTGGCAGTTGAAATTGCGCCGCAACAAGTGAATGAAATGATTACCGCCAATGGCCAGCGCGTCCCCATCTCCCGTGATGATCCACACATCGAGATCGGGATTGGCTAACATGGCACCAGAGGCAATGGTCGGGGCGCGTCCGTGAATGGTATGAAAGCCATAGGTTGCCATATAATAGGGGAAACGCGCCGCGCAGCCGATGCCGGAGATGACCAGTGTGTTTTCCAATGATGCGCCCACATCGGCCATGGTTTTACGCACAGCTTTTAAAATAGCATAATCGCCGCAACCAGGGCACCAGCGCACTTCTTGCGAGGATGCATAATCAGCAGGCTTCAAGCCAGCACCATGTAGTTGATCACCCATTTTTCACCTCCTTTATCGCATCAGAAATAGCCACTTCCAGTTCGGATACCATAAATGGCTGCCCTTCCAGTTTTGTAAGGCCGGAGGCGGCCGGGCAATCCATCGCCTTCATCAAGGTGATCAGTTGTCCCATATTCATTTCCGGGACGAGGATGCGTTTAAAACGCGACAATAGCTCACACTGATTGGTGGGGAACGGGAAGATATGGCGCAGATGCACGTGGGAAACCGCATAGCCCTTGGCGCGCATGGTGGTTACAGATCGTGATATGGGGCCATAGGTGGAACCCCAGCCAACGACGACGAGATCACCGCTCTCATCGCCTTGATCGACCGTGAGTTCTTCGATATCAAAGCCGATATTGGCGACTTTTTGCGCTCGCAGCTCAGACATTTTTTGATGATTTTCGGGGGAATAGGAAACGGCACCGGTGAGGGCGTCGCGCTCAAGTCCGCCAATGCGATGTTCAAGTCCTGGTGTGCCAGGGATCGCCCAGGCGCGCGCCAGTGTTTTTTCATCGCGCTCATAGGGTTTGTAATCGCTGGGATCGGTGCGGTTCGGGACCTCAATGCGTGGCAGATCATCTATGTCGGGAATCGACCAGGGTTCAGATGTGTTATTGATGAAGCCATCGGTGAGCAGGATCACCGGGGTCATATATTTTTGCGCAATGCGCGCCGCTTCAATGGCGCAATAGAAACTGTCGCCGGGAGAGCGTGCTGCCAGCACCGGCAGGGGCGCATCGCCGTTGCGTCCAAATACGGACTGGTAGAGATCGGACTGCTCGGTCTTGGTGGGTAGGCCTGTGCTTGGACCAGCACGCTGGGAATTGATGATGATCAATGGCAGCTCGGTGGCGACTGCCAGGCCAATCATTTCCATTTTCAGCGCGACGCCTGGACCAGAACTTGCTGTCACCCCAAGGGCACCTGCATATGAAGCGCCCAAAGCGGCACCAGCGGCGGCGATTTCATCTTCCGCCTGAAAGGTCATAACGCCCAGCTCTTTCATGTTTGCCAGCTTGTGCAATATGTTGGTGGACGGCGTGATGGGATAAGAGGCCATCACCAATTGCCGGTTCGATAATTCAGCCGCCGTTGCCAGCCCGTATGCCATCGCGTCAGCGCCCGTGATGGCCCGGTAGAGACCTGGCTCCATTTGATAAGTGGGGACGTGGATTTTTGATATGTCACCCGATAGCTCTATCGTTTCGCCATGCGAATGACCTGCATTCATGGCGGCCACGTTGGCATCGGCAATTTCTGGTCGCCCGGCGAATTTTTCTTTGATCCATGCGGCCGTTTTTGAGGGGTCGCGATCAAACAGCCAGAACAACAGGCCTAACGCGAAAAAGTTCTTGCAGCGCAAGGCATGTTTTTTTGTGAGATTAAACGGCGTGGCGGCCAGCATGGTCATTTTGCCAATATCGAGCTGCACGAGTTGATAGCCATCGAGGCTGTTATCTTCAAGAGGCGAGGTTTCATAGCCAGCCTTGCGCAGATTGGTGGCGCTAAATCCTGAGCTATCGAGAATGAGGATGCCACCTTTTGCAAGAAGGGGTAGATTGGTTTTAAGGGCGGCTGGGTTAAAGGCTACCAGCACGTCGACATGATCGCCAATGGTCTTGATATTGCGACCACCAAAATGCAGCTGATAGGCCGAGACGCCATAGATGCTGCCCGTCGGGGCGCGGATATCAGCCGGAAAATCTGGAAAGGTCACGAGATCATTGCCAGCCAGCGCGCTATTGATACTGAAGCGGCCGCCCACAAGCTGCACACCATCGCCGCTATCACCGGCAATGCGAACAATCGCAGTTTCCATCGAACCATCATTTGTGGCTTTGCTGGAGGGGCCCCGGTCAGAACGAGGGGCAGGTTGGCTTTTCGCCATATCTGTCATAAATTAACTCTCGCTGGGGCCGATCATCAAGTGTGGATTAACGGCCTTGTCGAACTCTTGTGGATTTACAAATCCAAGGCGTACAGCCTCTTCTTTTAGAGTTGTACCATTTTCATGCGCCGTTTTGGCAATTTTGGTCGCCTTATCGTAACCAATGAGCGGTGCAAGGGCTGTCACCAGCATCAAGGATCGCTCCATAAGCGAGGTAATCTGTTCGCGGTTGGCTTTCAAGCCCTCAATCATGTTTGTGCTCATGGAGGTAGCCGCATCTGCCAGCAAGCGAATGGATTGCAAGATATTGAGCGCGATCACCGGTTTGAAGACATTGAGCTCGAAATGTCCTTGCGATCCCGCCACCGTGATGGTCGTGTGATTGCCCATGACTTGCGCACAAACCATAGTGAGGGCCTCGGCCTGCGTCGGATTAACTTTGCCGGGCATGATGCTTGACCCTGGTTCATTGGCTGGCAGCGACAGCTCACCAAGCCCAGAGCGTGGACCAGATCCCAGCAAGCGAATATCATTGGCAATCTTGAACAGGCTAACAGCCAATGTATTGAGTACGCCCGACAGCTCCACCAGCGCATCATGAGTCGCCAGCGCTTCAAACTTGTTGGGCGCGGTGACAAAGGGCAGTTTGGTGTAGTTGGCAACGTCGCTGGCAAATAGGTGATCAAACCCCTTGATGGTGTTGAGGCCAGTGCCAACGGCGGTACCACCTTGCGCCAGCTCATAAAGAGCGGGCAGGGCCTGATTGAGTCGCCGCAGGCCATTATCCATCATCGTGCGATAGCCGGAAAATTCCTGTCCAAGGGTCAAGGGTGTCGCGTCCTGCAAATGGGTGCGACCGATTTTGACAATGTCTTTATATTCCTCTGCCTTGTCATTCAGCGCATTTCTGATCGTTGCAAGGGCAGGTTTCAAGCGGTGATTGACCTCTTCTGCGGCCGCGATATGCATGGCGGTAGGGAAGGTATCGTTGGATGACTGGGACATGTTGCAGTGATCATTGGGATGTACGGGATCTTTTGATCCAAGTACGCCGTCGAGCATTTCAATGGCCCGGTTGGCGATTACTTCATTGGCGTTCATATTGCTTTGTGTGCCGGATCCCGTCTGCCAGACTTTAAGGGGGAAATGATCGTCAAGCTTGCCTTCGCAGACTTCTTGTGCAGCCGCCATAATCGCTTCACCAATCTTTGTGTCGAGTATTCCTTGCGCCATATTGGTCCGCGCAGCGCAGCGTTTGACGACGCCTAGTGCGCGTATCAGCGGCAAGGGCATGGTTTCGGTGCCGATCTTGAAATTGCCAAGAGATCTTTGTGTCTGGGCGCCCCAATATTTTTGTGTGGGTACATCAAGCGGTCCGAAACTATCGGTTTCCACGCGGGTATTGGGGAACGTTTTATCAGTCATGTGAGGTGTTCTTTACGCTGCGAAAAGGAGGAGTAGACCCAGTTGCTTATTTTGATTTTTTGCGAAAGGCATCCAGTTGGACAATATTGGCTGCCGGGGGATCTTCTTCATCTTCTTCAAGGTTTTCGTCGATCTTGTCCAAATCTGCTGCATTTTTATCGGTATTGACGTTATGCAAGGTGCTCTTGGAGCCAAACACACTGGGAACAGAGGTTTCGTTTCCGTCCCAAAACTCTACGTCATCGCCGGGTTTCCCATTCTCGCTACGCTCATGGCTGGTTGCCGCATCGCCCTCCATAAATTCATCTGGCGTTTGCGGCTCGTTTGAGGTTTGCGGCAAACCTGGCACCAGCATGCCAACACTGTTTTCAAGTCCGGCAGCAGGATCTCCTGCCAGTTGCAGACCAAAGGGAACGGACGGATCCACAAAGCCTGAGATAGAGGCAAACGGCACCACCAGCAATTCCGGTATGCGATTAAAGGAGAGCTGAATTTCGAAGCGATTCTTGTGAATTTTCAAATTCGAATATTGATGCTGCAGGACAATCGTCATCTCTTCTGGGTATTGCGCCCGCAACCGATCGGATAACCGGGTGCCCGGATGGGTGGTGCGAAAGATGATGAAAAAATGATGTTCCCCCGACAGACCGGTTTCTTCAACTTGCAAAAGTACTTTGCGGATCAGGCTGCGGTGGGATTCAAGCATCAGCTGGTTGTAATTGAAATGATCGTCCGACATGTTGGTCCTGCATCTAATGAGCCAAGAATATGTGTGAAGTCACCCCGGATTTGCAGAAGGGCGATTCATCTCGTTCTAGGAATAAGGATATTGGATTTTACATGCAAGTGCCAGTGGGAACACACGTGATCAACGGCTTTTGAACAATTCTTTTGTAGATTAGTCGGTTAAAGGCCTTTTGGGACGTGAAAAACGTGAGAATTGCTGCTCGCAAAGGGAGGTAAATGGTGAGCGGTTGTTTCCAGAAGAGTATTTAAAAGCTCCATTTTATGAGGTTTTCGCAGAGCAGCTTTAAAACATGTCTATCAATGTATTGGTGCTTTTGTCGAGAAACAGCTGTCTTTGCTATGGCCATCATCCCTCTTTATGTATAAATTCCGCGATGAGTTGGTGGCCGAGGCGATCGCCCATCTTGAGGCTGTTGCCAATCAGCAAGCGAGTGAACCCCTCAAAGCAGTTGTGCAGAATATGAAAGCTGGTCGGGTGATTGAATCAGAGCCGGTCTTTCAATCTGTTACTGACGCCTATGTGGCATCAAAGGCGGTGACGCCCGCGCAAAGGTCGCAGGCTTTTATCAATCTTGCGGCGGTGTGCCTGCAAGACAATGGCGAAAAGGCCAAAGGTGCGTTTCTTAAGGCTGTGCAAGTCGATAAGGACAATATCAAGCCGCTGGCGCTATTGGCGCATCTGGCGATGATGCACAGGCAAATGGACGAGAGTGAAACTTACGCAGCAAAAGCGGTGCAGCTTCCAGCAACCGGCGCGAACGTCAAATGGCAGGCGGTGGCCAATGAGGATCTTGGGGTGCTGCATCACATGAAGGGTGATTTTGCCAGGGCGGAAGAGTTTTACAGCAAGGCCATCACCGGTTTTAAGCAGGCGGGGGATGAGATGAGCGCCGCGGAAGCCACCGGAAATTTGGGGCTGATCCTGCGCCGCCAGAAGAAATTCCAAGAAGCACAGGCGATGTTTCTAAAGTCATTGGTCACATGGGACAAGAACAACCGCCAAAAGGAAATTATCAATACGCTGGGCTATCTTGGTTCTCTGCATTTTATCATGAAGGATTATAAAGCGGCCATTGAGAATTTCTCCCGCCGTGCCAAGCTCAACGAAGCGAAAAATGATACGGCTGAGCTTGCAGCAGATTATGCCAATATGGGTAATGCCTGGTCGAAGCTGGCTAATGGGCCAGAGGCGTGTAAAAATTTGCAGCAGGCGAAGGAGCTTTATGGCTCGGTAGGCAAGGCAAAAGAGGCGAAGATTGTTGCGGGCTTGTTGGCGAAGCATGAGTGAGTGTAGGGCGGTCGTCGTAAAGGTGATGTCATTGAAAACGGGGAGGTGAGATATTTATACAATATTCAAATATTTGATGGCACTCATAATATCTGTCGCTGCAGTTGTTTCGGCGCTAGCGCTTTTTGTTCACCAGCCTTCTGGAGGCAGCGGCTACTTGTCGCGGGCAGTGGATATAGCGATTGCCAAAAATTTCACGCCGAAAAGTTCATTGGACAATTTTCTTCACGAAAGAAATCCATCGAAACAATATTGTGGGCCTAGAGGAAAAAATGGATGGTTTTTAACAATACGGATTGACACGTGTAATTTCACACGAAGTTATTATACATTTTATCGTTACTGCAACTGGATAAGCCGTACACATTCTTGCGCGGGTATTGCTGTTCCTCAAGAATATTTTGATGATGAGGCTTTTCGCAGGCGACTTTTTTCAGCCCTGATGAAGCCATGTCGAGTGTTTCAAGCACGCATTATATATCCAGGTTTTCCTTCGCAACGAAGAAGAATGGAAAAGGCTCTGGGTTGCGACAATGGTGCTGACTATGTGCGTTTTCGGGTTTATCTGCTGGTTCTGAAAAATGGTTGGGTAAACATGACCGATGCACGAGAATTTGAG
>JAAETJ010000673.1 GCA_024228495.1 bacterium | reverse complement strand
GCCGGATAGGAAATCAGAAAGCAGCCATTCGGTACGATTTCCGGCCAATGACCGGTGACCAATGCACAGCGGAAGCTGTTAACAATATGTGCCAACGACCGTTTTGGCCGAACAAGAGCCATTCACCGTAACCTGCATGGACTCCCGTTTCACGCCCTGAGTCACTCAGTCAAGTCATTTAAGCGTTTGTGGACGGGTTGAGAAGTGGGGATCCACGGCGTTTAAGGGCATTCAGGTAGACAGACTCGTTGTACGGAGTTCTGGTCTGCCAGCAACGGTAGAGGATGCGGATCCACTTGAATGCCAGAGCGCGTACAGCGGCCTGGTAGGTACAGCCTTTGTCGCGTTGCTGTCGATAGTATGCGCCGGCCCAGAACGATTTGTTAATCGTCTGAGCGGCCCACTCGACAAAGGTCTGTCGCAGGAAGGTTGGGCACTGCCATCGCCAGTGGACCCAGTGCTTTTTGCCACTCCGCTCGGTCACCGGCGCAATACCAGCGTACTTCTGTATGGCCGCTGCGCTATCGAAACGATCGCGTTGCTCACCAAAGGCAACCAGCAATCGGGGTGCCAGTGAAGGGCCAGCACCGGGCAATCCGCTGAACAAACCGTAATCGGGGTGTTTTGGAGCGATCTCAGCAATTTCATCGTCATAACGACGGATTGCCTGCAGGGTGCCCCGCAGCTGATCGGTAAGCACGAGTGCCTGTAAGCTATACGGCATGACAACCGCTGCGTCAATTGTGAGTGGCGTTGCTGCCTTGATAGATTTCAGACGGGTATCGAGAACATTAGAGAACCGCATGTGGTGCTCATGAAAGAACTTTTCCAGGGTGCTTTTTCTCGCCCGTTTGACCTGCTTGAGCGTTGGCCAGCGGACAATGAAGTCACAGACCAATACCGTATCCAGATGATCAAACCACTCAAGCATTTGTGGATAATACTGTTTCAATGCACTGCGCAATCGATTGGTGATTCGGATTTTGTCATTTACCAGACCTCTTCGCTGTTCCACGAGAGAAATCAGAGTCCGTATTTCGACACTTTGTGGTTTTAATGGATTGAAGCGATCTGGATGGCGCAGAAGTAAGTCCAATGCGAGCTCTGCATCAGTGGGGTCATCCTTGGCCCGACTTGGTTTGAATGCCTCTCGGTACTTCGCCAGCGTCGATGGATTGATCGGAAAGATCACGAAGAAATCATACTTCTGGAGTGCATTGATAATGGGACCTTTGGATAACTCCAGCGCGACAGCGATGACGCCACCAAATCGCTTATGAAGCGATTGCGCCCATTGCTCTATCTTATCCACTTTATGCAAGATACAGTCGAACTCCCGCTGTTGCCCACCAGCAGACTGTATACAAATATCATGCTTTGAGTCCGCCCAATCAATGCCAACGTAAGCCGAAAACGAGTTGTGGTTTAGATGGTTCATGGATTGCCTCCAAGATGCTATGTTAGCGATAAGGGACATGCCTGCTTGAGTTCTTCGAAAGCAATATAGGTGAGCCGGTGCAACGGCAAGCCCTGAGTATTCGTTGGCGAACTCAAGTGCACCTGCGGACTCGAAGCCAAAACGGAAAACATCTCGTGTTTGGGTCGGGTTATTCGTAGTCCGCGGGTGCATGTCCCGTTCTCACTGACAGCTACCTGCCAGCTGTGTTCAATATCACAGAGAGTGGGACAGAAAAACTATATCGGGTCGGTCATTCAGCTGAAATGCCAAGTGATTATAGCCCGGCCTCTAAGAAAAGGCCGTAACCACGGATGCAACCCAGGAGGTGCGAATCAACAGACTTTTTTCGCGTCTCTTTAATCAAAACTCGACCTGTCAAAGGTATTTCTTAAAAGTACTCGCCGTAACAGCCACACTCAACGCGAACAACGCAGCAAACGGCAACACAACAAATGTCGGATGCAAACTGAATGGTAGAGCAAGATAAACAACCCATGTAATCACCACCAGCGGCAGCGCCGCTTTCTTCGCATAGTGATAGACGAACGACCTCTCCCGTCCCCCACCCCAGCGCCGCAGATC
>JAAETJ010000672.1 GCA_024228495.1 bacterium | reverse complement strand
CAGCTACTTGCCAGATGGCTTTTAATCGGCGCTGTTGGGCAAGCCCTCGCTCCCGGGTGGTCACCAGTTGAAAAAACCGCCCAAACTCCATTGCAGCAATCTTTTTCGGATCCATTTAATCAGGGACATCCTATAATCCTTCTGTCAAGAGAAAAATTTTTATCTTATTTCAATGATATAGAGCGTTGGCCATTTTAAGGACGCACTTCTCCTTATATATTTTTGATAATTTTTCGGCGAATCCCTCACTCAAGCGAACCTTGCATCTGACCCTCGACAAGCTCGCATTAAAATCGTTACGTTTATCCGGAATGCCACCTGCTGTGGCCGGCCTATCATCCCTAATCAAGATTTTTCAGTTCAGTGAGAGGCCCAGTATTGTCCCTCCAGAGGTCTATTGCCCCAACGTTCGTGCACGAGCTCTCTCGCCGAAGATCAGAAGCTGTTTACGCTATAATCAAGTGATCCGGATCAAACACCTCTTGTTTTCTCATTAATGTCCAAGCTATTTTTAACATTTTCGCAGCCAACTTTACTTTCATTTTCGTTTTGATACCACGCTCACGTTCCCGGCCACGAAGCATCCGGGTATAATAGCGAATGAAATCCGGGTTGCGACTTGAAGCTACATGAGCGGCTTGATAAAGCGCATAGCGAAGTTCACTGTTTCCTCTTTTAGATATGACGGGAACAGCCTCATTGCTTGTTTTGCCACTACGGTTTGCACCAAGATCATAGCCGGCCAACTTTATGACTTGATTGCTGCTGTCAAAGCGCCAGGGATTGGAAATTGAAGCTAAAACCCTGGCAGCGATATACGGACCAAAACCGGGGATCGTCAGCAGCCAGCTGTACTCGGGAAACTCCATACAAAAATCTTCCATCAACTCTGCAATTTCTTTCAGCTGCCGACGAACATACTTGAGCTTGTCGACTAACAGCGTCGCCTCAAACTCTGCAGCCGGTCCCATCGGACATCCTACCGATTCCACCGCCAGCCGATGGATCTTTTGTAAGCGCAACTTTTGTGCGATCCCGCGCCTGGTGGTGGTGACCATCGAAAAAAACTCGTCAAACTCTAAACATGAAATCGTACTGGGATCCAGGCACCAGCGAACGATGGCCAGGCTCTCACTTTCACAGGCGCTGTAAAACCGATCAAGCTCTGGAAAGTATTGAGCCAGCACATTGTTGCGAATGCGCATGCGAAGACTATGCTCTTCTTTTTTCAAACGCCTTCGCAGCGACAACAGCTCACGAAGCTGGCTGATACTTGCCGATGGATAGTCATAATAAAGACATTTGCCTTGGCAGATCAGATCAGCGACGTTGGCTGGATCCTTAATGTCGTTTTTATCCCAACGACCATCGAGAAGCTCGCGGTTGT
>JAAETJ010000671.1 GCA_024228495.1 bacterium | reverse complement strand
TCATTTTAGTTGATGATGCCCAATTGCTCGCCCGTGAATCGTTGATGGACCTATGCTCGCTGATCGTATGCCCTCCCAAGAAGACTGCCGCGGCTTCATTGATCATCGTCGGCGACGATATGCTGGCCAAACAGATGAATTTGGCGGTCATGAATCCGATCAAAACCCGATTGACCGTCAATTTTCCTTTGGAACCCCTCGACGAGCAGGAAACCGAGCAGTTCATCGCTTACCGACTCAGCCATGCCAAGGCACCTAAGGACCTGTTTGAACCCGATGCCATTGCCCTCATCTCGGCCCATTGCCATGGTCACAGACGGCAAATTATGAATGTGGGTACATTGCTGCTCGCTGAAGCATATTATCAAAAACAGAAAACCGTCAGCGCGCAATTGTTTATGGGCTGTGATCTGATTAAATGAAAAACCAACTGCGCCGCTAAGCCATAAGCTGGTGCGAAATACTCGGCTGTTTACTATTGAAAGGACCCGGCTTTGCCGGGCCCTTTGCCTTTTGATTTAAAACCGTTGACGACCATGACTGTAATCATCTCACCCAAAAGGAGGATGCTATGCAACTTAGCGCTGATATGTTGCCTATCTGCCGGATCAATAAGCTTGAAATCCAACAACCTGAAAAACTTTGGCTCATCGAGTCCGTATGGGCCCAGGATGCCGTTGGAATCATCGGCGGCGCTCCCAAATGCTGCAAATCATGGTTCGGCCTGGATATGGCAGTCAGCGTCGCCTCCGGTACCCATTGCCTGGGCCGTTTT
>JAAETJ010000670.1 GCA_024228495.1 bacterium | reverse complement strand
CGTGATCACCACCAGTCCACAAATTACGTCATCGTTCTCCAGGGTGACGTCGGATAGTAGTGGGGTCTTTAAAGGTAATACTTTCCATCCAATATGCCGAATTAAGGGACAGAAAGCTGTTTTTGAGGGACTACTATTTCCGCTATTATGTCAAAAAAATTTTTGGCGCCTTTTAGGGTTTTGAATGGGGCAATGGAATGGAATATTGATGGACATTATCATTCGTTTTCCTTTTTTTCGGTTTCGCTGACCCCTTGCGCCTACCAAACTTACCCCGCCCGAATGCTGTCAATAAAGTCCATATTCCGCTGTTCGTCGTAGGATCTCAGAGGTCCGTCGTCGAGAGAAAAGCCATTTTCCCACATTCGAAGTACTACGGCCACCGTGGACCTCCATCCCCCTCCTCCTCCTCCCCCCGTCGCGGCTACTGGGATCGGTTGAGCGGGATGGACGCTGTCACCAAGTCTGTATCCTCCACCTTGAAAGGCGGCAGAGCCCTGTGCCCCGCTGCCGTCGGGCGTCCCGCTGACATCAACGGCTTCAGCTCCGTGTTCTTTGGCCTTCTGGAAGACGTCCGTCACCAGATCCGAGGGATTCATTGCCTTTTTCTTATCTCGTTTTGGTCCCAAAACTTGTTGACCGCTGAAGTCAAATAGCACACCAAGAAGCCCCCGACAGCAGGGGCGTGGCCAGGGTGGGGGGGGGGGACTTTAAGCTAGTCATGATTCAATCAAGCCACCGGTTTGGTCTCGCCGCTTCGTCGCCAAATTTGTCTGAATCCAGTTTGGCTGGGTGGGCTCCGGTCCTGCGGCTTCGCTGCGCTCAGCCTCGGACAGTTCGGGCTCGCTACGCGAGCCCTCAGAGCTCACCCGCCAAACTGGATT
>JAAETJ010000669.1 GCA_024228495.1 bacterium | reverse complement strand
GATACGGCGAAATATTGGACGATGACGCGTCAGCGGATGACGAAAAATTCGTGCTGTTGCAGAACGAATTGGTGAATCATATCGAAAAATGCAAAAATTCAATCGCATATCATGCGCGCCAACGAAGAAGACAGAGGCAACAGAGCGATTGTCTCTTCATTCGCCTTGTTGGCGCCTTGTTGGCTACCCTTCAATATTTTGTAACAATAGGGGATATGCTGTTTTTAAAATGAACAGATACAATTTTCAGTGAACCGAGAATGCCTCATGATCCCACTCCATGCAGGCTGGTCGATATGCTTGGCGGCCTGGTTGCCACTCATGACCCCGGCCGTGGCTGGACAGGACCAGGCGCAAACGCCTGTCCTACGCCAACCTGCCACTCAAGCCGTCGTCACGCATCTACTGACTCAGGATGATGAAAGGCTGCTCGAGGAAATCGAGCATGGCTGTTTTCTGTACTTTTGGAATGAAGTGGGTTCCATTGGCAAGCTGGTCAAGGATCGCAAAAAGGCAACTATTTGCAGCGCGGCGGCAGTGGGATTTCAGCTTTCGTCGTTACCGATTGGCGTCGAACGTGGTTGGATTACTCGGGAGCAGGGAACGAAAAGAGCCCGACAAATTTTGGAGACCTTGCGTAG
>JAAETJ010000668.1 GCA_024228495.1 bacterium | reverse complement strand
GATCCAGATCAAAGATGCCAACTATCGAATCTGCCGCCACATATTGTGAAATACCCTGGCACTGATCAACAAACATGAACACTACGCCCAATGGACCGTTTTCAAAGACTAAAAACAGGTTTTGAATACGGCCGGTACCGACAATTCTGGTCCAGGTGCGAACCTTGTTTTCCTCGATTTTCCTGATGGTGGCATCCAGGGTGCGCCCGCCGTTATTGCACACCCAGTCAGTCTCTGCTTTCAACGGTAATGAATACAACAAAACGAAAAACAGCAACAAGATGGCGGCAATCACACCTGCAAGTCTGGTCATGACGAAAGTTCCTTGTGGTGCGGCCGGC
Organism: bacterium; assembly: GCA_024228495.1. GTDB lineage: Bacteria > Pseudomonadota > Alphaproteobacteria > Rhizobiales > JAKIUO01 > JAKIUO01. Next base: position 2,644 of record JAAETJ010000668.1, on the reverse strand, counting down.
ATTTCAACCAGCCGCGCTTATTGGAGAATTCATTCCGACTTGAATGTTAAGGCGGTATTGGCTTTTACCCGCCCGCGCGCGGCGATAAACAGCGATATGGATACTGCCAAACTCCGCAATGCTTCGAATGTCTGCTTTGCTGAAACATACAATTGTTCAATTGTTTCGGGATTCATACTGGTTGTATCGGGTACAAAAATATCCAGAATCGGCTTGGATGCAGGGAAAAACGAAGACAAAAGAGCCCCGCCGATGCCGATAAGGGTGCTTGATTTCAAAAATGATTTGGTCTTGCTGAAGGCCATGGTGTTTTCCTCGTCTGGTTTTGCCGCCTCATGATTTATGGCCGCTCTGGTTTCCGCTGCGGGCTTTCCCGCACCGGTATTGTCGCGTTCACCGAACACGATGATTGAAAGTTTGGTAAAATCGTTTGCCCTGATCGCTGCCTCGCGCAATTCAGCATTGGTAAACTTGCGCAGGTTTTCCAGTGTCAATTCCGGCAACACTGGAACGGGAGAAGGATCGCCCGGAGAAGGCTTCACAGGCGGTTTTGGCGGTGCTGGTGGTATCTGCGACCCGCTTTCCTTTTTCCATCGCTGCGCCGCGATTTTCAGGCGGCCGGCGTAATTGTGTTTTGCCTGTTGATCGCCATTATATCCCTCGGCGAAAGTTTGCCAGTCCTCACGCAACAAAGCGTCAAACAGGTTTGCAGCACGGATGAAATTCATCATGCCGCGAAGCTGGTTTGCTTCAGATCTGGCAAAGTTCCGGACAAGATCAACTGCGCTGTCAAAACCGGCGGCCAGATGGTTGAACCCCATCACCTGGCCAAGGCCCCATGATGTCGCCAGCGCCGCGACTTCCTGCCCGGCAATTTCAACACATTGATCAATCAATGGATAAGGTGAGCCCTTCGGATAACCCCGTTTCCAGTTCGCATATGCCAGATTTTCCCGGGCCAGTTCATTACGTTTTAAGCCCGCATATTTCCAGGCTTTATGCGGTTCATATCTGGCGACAAGCGCACCTGAAGAATGTGAGCCTTTTCCCGATGCCTCAATCTCGACAACCGCGCGGAGCAAATATTCCGGCATGTTGTTTTCAGCGGCAATTACAGGAAAATCGTCTTCGCCAAGGCGAATACCTTCGCCAATATAAAATGGTTTGATTTCAGGGTTAGCGTTCACAAGTGCCTCCATTTTCTCGATGATGAAATCATGCAGCTTTGGTTCATCATCAATGCTGGTATGGGTTTCGTCGCGATAGACTATTTTCGCCACCACATTGCTGCCATGCACATCAAAGCGCCCGCCACGACCGGCCCTGATCGAGTAGACCCGCCGGATCAGTTCATGCGCATCCTCGCCCGGCAACCAGCTGTCAACGCCAAAGCCCAGATCAACCTCGCGACCCAGGGCATCGCAAAAATCATCAGATGCCTTTTTGCCTGCCGAATGCCAGATCAGAATAATTGGTCCCCGGACGCTGCGCGCCGCGGATCCGGCCCGCTCACCACTGGTCCAGGTGTAATGCCGGTAATCCCAGCCCAGACCTGCAGCCCGCGCACCAATGGTTTTCAGCCCTGCAGAAAACAAAGTGCCACCAATTCCGCCAAAGCCGATCAGTGTACCTTTGGGGGATCCTTCGCCAGAATTTTCCATGGCATTTCTCCATGCGTATACGCGCCCTGAAGGGACGTATTGAAATTGTGATTTTTTGGTAGATCAGGTTGGCGGGCCGGAAGGCGCTTGCGTTATCATGCCCAGCTCGGTAAAATTACCAGCATCGCAATCAATCTGATGGACTCCCAACCGCCGAACCATCAAGAACGCCGTGATTGGTAAAATTACCTTTAGAGCCTTTATTTATGTTGAATGTGCCATAGGCATTATTGAGATAAATTTCAGGCTGGCCACCTGTCGGGAGATTTCCCGTCGCCCCCAGACCAACAGGCTTACCCGTACCGGGATTATAAAACAAATCCATATTCGGCCCGTCAAGATTAAGGTATCCTGACAAGTTGGCGTAAACTTCCTGGACATATGAAGTAGACCTCCCGCCGCCATCACCCTGCGCACCGACCCCTATCCTGTCTTGACTCCAATTGGGAGCCGCATTTACCGCCGACGCTGTAGACACCACGAGGGAACCATTAACAAAACCTTTAGCTACTTGATTGGCTAAATCCCAACACGCAGCCAAATGACACCACTCATTCAAAGGCACAACAGCAGCAGCAGAATTGAGATTTACAATTGTTGCCCCTGGCGCATCTTCAAGCCTTAATGTCAGTTTTTCAGTTGATGAAACAATGAAAGAGCAATCATGACCATTATTCGACAATAAATACCGCGTTGATGTCACGTCCGTAACATACGCCCACATGCTGATAATGCCTGATTTTGTATTAGTCCATGCAGTTGAATCTATCGATACGTAATCGCCTGTTAATATGCAATCAACGCCATTATTAGCGACATAATCACCGCCGTCGTCAAGTTGCTGATGCGCAGCCGCCCGCCGCCTAGCTCTCGACATTATTCCGCCACCAAGCCGCGAATTGTGCCGGAGTCAGCGGGTCTTGTGGCGGAACCCTAGCAGCCCTCACATAGTTTTGCATCCGCCGGTTAAATCTCATTTGTGG
>JAAETJ010000667.1 GCA_024228495.1 bacterium | reverse complement strand
CTGGAAGTAAGATCCCAGGACACAACCTCAAAGCTGCGTGATTAAAGCACTCAGTAGAGCTGCGTACACTGTATGCGGCTCTTCTTAATTGTAAAAACTGGAACTCGATCTGACTATCTCGATAATCTAATTTTGACTAAACCTGATAATGGCCGGTGTATACTTATATGGTCCGCCTCGCGTTTGCAAGAAAAGGATCATTGTGTAGATGAAGGAAAAGTTGCAGTCTTATATCCGGCCTCTCGATTGAAGGAACTATTGCCTTCGGGCCCTGATGGAAATTCGCGCATTCCTGCCCTTATCTCAATGGCGGTCTTCCGATTCGTGGGAGCCAGAGTATACATCAGGGTTCCAGGAATGCAGGTCTCACCTTTCATGCCATCACTTTGATCTTTCTCTTCGCAACCTGGGTGGTGGGTCTCCTGCTATTGTAAGTTCATTGATTCAATCACTGGTGTCTGTCACGTCGACATGATGGCAACGTGATTTATGTTGTATCTCTCACCCTTGCTCAACAGAGCATAGACCGTACGCGCCATCTTGTTCGCCATCGCCACAGCGGTAATGTTGGCACCGCGTCTTTGCATCAGTTGTTTGGCCCAACGACTGGTATGATCCTGTTTCTTGTCGACAAACCTCAGCACCGCGCGGGCACCGTGGATGAGGAGGGTACGCAGATATACATCTCCACGCTTGCTGATCCCCAGCAGGGTTGGCCTGCCTCCCGTGGAGTGTTGTCTCGGGACTAATCCAAGGAATGCAGCCAACTCTCTGCCATTCTTGAATTGACTGATATCACCGATACTCGATAATAGCGCCGTGGCAGTCTGGGGACCAATTCCGGGGATGGTAAGCAGTAGCCTGGCTTGATCGCTGTCCCGCACGATCTGCTGGATCTGTGTGTCATACCGCTGAATACGCTGATCGATGTGCCTCAACTCTTCCTGCAGATCGTGTAACACGGAACGAAAGCGTCCGCTGAGTCCATTCTCGGCATCTTCGAGTATGCCCGGAAGCTTCCTGAGCACATGGGTGCGCCCTTTGGGAATATCGATCCCGTGTTCCAACAACAAACCACGAATCTGGTTCACTGCCGCGGTGCGGGTCTTTACCAGTTGGCTCCGAACCCGGTGAATCGCCTGCATATCCAGCTGCTCTACACTTTTGATCGCCACAAATCGCATCCCGGGACGTTGCGAAGCCTCATAGATCGCTTCTGCATCCGCCGCATCATTCTTGTTGGATTTGACGAAGGGCTTGACAAACTGGGGAGCAATCAACTTGACCTCATGGCCATAGGATTGAAACAGGCGCCCCCAATAGTGGGCGCCTCCACAACTCTCCATCACCACCAGACATGGTGGCAGCTTTACCATGAATATCTTGAGCTTGTTGCGAGTCAACTTCTTCCCCATCACTTTGTGGCCATTGGCATTCACACCGTGCAGCTGAAAGCTATTCTTGGCCAAATCAATTGCCACTACCTTGATATCTCTGTTTTCGCTATGCTTGTTCATGGTTCGCCTCGCTTCTCGGTTGATTGGATTGAAATCTCCATTCTGGCGCATTACGACGCCGTTTATGAGAGCGAGGCGAACCATTCCATTTCATTGCAGCCATTCAGATAATTCTACAGTAACAGTATCACTAAAATTGTTAATGCCACGAACAGCACCGAAAACATGCTTATATTGACACGAAAAACAGGCTTCAATGACGGCTTTGGTGCACAGTTTCAACGAATTTTGGGCGTTTACAGTATTTGCAAAGCATTAGGAATTGCGTAT
>JAAETJ010000666.1 GCA_024228495.1 bacterium | reverse complement strand
TACAGAAGTGATTGTCGCGATTGATGGTAGTAAGTTTAAAGCAGTCAACAGCAAGGACAATAATTACACCCCGAAGAAACTGCAGTTTCATATCGCCCGGGTTGAAAAGCATATAGATAAATATCTGAAGCAACTCGATGACTCAGACAAAGAGGATGGCAAACATATTGATGGAACACCCATTAAAGAGAAACTTGCCTGGCTCGAGAAGCGGCTTTCAGAGTTGAAGATTCTGCAAGTGCGCGTTAATGAGCACCCAGACAAGCAGCTTTCCACGGTAGATCCGGATTCTCGGCTGATGAAAACACAAGGGATGACCAGGTCAGTCTGTTACAACGTACAAACTGCGGTTGATAGCGAACACCATTTGATTGTCGCCCATGAGGTTACCAATAAACCCGATCGAGGACAGCTATGCGAAACGGGGAAACAAGCACAAGCTGCACTCGCTCAAAAGACGATCACAGTGATTGCCGATAAAGGCTACTACAGTGGTCCGGATATCAAAGATACCCAGGATGCTGGAATGACTGCGCTAGTACCCAAGGGCGATACCTCGGGCAGTGAGAAGAAAGGGATATTTAATCGATCCCTGTTTAAATACGATGCAGAAAAAGATGTCTATATCTGCCCAGCCAGTCAAGAGCTGCCCTATCGATTTACCAGCGACGAGAAGGGGTTAAATGTAAAACGATATTGGGTAGATGCACCAACCTGCCGGGCATGTGAGTTGAAGTCACAATGTTCGAACAGCAAACAATCCCGCAGAATAACGCGTTGGGAGCATCAGGATGAAATTGATCACCTGGATGACTTAATGGCATCCATGCCAGATAGTATGCTCATCAGAAAGCAAACGGTTGAGCATCCTTTTGGAACGATAAAGAGCTGGATGGGCGCGACTCATTTTCTGACGAGGCAATTGAAAAATGTCAGTACAGAAATGAACCTGCATGTCCTGGCCTATAACCTGAGGCGAATGATGTCGATCCATGGGCAGGATAAATTGATCGCCGCGATAACGGCATAGGGCTCATAGCCTTATCTTCATAAAATACGCTGAATATGCACGAATCTATGGCTATTTAACCAATGCAGATTTTTTTGCCCAATAAAACCCAAAGAAAATGAAAACCGCTTAGAGTTGATCGCTTGAAGCCTGAAGATGCCCCACAGAAGAACAAGCATCAATATCGGAGTTTTCACACAGCCTGGGCACTTTTCTGCCGCCCGCCCAGAATTTCCGAGCGTCCGCTTCTTTTAATGAGACGAACAATATCATGCAACTTTAAATTCTTTGATGCTCTCAAAAACCGCCCTGATTTCCCGCGAAGGCGCTATTCAGCAAAACCACGCCTTCGCGCTGAAAAGCCTCGATGGTCTAGTTACCTTCGACGATGCAGAGATCACGTTCGGCCGAGGCCAGCGCAAACTTGAGCGCTTCCTGGTAGGCGGGCGAATGATAGCAGCGTTCCGCGTCCTCGACGCTGGCGAAGCGCACGATGACATTGCGCTCGCGCTCATTGCCCTCCAGCCAGACGGTGCGCGTGGCGCGCGCCAGGAATTCGCCGCCGTGGGCGGCGATCGCGTCGGTGGCCCGCTTCGCGTATTCACCGTAGACCTCGGGGTCGTTGACCGCCACGTGCGCAATCCAGTAACCAGCCATATCTGTCTCCTTAAAATCAGTTGCGGGATTGTTATCTTAGTGGTGATAGGTTATGAAGGGAATCGATTTGTAGGGGAGTAGAGTGTGATACCAGGGGAGATACATCGGCTCGGCGCCGGCCAGTTGACGCAGGCCTATCGGCAACGGCGACTCAGCCCCGAGCAGGTCTGCGAACACCTGCTCGCGCGCATAGACGATGCGCGCGTCAACTGCAATGCCTTCGCCCATGTTGACCACGACGCAGCGATAAGCGCGGCGCGGGCTTCCTCGCGGC
>JAAETJ010000665.1 GCA_024228495.1 bacterium | reverse complement strand
TGATCCCCATACCAATGCACCAGGCCTCTTGTTGCCAGACGAAACACTTCAATGCGATCCTGGTTTGTGAGCGGTGGGGAAGGGGAGGAGGCCATCAATATTCCTCCGCCAGCATGATGGTAAGAACGCGCGTGGTAACCATCGGGTCTGATGGATCAGGCGAAAGCATTTTCATTGTCAGATCATAATAGTCAAACTTGAAAAATACTTTGTAACCCTGAACCTCAAGGGCACCAAAATCATGCTCAAGGTGCGGATCATTGTCCGATGTGAATGCATCAAATTCTGCCATAGCTTTTGCTACTTCAGATTTGAATGCTGCTCCCAATTCATTGATCCCGGCTGTAATCATGATTTGACCATCATGAGATTTGCCGGTGCGCAGATCGTCGTTCAGCTTACGTATTGTGGTAGTTTTCCCAGTTGATTCTTCAGCCATTTCACTTCTCCTGTTGCTGGCCAGGCCCAAGCCAATCTCGGGCTCAGCCGACAGCAGAGAAGTCGCAGAAGTAACGGCGGGTGAAAAAATGGATTTTCAATGCAAATCGCCAAGGGTCGCACAAGAAAAGATTTGCGAACTATCGTCTGTTTCATGGCCCTGTTGAGCCATATTTGATTTAAAAGAACTGGTTTGTCGCTATTCGATGATCGGCATTTGATGCTGTTCGCGATATTCGACAACGATCTGCAGCGCTCGGCGAATTTCTTCTTCACTAAATCCCTGAATGCGCATTAACGGCGGCATTTCGGTCTGTAGTTGATGGGTGCTCATCGACAATATCTTATCTTCGGTTGACATCCAGTCGGTATTCCTTGTTTTGATTGGAGAAGGCATGATTTTAGAATTCGCTGCGCAATTTATTAAACCTGGGCCAATGCCACCATCGCACCGATTATGATCAGCGTTTGTGCGGTGGTGATCTTGTAAATCTCAATGCGCAGGTCTTTGATATCGTCTTTGGTGGCAAGTTCAGAAAGATCAACGCTGTCAAAAACGGCTTTCAGTGCCTCAGTCTGCTTATCGGAAAAGCCGCCACTTTGCAGCGTTTGAAATAGATTGTGGGTGTCTTTGATGAGGGTTGCCATATGCGGATGGTTGCAAGCGAATTGTAACATAATCTGGATTAACGCACGAATTGATGTAGATCGCAGGCCGCATTGAATTTTGGAAACCAGTCCCCCACCGCCAAAAAGAAACCCTCCAATTGGAGGGTTAGGCAAAGCGCATGTTTTCGCATCCCGCTTTTGCCATTAGGTTGGCAAGCAATTGTAATTGCTCCGGACAAATGTCCTGGGTGAGGAATGAAACTGCATTCTCAATTCCATTCCGAGTAGCCTGCATGACCTCTAACGGATCGCGTAACAAGGCCAACTCCCCTTCCCCAATGTTGTGAACATTGAAAATATGGAGCAATGGTTCAAAATCCTTGGGAAAGATCAACGATGGAGTTTTTCCCTCCGTTGCTCGACCACAATAGGCAATCAAAGTTCCATCAGGATCATGAATGGGAATGGCCAACCGCCCCCGAATGATGCCTTTTGGTGCATAGCCTGCGCCAAACTGCGTGCAGGTTTGTTCATCCAGGCCCAGAGCCGAAACACTTTCATGATCCGACTCAAGATAGGCAAGAGGCTGGAAGCTTCTGACGTCCCCCTTTTTCCTCTCCTTGGGAACTGTATCGGAACCCGTATCCGAACCAGACGCAGTATCGAAATTTCCATCCCCTTCCCCATCTTCGGGATTACCATCAAGAAATGCAGCTGCATCCTTGACGTTACAATCACGAAT
>JAAETJ010000664.1 GCA_024228495.1 bacterium | reverse complement strand
CCCTGAAAAGAGAAGAATTCAGTATCGCAGCAAATCCACCGATCACAACATCGTGTTTTGACCAAAGGCGATGAGTGATCGCCGCAGAAACGACAATGTCTTCCAGGAATGGGCTTTGCTTTCATCCGCTCGTAAGTCATGCGATCCTCATCACTGATGAAATCAGGCGGTGCTGCGCCTTCAAAGCCCCCTATCATTGAAGGCGCAAACCAATCGTTGTCATTTTATTTTTATAAGTGAAATCAGCGTATACGCTTTCAAACATCAACCATCTCAAGCCTACGATGAGCTCAACATCCAGACTAAGGCAAAGTCGGCGCCAATGGAAGGAGAAAGCCATCACGCGAGGGAGCAGCGAACGTTATCAACGAAAAGAGATCTTGCGCATCAAGAAAGAGCGCGAGCACTATAAAAAGGAAGCTCGAGCAGCCAAAAATCAGTTGGCAAAAGAGCGCCAGAAAAATCCCTTGCCTCTTGTTCGCCATAAGCAAGACCTGGTATTTATCGCCTTGCAGCTCTTTGTGGTCGCTCGGATTGGTTTTCGAGCCGTCTCTAGAGTCCTTGAGGTGCTTGGGAAGCATTGGGGATGGGGAAAAGCCCCTTGTCCTCAGACCATCATTAATTGGGTTATTCGCCTGTCGATGACCAGGATCCACAACGTCTCCCAGTGGGCTGGCCCTCGGATCGATCATAGCCCCTGCTCCAATGGCTTTATTTGGATGATCGATACCAGCATTGGCTTGGGTTCGGGTAAAATTCTTGTGGTACTGGCCCTGGATGCTCAACATCATGGTTTAAATGAGGGGGCCCCAACCCCATACGCGCCAACTTAAGGGGCTAAGGTCTTGAGTAAAGGGGGAAAAGGTGGCAGGTTAGGCGTATGTCTAAACCAAGCACCCGAGGTTAAGTCGAGTGAACCTGCCACCAAGTGCAAGTGATATCGCATTCGAACAATTTTTGCAAGAGCTGCCCGAGGACTATGACCAACTGGCGCGGGAGTTCAAAGCGTTTTGCCGCCCGCGCAAGATCAAAAACCCGACCCAGTTAATGCGGGTAGTGATGAGCTACTGCGGACTGGATCAGGTGCTGCGCGAAGTGGCAGGGACGTTTACGCTGCTGGAGGAAGCGATCAGCGATACGGCGATCCACCAGCGGCT
>JAAETJ010000663.1 GCA_024228495.1 bacterium | reverse complement strand
CCACAACAAGATTAAATTCATCAAAACTCACATCCATATCCATCGGATCTTTTGTGAGTTTATGCTCGATCACCGCCTCTAAGAATTCGTTCATTGCGCCCATCGCTTTAGAAATCACTTCTTTCCTGGCAGCCCAAGCACTCCCATTTCTCTCCATAAATTCGAAGATCTTCTCCGATGAATCCACTTCGGGCATGAGCTGCAATTTCACCTTCTTGGCGATGCCTATTCGGAATATGAGATTTAAAGCCAAGGCCGTTATTGCGGCAACGGAGAGTGAAGAACCGAAAATGGGGCTGATCCATGGGTGAATCCCTTCATAAGCGCCCGGTAGAATATCAACAGACAATCCGAATACGAGTGAAATGCCTACAACAAAGGTCTTTCTCGCATCAATCATTCTGGACGTGATAATTTGAAATCCAGCAATGAACATGAAACTCACCACAAAGGTGAGCGTGGCACCCATAACCGGTTTGGGCATAATGGCGAACATACCAGAGAGTTTTGGGAAAAAGGCCAATGCGATGAGGATAGGCCCCATGGCATAGGCAATAATCCTGCTGGTTGTACTGGTTGCAATGGAAAGCCCTATATTAGAGGAGGAAGTGGACTGCCCTACGCCCCCCAAAAGACCTCCAGCCATGCTTCCCACTGAAGCAGCCAGGACGCCCTTGCTTATATTCTCCATATCAGGACATTTCCATTCCGCATCGTTTATTTTCTGACAGGTGGTGAGATCACCCACACTCTTTAATGTAGAACAGATCATGGCAATAAAGAAGGGAATGATAAGATAGAGACTGAAGGACCATCCCGGATGCTTTACGATTGGGAACCATAGCAAGGGAGCATTATTGACTTTGCTAAGCTCTGATTCCTCCATCAAGCCCAACATATAGGCTGCTAAATAACCCGCTGCCATGCCAACGAGAACACAGAACATCTTGAGTTTTCCCTTGCTCCATATATTGAATCCCACCATCAGCCCTAAGGTCAGGAAGGCGACGAAAAGTTCCGAGGGTTTCGTGGTACTGTCCTCGCTGTCTAAGCCCAAGAAATTCATGGCCGCAAGGCGAATAACGGTTATACCAACCATGGCGACGATGAATCCGGTGACTTCAGCCGGAAAAAGAAACCGCAGGTGTTTCACGACTCGCGAACAGAGAGCTTCAAGTGCCCCGGCGATGAAAGTCATACCCAAAAGAAGACTCAAACCGCCCGTTTTAGCCGCAAGCATGGATGCCGATAGGTATGCAGGGCTGCAGATCTGGGGACAAAGATAACCGGAACCGACGGGGCCCTTATTCAACGCCTGAGCCATGACGCCGATACCCCCGGCTATCATGGACATGCTGACAAGAAAGGCCGCCTGCTCAGTTGTCCCACCGATCGTCCGGATAATCATTACGGGAAAAATCAGAAGGATGGCACTATTGCATGCATGTTGAAATCCCTGAAGCAGCGTCATCCAAAGCGGAGGCTT
>JAAETJ010000662.1 GCA_024228495.1 bacterium | reverse complement strand
ATTTCGGTTTTCGACATTTTGCCGGAGTATTCGCCGGTGCCGTAAAGAAACTTGCCTGTGTCATCCAAAGAAATGTGGTGAACACCAAAAGGAAACGGCAAAGAAATCAGTCGTTCCAGAAAGCCAGTTTGCAAATTTATAACACCGATTGTGTTTGCGCCCTTGTCGTTGACATAGAGGTACTTGCCGTCCGGCGTCAGGTTTTTGTTGCCGGCATTGGTGCCACTGAACACAGGTTCGTGAAGGTCGACGCCAACATCGATGTGTCGATAAGTGCGCATACTAGGAAGTCCAATGACCGCAACCCGGCCATCCAACCCCCCTGCGTTATACAAAAGCATCGGATCTTTTGTCGGATGGTCGGTTGGCTCAATTGCAACGTTTTGCCAATCCGGCAATCCATCCTCCGCAAATGATATCGAATAAGTTGAAAAAGTGACGGCACAGCTCAGCGCCATCGTCATTATGGTTGTGTTTGTGAGTCGCATTGCCGAATACCCCGAATTTCGAAGTTAACTTCCGAGGTCACTTGCAGACCTGCCATCAACCTCAAAATCGGGGGGAAGGTCGCGCAAACGCGTGCCTTACACTATTAGAAGACGGCCTTGACGGGAACCAGCAACACCTGGTCATATCGACCGTGCCAAAGCTCGTGTCCGAGTGCACCCACAGTCCATTTGAGTTTCAAAATGGCGCAAGTATCCTCAATACGGGAAGTGTGAGCATAGGTCGTTCATATGGCAACCTAGTTAGAGCATTCTGCGACAAGGTATCGCAGAAT
>JAAETJ010000661.1 GCA_024228495.1 bacterium | reverse complement strand
TTAATGTCTCGACGCGCAAGTTTGGCCGCGCCGTGCGTTTGCCGCCTGAAGATGGAATGGGGGGGGATCTTCCGGTGGAAAAAGGCGACGGCACTTCGAAATCTGCGGCCTCGCGGCGTTTTGTGGCGCTCTCTGCGGCCACAATGGATGAGTGGATGAGCAAGGATCTGTCAAAACTCGATTTACTGGTCATCCAGATCGACGGCTTGCATATCAAGGATGAACTGGTGATGATTGCCGCTGTCGGCATCGATGCTGAGGGCTATAAACATCCGCTGGCGGTGATCGAGGGGGCGACCGAAAATACAGCAACGGTACAGGCTTTGCTTGACGATCTGATTGAGCGCGGGCTTGATCCAGAGGTCTGCCGCCTGTTCATTCTTGATGGTGCCAAGGCGCTGAAAAAGGCCGTCATAAATACGTTTGGCAAGCATACGCTGATCCAGCGCTGCCAGGTGCACAAATCGCGTAATATTATTGATCGGTTGCCAAAGGGTTTTCATGCAACAACGAAAAAGGCGCTGCGACAGGCCTGGGAAATGGGCGATGCAGACAAAGGCGAAAAGCTGCTGCGCAATCTGGCCAGGCGGTTGGAAAAAGAAGCGCCAGGCGTGGCTGGCAGCATATTGGAGGGGCTCGACGACATCCTCACTGTCACCCGGCTCGGCCTGCCTGAAGACTTGCGCCGCTCGCTGGCCTGCACCAACATTATTGAAAACATGATGGGCACCATCCGCCGCGTGACCCGCAACGTCAAGCGTTGGCGCAACGCACAAATGGGCCTGCGCTGGACGGCGGCGGGCATGCTGGAGGCCCAAAAGGGTTTCCGGCGGATCAGAGCCTACCGGGAATTGCCGCAGCTTCGAGCAGCGCTAAAGGCCCATCAGGCAAGACATCAGGAAAAAGACAATCTTGACCAGCAGGACAAAGCTGCATAACCTGCTTCAATCGGCAGCGCTTGCGACTGCCTTTTCAACATTGAACGGGACATTCCCATGAAGAAGCACCTTACTGGTCTGATAATTATTGGCATCCTATCAATTGTTCAAGGAGTTGCTCTGGCCGATAGCTGGCATGAACGACACCTTAGTGGACCCTTTGCAGACGGTCCTGATGTAACCAAGGCCTGTCTGGAATGCCACGAACGAGAAGCAAGGGATTTTATCAAACATGTACACTGGAAATGGTCAAGCCTACAGAATGTCCCTGGCCATAAGGGAAAGGTCGAGGTTGGAAAGAAGTTCGGCATAAATAATTTCTGCCTCTCAGTACCGGCTAATTGGCAGAGATGTACCAGTTGTCATGCGGGTTATGGCTGGAAGGACGCTTCCTTTGATTTTAAAGACATCTCAAATGTTGATTGCCTCATCTGTCATGACACGACAGGCACGTATAGGAAAGATCCGAAGGGTGCCGGCATGCCCGCAAAGGGTATCGACCTCGTCAAAGTGGCGCAAAATGTAGGAAGAACCACACGCGCAACCTGCGGCGCATGTCACTTCTATGGTGGCGGTGGCGACCATGTGAAACATGGAGACCTGGATTCATCCCTAATCAATCCAAAACGAATTGACGATGTTCATATGGGCGTCGATGGACCAAATATGACCTGCCAGTTCTGCCATCAGACAACCAGGCATGAAATCCCCGGTCAGGCCATGTCTGTGTCCACAGGCGAGGGAGAGCGTATCGAGTGTGGTGGTTGCCACCGTGATGAACCACATGAGGATCAAGCAATAAACAAGCATTCAAAATCCGTTGCCTGTCAGACCTGCCACATCCCTACCTTTGCGAGGAACAAGCCAACAAAGGTCTGGTGGGATTGGTCAAAGGCTGGTGAAAATCGACCGCCGGAGACGGATCAGTACGGCTTAGATACTTACACAAAAAAGCAGGGCGAATTTGGGTGGAACAAAAATGTTGTGCCAGAATATGCTTGGTATAATGGATACTCTAACCGCTATCTTTTGGGCGACAAAATTGATCCCACAAAAACGGTTTATCTGACTAAGCCGGTCGGTGGTATTGAGGATAATCTCGCTAAAATTTACCCTTTCAAGATTATGGAGGGAAAACAGCCTTACGATAAGGTGCACAATTACCTTGTTACCCCAAAAACTTTTAAGGGATATTGGGAGCATTTTGACTGGAACAAGGCCATTACTGACGGCATGTCAGCGGCTAAACTATCTTATAGTGGTCGGTATGGTTTCATCAGAACGAAAATGTACTGGAACATCACGCATATGATTGTTCCGAAAGACCAAGCTTTGCAGTGTAACGACTGCCATCAAGAATATGGGCGACTCGATTGGAAGGCGCTCGGATATAAAGGTGATCCAAAAATATTAGGTGGCAGAAAATGACGTTTCCAGGCTGATCAATGACACTCTCGTTCTTCATTATCATCATTGTGGTAATTGCTATTGTTGGGCTTCGTATTTGGCGGTGGCACGATGCGAAACTAGAACAGGTTGCGTGGAATGACCTTGCTGCTTTGGCTGAGCATACTCCAAAAAATTTCGACTTGGAAATGATTGCCGACTTACCAGAGACTGCACGACGCTATTTTCGATTTACTATTACTGAAGGCACACCTTTGCAGAGTGTTGCCGAAATAGAGATGAACGGCGAGTTAGGTCTAGGCACGAAGGAAATGCCAAACTACAAGCCTATGCGGGCAGATCAAATCCTTGCAGCACCTCATGGTCTTATATGGCGATTGAAGTCGGCGGCTTCGCGGCGTTTCGTGGCGCTGTCGGCGGTCAAGATGCGCGAATGGATGAACGCGGACCTGTCCGGGCTTGACCTGCTGGCGATCCAGATCGACGGCCTTCGCATCAAGCAAGACCTAGTGCTTGTGGCGGCTGTCGGCATTGACGGCGAGGGCGAAAAACACCCCCTCGCGGTGATGGAGGGCGCGACCGAGAACACCGCCGTGGTGCAGGCGCTTCTCGACAATCTGATCGACCGCGGGCTTGACCCAAAAATCTGCCGCCTGTTCATCATCGACGGAGCAAAGGCGCTCAAGAAAGCGATCCGCAACACCTTTGGCAAGCATACGCCGATCCAGCGCTGTCAGGTGCACAAGGCGCGCAACATCCTTGACCGGCTGCCCAAGGGCCTGCATGCCCCGGTGCGCAAGGCGCTCCGCCAGGGCCTGGGAGCTGGACGATGCGGACAAGGGAGAAAAGCTCCTGCGCAATCTGGCGCGGCGGCTGGAAAAGGAAGCCCCCGGCGTGGCGGGCAGCATCCTGGAAGGGATTGATGAAATCCTCACCGTGAGCCGCCTTGGCCTGCCAGACGATCTGCGCCGCTCGCTGGCCTGCACCAACATCATCGAAAACATGATGGGCACCATCCGCCGCGTGACCCGTAACGTCAAGCGCTGGCGCGATGCCAAAATGGCTCTGCGCTGGACGGCGGCAGGCATGCTGGAGGCCCAAAAGGGCTTCCGCAGGATCAGGGCCTACCGGGAATTG
>JAAETJ010000660.1 GCA_024228495.1 bacterium | reverse complement strand
TACCTCGACCCTGGGCACCGATAAAACCGGTGGCATGGCAATCATCAACCATCAGCCATGCATCGTAGAGATCTGCAAGCGCGCGGATTTCCCCAAGCCTGGCAAAATAGCCGTCCATCGAAAAAACCCCGTCGGTGACAACCAGAATACGGCGGGCTCCAGCGGCGCGGGCAGCTTTCAATTGTTTTTCAAGGTCCTTCATATCACCATTGGCAAAGCGATAACGGACTGCCTTGCAAAGGCGGATTCCATCGATAATCGACGCGTGATTGAGTTGATCCGATATGACGGCATCCCTGTCGCCCAGCAATGGTTCAAACACACCACCATTGGCATCGAAGCAGGCAGCAAACAAAATTGCATCCTCATGCCCGAGATAATTCGCAATACGCGCTTCCAGCTTTTTGTGAAGGTCCGAGGTTCCGCAAATAAAGCGAACCGAAGCCATGCCCAGCCCATGATCGTCGAGCGCCTTATGGGCTGCAGCAATCAGCCCGGGGTGATCGGCCAGGCCAAGATAGTTATTGGCACACAAATTGACCACTTTTCGTGTGGACCCTTGCGCTTCAACTTTTACATAACCGGCCTGGGGGGAAATAATATTACGCTCTGTCTTCCACAGATTGGCATTTCGGATTTGTTCGAGCTCGGCGGCAAT
>JAAETJ010000659.1 GCA_024228495.1 bacterium | reverse complement strand
TGGTTACCACGCGCGTTCTTACCATCATGCTGGCGGAGGAATATTGATGGCCTCCTCCCCTTCCCCACCGCTCACAAACCAGGATCGCATTGAAGTGTTTCGTCTGGCAACAAGAGGCCTGGTGCATTGGTATGGGGATCAGTTCGAATCCGGCATGAGTGATACAGAATTGAAAGCCGCTCTTGAACAGGCACTTGGCATCTTTGGTGGCAGTGGCGGGCCGGATTGTTTATCCGTCTGCCACAAGGCCGCCGGTCTATGCATCTGGGGAGATTGGCAGGTGGTCAATCATGTTGAAGAAAAACCACTGTTCTCCGGTGCCGCAACCATTGCAATGGCGAGGGAGGTCTATGGCATCCCTGATCCCCAATCTGACCAGCTGTCATTGTTGTAGCTTTGCAGAAATCATTATTGTAGACGCAACCAACTGACTGCGATCCTACTCCCCCACCCGTTCAAGCGGTGGGGTTTTTTTGCCTGTCACATTTCAACAATCGCAAACCATAGCGATTTGACGTTACCTCGATGTCGATGCCTGCGGTCAAATGCATCATGCACCATGGTATGATTGAAAGCGTAAACCTCAGCTCTTTCCCTACAATTCAAGGAGACAAATCATGCCCGCAATCGGACATATGATCAAACAGGCCGATGGAACATATCAGGGTCAACTTGCTACCCTTTCCATTCGCCAGAACATTCATTTTGTGAAAAATAAGAAGGCAAACGATAACCAACCGGATTTCATCATCATGGCAAATGATGTTGAGATCGGTGCAGCTTGGATCAAGAAAGCAATATCCAGCGGCAAGGACTACATCAGCCTCAGTCTCGCAGCCCCGGAATTTGGTCCCAGAACACTCTACGCCAATCTTGGTCGCAACGCCGGTTCCAAGGATGAAAATAAGTTTGCCATCATCTGGAACCCAGTGGCTTGAGTTGTCGAACGACCAAGAACGCATCCCACCATTTGGATGCGTTCTTTTCAATTCTCGCAAACATTAAGGATATATCAAAATGCCCGAGGTCGTTGGCGAAGTCGATATCAAGCCTTCGATGCCTGCGGCCCAAACTCGCCATTAGCGCTGAACACCGAAATTTAATCAGAATTCTCCTAAGCAGACATGATTGTTTTTCCTGAGGCGTAAAACCGGCACTATATGGAAGTTAGTTCACTCGTCTAACACCAAAGCATTTATTCCGAATTCTCTTGCCGCTACGATCCGGTTTTCAAGTGAATTGAATTCGCCCTCGACCCATCGTTTTTCACTCTGACGGTAGGTCCAAGTTACATGTCCATATTCCTTGTGACGAACGCGCACTTTGAGCAGGTTAATGTCCGAATGAAGCCTACCGGTTTCACCGTCATCTTTGATTTCAACCAAGGCCACTTCATCAGTGCTTTTGCGACCTGCAATTCCCACAGCAAAATCTGGGAAGAAGCGACGGCCAGTTGGTAAAATTATCCTGGTTGCCCATTTTACGCTTTCTGGATTTCGTAACCACCATTTCACAGTTCCGCTTGTGTCCTGATCTAGCAATTTAGCAAAGGCACGTTCTTCCTTGTTCATGTTGTGTGGAAACACACCATAAGCTCCCTTTTCTGCGGCCTCCAGATTGTCTGGCCAGTCGTCGGTTTCTTCGGGAATCGGCAGGTCAACATTGGAACGCATGTGGTGCGTCAGGGCATGGCGAATAGCTTCGTGAATTCTGTCCGGCTCTTGCATTACCATAAGATCAATCGCTCTGCGAAAATCTGCGCGTTCAGCCTCAATCCCTTCTTTGTCAGCCAAAGTCTCCAGTTGGCCGACCAGAGCAAGTCTTAGCTTCCTGACATCGATGCTGTCGTTGAATTCCAATTCTTTTTGTGCCTGTTCCGCGACTCGTGCATTGGACAAACGAACATCAATTTGCCTTTCTTCGGATTCACCATTGAAAAGTTCCCTCAAACTCAGATCTGCTTTCCGTTTGGTGACGTGAAGCAACTTCAACATCGTATCATCACAGAATCGAGCAGCTATCAATGGCAGTAAATCGCCATGAACCTCGTGAATTGGTGGAAGCTCTTCTCGAACCAAAGCCTCTGGTATGCCCAATTCTTCACGTCGAAGTCTGTAACGTTTAAGCCCAGGCCCTTGTGCCTCGCCACTCCCCTTAGATGGTGCCGGTTGTTCGGGAAGACTGCCGAAAAGACCAGTGCTCGAAAGGTCTCGAACAGATTCGGCTTTTACAATCGCTTCGTCTTGCTCCTTTTCAGGCAGGTGCTCAGCCGAACCATCGAGAAGACCAATCTGAATGAGGTCGCCCAATCGTTGCTGTCTGTCGTCGGAGGAAGTCGGGGCAACAGGCCTTGGCAAAGAACCCTGCCAGACATCGGGTGTTGCCTGATCAGCATTGCCAAATTCCGCGATATCCAACCGGTCGGTGAGCAGCTCAATTCCCTGCCTAACCGCTTTGAGTTCCTCCACGGCTGCATCCAGACCGGCTTGAATGTTGGGATCACCAAGAAATACATACCCATTATCCAGAACTTCATTGGTCTTATGTCCTGGGCGAACCAATGGATGCACCCGCATAATCCGCCCCACAATTTGTAGGCCAAACTCCCTGCCACGGTTGGGGCGCACGGAGACAAGCGTCCAGGCACGGGGCGCATCGAAGCCAGTAGCAACGGACACCTTGAAAATCAAAACTTCTACATCTGGGTCATAAGCTAAGGTGTGAAACTCGGAATCAGGTTCCTTACTCGTATGACTTTTGATTGCAGTGGACGGAACTCCAAATTGCTCAAGCTTTTGGCGAACCCGTTTAACTGGGTCCTCACCACCCTTTTGTTGATCTTCCACCTGCACCAACATTAGAGGTGTGATGCCAATATCGTTGTTTTCCAGTTCCTGCCCAACCAGCTTGTGCTGATTCCATGCAGCCATCAGCGTGGCCTGTTCCAGATCAATGAGCTTTTGATCTTCTTGCTTGAACCTCAAATATCCAAGTTTTAGACCGACTTTGTTCAGACCTGCATCGACTGCCTGACCGCGTTCGATGACGATACGACTGGCAACTTCAATTCCCGCTTCTCGTTCGAATTCTTCAAGTTTTGCATCGTTCGGCGTGGCTGTCGCTAGGATTGTGTAGTCTGCCTGTAAAACATCGAGATAGAGCTTCGCGGAAGCAGTAGCATTGGCTCCAAAATTCAGATGTGCTTCATCAATTACAACGCCAATGTGAAAACCTTTGTCTCGCAGTTCCGCCAACATGTCATCGAGCGATCCCGAACTTTCCGTTCTGCGTCGAACTTTCCGGTTCTGCGCGTTGTTGGCTCTCATACTGTCCCAGGTTTGAACGAACACATCGCCATCACGGGTATTCACCGCCTGTCGATCAGTGTAGACATCGCGCAGCCGAAGAGACCCGCATTGGGTAGCCAGAGCATCGCGGGTTTGTACAACAAGTCCCGAATATGGCGCGAACCAGAACCAGATTACTTTGCCAGGAATATCTCCCCTAAGGCCCTCCAGTACGCGTCCGAGCACCAAGGTTTTGCCAGAACCTGTTGGGGATTGAAGAAGCGAAACACCCGCTTTAAGTCCAATCTGTTTTCGATTTTGTGGCTCATTTTGGTGATACCAGCCCACACGCTTGATCGTGTTGATCAGCCCTTCAACTGTTTCCTGCTGGAAACCAATGAGTGAAACACGATCCTCACTCACTGCTGAAACCTTTTTACCAGCGTCGAGCGTACTGATTGTAATTCAACATTCAGTTCGGAAAGGCGGTCGCGCAATTGCCCTGGCGACCAGGAATAAACGGTGACTTGTTGTCCGGCTTGCACCAATGCTTCGATCCGTTCGAACACTGCATCATTGACCTGATCAACATAGACCAGGGTGTTCAATTCACCGGAATGTTCATTCCAACCCGCCGAACTGTCATAAGGTGTCAGCGGCAATCCATGAATTGCTTCCAAAGCATTCCAAGCTTCCGAAGGTTGCAATTCATAGTCAATTTCTTCGAAATCGATCTCACGGGTTTTTAGATACGCAAACTCGGCAGCTAGGTCGGCATACTTCTTGCCTTCTGATGCGTTGAGCAGTCGAATTCGTTCGGCAGTGATGTCCCGACACAGGTTTTTGTCTGGCTCGTCTTCGGTCGCCTCGGTAGAAGACACCATTATGAAAGACCGATTTCCATCGCCCTCAGAATTCAGTTCCATCACTGCTTGGGCAGTGGTTGCTGAACCGGCGAAGAAGTCGAGAGCGATATCTCCAGAAAAACAACACTGTTTCAATATCTCGCGTAATAACCCGACTGGTTTTGGATACAAAAATGGCTTCGAACCAAAAATATCCTTTATTGCCTTTGATCCATCAGATGTTTGCTCAACAAGCAAATCATATTGTTCATCTGCAGTTTCAGCTTCATTCTTAGGCACCAGCCAAGAAGATAAAGGTTGTGTTCGTCTCTTCAAATCCCACAGAAACCTCTTGTATCTTGGTACCCCATACCCCATCCTTTTTCCCACCCATTCCTGCCAATTAGGGAGGTCACGAAATACAAGTGGAATGCCATTGGATGTTGGAACTGTTTTCTGATCAATCGCATCCTCCAATTGCTGCAACGTTTCGAAAATTCTGTAACTACCATCTTTTGGAAAAATTATTTGTTTCTCAGCAACCAAGTCTTCCATAAATTTTGTTCGGACTGATTGTCTTTTTGAAAATTTCCGACTGGCCCAGCCCCAAACACGATTTGGGTTACAAGGATAATAAATATCTGTATCCGAATTGTGCAAAGGATAAAAAAGCGTCCCCGCGCTTGGACTTTTATAATCATACGAAACGGTTGCGTTGTCACTTAGCCATGGACCACGGGAGTCATTGTCAGGATTTTTATATTTTTCCACTGACTTTAGATCACCTTCGAATGTGAAATTTTCTTTGCCAAATATCAAAATATGCTCGTGATTCTGTGAAAAAAAACCTTTTACTTCATGGTTCCCGCCCTTCCTGCTGCGCCAAGTTAGCGTTCCTATTCTCATCCCTGGCAATGCCTCATCGAGCATCAATTCCATCAAGGCGCGATGCTCATCATTAATGGAAACCAAGATGACCCCATCTTCAGTCAGCAGTTCACGGGCCAAGAGGAATCGGCGATAAAGGAATTCCAGCCAAGTGGAGAAGCGATAGCGGTCTTCCTTGTCAACGTAATTGTCGTTGTAAACCCAGTCCTTGTTACCGGTGTTATAGGGTGGATCGACATAGATACATTTGATTTTACCGGCATGGGTCATCCGCAACCAGCGAAGCGCATCAAAATTGTCGCCTTCGATGACCAGGTTGCTCCAAGGAGATGGTTTGTCAGAAAGGTTTTCGTCCAATGTTGCTGCGACAAAATTCTCATCAATAGCCTTATCGGCTTCGATTTCGTCGCGCTCCCAAATTAGGCCAAGCTTTTTCGTGCGATCCCGTTTTTCGAGAAGCTGAACCAACTGCTCCTTCGATAAATCCCCATATTTGCTCATTCACTAATTCGTCTTCCAAGCCCAGATATAACTGCCTCTCGATACATCAGTATTTACAGCTAATATTTGAAGGATGCACTCAAAATTCCAGAATTTCCACTGTCAAAGTATTTGTAGCCCAAATCAAAAATTGGGCCAATCATAAAGCATCGAAAGAAAAGGTGGTGAATCATTTAAACCCATAATCAACTCATCAGCGAAATATCCGGCAATGTCCGCCTCCGAAAAGTTACCAAGTTCTGCACAATCAGCCCAATGTCTCCTTCCCCCTTCGTTACCATTCATGGCAGTACCAATATGACCGGTTTTAGGAAGATCTGCTCTTGAAAACGCTTTTCCTTCGCCATTATTGCATGCCCTGATATGCTACAATTTAACCATGTTCACCCCAAACGATCCGCCGCGACAGATCGCAGCACCACCCGGCAATCAAATAGACCAACCGGATATCAACAAATACACCTACTCCGTTGCAGATGCGGTACTCGCCTTTCGCGAAGCTTCCATGTCTATCACTGATCGCACCATCCAGAGATATTGCCAGAGCGGCAAATTGCGTGCCTTGCGAGTAGACCCAGACACCCGACAACCCACCGACAAGGATAATTACCTGTTTCTGATTGATCCAACATCAATCCCGGAACGCGTTGCCCAACTTCGTGAAAAGCAGGAATTTGTTAGCCCGACAGTTATCGCGGCAAGTCGTGACATGACGCGTCCTGTTGCGACTGGTCACGACATGTCGGAGGCTGTCGCACAGGCTGAAGATACGCCAAAGACTGATAAGCAAGCCCAGGAAGAGGCCGATGAACTGAAGCAATTACACGAAAAGGTTATGTCGCTTAAGATCGATAAACGGGTACGTGATGGATTGCTTGACCAAATGAAAGATGACCGCAGGGAGCTGCTTTCACAACTGCAAAATCACGTTGAAACCATGACCAGCCAGAGCAGGGTGATTGGTCAACTTGAAACTCGACTTGAGTTATCTGCGCCTATGCCTGAGCCTAATACAAGCAAGACCGATGCCACCTCGCCTACTCATATTGAGCAACCGCCAAAACGGCATGAAGGGGATAACGGTGCAAATCACCTTTCTCAATATGGTGTATAATATTGACTATGGGAATTGGTCACACGAAGGGATTTAGCTCAATGGGTGCGTTGGTAAAGGAACGCAACATTGTTCTTCGTGGCGCGGATGCACTTTCACAAAACGGATTTACCCAGGTGCCTAATTGCATGCTGAAATCCAGCAAGCTGTCGCCGGGGGCAAAACTTACTTATGCGATGCTACTCAGCTATGCATGGCAGAACGAATATTGTTTTCCCGGCCAGGAAACCCTTGCACAGGATATGGGTTCGGGCCTTCGAAGTGTAGTGAGATATATCAAGGAACTTGAGGAAGCGAAATTTCTAAAAATCAAAAAGCTGGGGCAGGGAAGAGTAAATTTATATGAACTCAATCTCACTGTGCCAAAAGGCGGCAGGGCCAGTAGTGGTAGAACTGGCCGATCCTGACATGCCAAATTGGCAGGTCTAAGCATGCCATATCTGCATGTCCGGTTATGCCAAATTGGCGCACTAATAATATACATAGAAAAATAAAAGGGATTAATATTCAGCAAATCCAAAAATGGATAATCACCTTTTCAATTGACGAAATTTATCCAGCAAATCTGCCCATTGCTGCATCAACACCACGCGTTGATCCCAATAGCTTGATCGATTATAGGCTCGGCGAATTGCGTTCTTGTCCTGGTGGGCCAGAACAGCTTCAATTACATCAGGGTCAAAACCCCGAGAATTCAGAATAGTGCTGGCCGTCACGCGGAAGCCGTGAGAGGTCACTTCTTCTTTGGCATAACCCATCCGGCGCATTGCAGAGTTGAAGGCATTTTCCGACAACGGTCTCTTCTTCGCCCTGATAGAAGGGAAGACCAGTTCAGCGTTATCAGAGAGCATCCAGATATCTTCCAGAATTGTTAATGCTTGTCGTGATAGCGGCACATCATGCGGTCGGCGCATTTTCATGCGTTCAGCCGGGATGTGCCAAATTGCCTTGGCAAGATCAAATTCCGAACGTGTAGCACCACGAACTTCTCCAGGACGTACACATGTAAGGATCAGGAAGCTCAAAGCCGCTGAAATTGTTGGCCAGCCATCATAATCATCAATACTGCAAAGCAGAGCGCCAAAGTCGGCTTCATCGATTATGGCAGCCCGTCCTTTGGGCTTTGGTGGTAGAAGTGCACCACGAAGCGCCGACGTCGGATCATTGTCGGCACGCAATGTGACGATTGCTAGCCGAAACACGCCAGAAATCGTACCGCGAAGTCTGCGAGTTGTTTCACGTCTGCCGCTCTTTTCCACCCGTTTGAGCAGATCGAGAATTTCTGCTGAGGAAATATCCTTGATAGGCCGAGATGTGAGTGGCGAAGCAACATCCTGTAGAAGCCATTTGTTCTTGGCAAGTGTCGAAGGGGCCGCATCATTGGCAGCGAGGTTTTCGAGATATTCTTCTGCGATCAATCCAAACGTATTTCTGGATTCGGCGCGTATCGCGATGCTATCCATTTTTTTCTGTACCGATGGATCGCCACCTTCACCCAACAGTTTCTTGGACGCTTCTCGTTTTATACGGGCTTCAGCAATGGTTATTTGCGGATATGGGCCATAGGAAAGCAGTTTTTCCTTTCCCTGGTATCGGTATTTTAAGCGCCAAAGCTTGGAACCACCAGGCTGAACGTGAAGAAATAATCCGCCACCATCAGAGAGCTTGTATGGTTTTTCACGGGATTTTGCCTTGCGTGCAGCGAATTCAGAAAGAGCCATTGGGGGTATCACTTTCTACGTAATTTCAATATACCCCCAAATATACCCCCAATTTGTGGCGAAACAAGGAAATTCTACGTTCTCCCATGTTCATAGCTATATCGGTAACGCAATGTTTTTATTGCATTTTTGTATCAGTATGTTCATCTATGAGAAGTGGAAATGGTGCCCCCACACGGACTCGAACCGCGGACCTATTGATTACAAATCAATTGCTCTACCAGCTGAGCTATAGGGGCTTGAAACGAAAATTTGTTTTACCGGGACTGATTATCAGAAAATTTCAGCTTGTCCAGCCTATTTCACGCGATTGTCTGGGGGCGGCGTTAACCATTTGTTAACTAATTGCTTGCGCGAGGCTGCGACACCGGTTTAAAATCGAAGCTGATGTGGCGTTGCGCAGAGGAGTGCGCATTCATTGTGTCAGTTGCGGGCCCATTATCGCATCGCACTGCAAATGTGGATTTAACAGGTTATGGCCGTTGTTTTTGACAGGT
>JAAETJ010000658.1 GCA_024228495.1 bacterium | reverse complement strand
CGAGACTTGAACTTCGCCGGATTCCTGCGGAATATTCATCTTGGCGAGCAGGCCAGTTCCGTGCCAGGTGCGAATTTCGCTGTCATCGGGGTTCTGCCAGTCAAAATCCCCCAGGCCGGTCCAGAACCGTTCCATGGTGCCGGCCCAGTCCATTTCAACAAAATAGACGAAAGGCCGGTCCTGATCGAGCAACGCAGCGGATAATTCTGCACTCATTTGTATGGAACTTCTATGGCCTGCATACTGACATAGCCAAATCCGGTTACATTGTCTTTTTGTACACCACCATCAGCGCCTTCAATTAATACAAACCGGCCCGAGGGTTTTCTGAAATCCACCAGATCATTACTCAGTGCGGGTTTGTGCAAACGCCAATTGAAATCAATTCGGGCATTGCCACTGGCATCTGAAAGGGTAACACCGTTTGCCATGTAGAGGTTCCCGCCAACGGAAAAATGATCACCATGTTTCAAAATGGTTGAGTTTGCCGGCACGTCCTTGATAACAATCGAATTTGCATATCGCGGAGCATTTTCCTTTACCCGGCAAAAGGTCGCCCCATCAACCCAGTGACCGTCATCAAAATGCTGTGTCGATAAATCAGGATCCTGCCAGTGTTGCGCAGGACCATCCACATCAAAGCCTGCACCAACTCCCAGCGGCAAACATCTTGCGCTATCATGCAATGTGAATGCGTAGGGTTTACCCTGCATGGAGGCGACAAAAGCTTCATATTTCTGCCACTCCTCGCGCACCAGTGCACAAAGCTCAACATCACTCACCCAGCGCATGAAATTGGGCCCGCTAAAACGTGGCATATCAGGCACATATTGACTGATAAAAATCTGTTGAACCGGTTTCAGCTGGAATTTCGCATTCTTTACAAAATAGAAATCTTCGGGAAGCGAAACCGTCGTGATACTGTCAATACTCATTGTCTGAATCGACCTGGTTGAGTGGAAAAAGACCGCTGTGTGGCAGCAACCGACTGATTGATTATTGCAGGACTGGCGTTACGCATTGCAGTTGCCGCATTGCGCTGTGAAATTTTTTCGACAAATGGCAGCAGATTGCCATTGGCATCGCTACTAATGCCCAAAGTGATATGCATATTCTGAGACTGGCCGTTCATCTGCACAGGTCCTGGATCAACCCATTTTACCGGAATTGAACGACCATCAGGCAATGGAACTGCAGCCTCTGCGGTTGGACCATCGCCAAATATTGCAGGCTTGTTTGATATTCCGCCCAAGGCAAATGTTTGCAGCCGGGGTCCGGTTCCAAAAAAAGCATTGACCGGATTTTGACCAAGTATGGCCGCCCGGGCCAGGGTGATCAAAATTTCACGCCCTAATTCCTGCAGCGCTTTTCTGCCCTTGTCAGCGCCCTGCTCAAACGCTTCACCGATCCGGATCCCTTCATCAAACAAGGCCCCTGCTATCTCCAGATTATCCTCACGACTGCGTGCCAGCAATTCCATCTGGTCTTCAGCGCGTTCAAGGGCTGCGTTTTCCGCATCGATCATTGTCACCATATCGGCGATGGATTTTCCGGCATCGGAATTTGCATCAATACCCGCACGCTTCAATTCGTTATAGATGCGTTGCTGAACCTGCGTCCTGGACAGATTGTCATATTCCAGCTGCAACGCGGCAATAACCTGTTCAATTGCACGTGCCTCAGCTGCATTGGCGCGGGCAGCATCTTTCGCGGCTTTTTCTGCTTCTGACCGTAATTTTCTTTGCTCAGCAGTTTCTTTGGCGGGAACAATGGTCGGTTTGGCAAATGATCCGGATCCAAACCTTTTTTTGTCAGCTTTCTGGCGTTGTGAGATCAGCTCTTTAAGCACTACCAGCTCACGTTCAGCATTTGCGATATCTTTGTCATCGCCATATCTGCGGGCATTTTCAAGACCGATCTGCAGTAGCTCCAGACGCCGG
>JAAETJ010000657.1 GCA_024228495.1 bacterium | reverse complement strand
GCTGCAAAGTGACAAGATTACAATCCCGCTAAAGGGCAATCAAGCTGCCCAAAAATTGTTGGATGAGATGCAAGAGGCGTCACATCTCGCCTTACGTAATATTGATAGGGCGCACAAACTGGTGCAGAACTTCAAGAAGATTTCGGTAAATCAGCTCACCGTCACCCGGGAAACCACCGACTTACCGACCCTTGCGCAGGATATTCTTGAGTTGTTCAGAATCAATGCGCGGAAGGCCAATCTTCAAATTCAGGTCAATGATCAGTTGCCCGAAACTCAAAAAAGCTGGTCGGGCTACCCAGGCCATCTGACGCAGGTACTCACGAACTTACTATTTAATATCGAACGCTATGCCTATCCCAATCAACGCGGCGGCAAGATTGAAATTGGCCTGAGCGTCGATGATGAAAACGAGCCGGTCAGCTTTGTCATGACGGTGCAAGATTTTGGGCGGGGCATTGATCCCGATCATCTAGCTCAGGTCTTTGCTCCCTTTTTCACCACCGGCCGCGGCCGCGGCGGTTCGGGGTTGGGGCTGGCGATTGTCCATAATATTGTCACGACCGCTTTGAAAGGAAACATATCAGTTGAGTCACAACTCGATGAAGGGACGACCTTTACTGTGACCTTTCCCCAAATTATCCCTTAAGCGATCAGGTGAATGGTGTCTTTGGTTGAATAGCGAACCCAAATTGAAGTACAGGAGTTTATAAATGGCGACAGAAACAATTCTTAAAGAAGTCCCTATGTTTAGCCAACTTCCGGCCGAGTCGCTCGAGGAGTTGGTCAAGACCGGGCAAACGCTCTTGTTTGAGGCTGATCAGGTGGTTTGTTGG
>JAAETJ010000656.1 GCA_024228495.1 bacterium | reverse complement strand
TTTTTTATAGATGGTTTTATCCAGTTCGCATTCCACTTTCAGCCCTGTTTTGGTGGTGGTTGCTGCGATCAGATCGACCACGGTGGCCCGATCTGTTAACGGCCTGCTTCGCCAGTTTTGCGTGATGTGACAAAATAAGCGGTGCTCGATTTTGTTCCACTTTGAGGTGCCGGGGGGATAGTGACAGACACAAATCGTCAGGCCGGTTTCATCGGCCAGTTTCTGTAATTCCACTTTCCACAAACGCACCCGCGAACCATTAGAGCCGCCGCAATCTGCGGTGATGGTCAGATGCGTCATGTCCGGGTAGCGCCGCCACCCTGTTTTTTCTAGCCAGCGGCGGATGGAAGCAACGGCGAATTGCGCGGTATCGCACGAAATTCCTACACTGACCCAGGCGCTGTTATCGCTGATGTCGTACACGCCGTAAGGAGCGACTTTGCCAAGTTCCTTGTCGGGGAAATCGTGGGTATTGACGCGTTTAGGCTGGCCTTTGGAGCAGTAATCGCTGCCACCGTTTTTGTAATTGCCGATCAACTCCTTTTTTTGGTATCGACGGAAATAACCGGTTGCCCGGCTCTTTGGGCGCTAATCACCTGATCGTTGATGTGCTCAAACTGAGCATCGCGGTCGCGATGGTTTAAACCCTCGTCTGCCTTGCGGTTGCTTTGGCGGGAAAAACCAAGCCCCAGCAACAGCTTGCGAACGCTGTTGGCGCAGATTTCATGTCCCATATCCCGCAAGGCAGCTGCCAGCTTTTCGTGACTTTTTGAAACCCATAATAGCCGGCGAACCGGGTCACCAAGCGTTGCCGGTTCAACAAGCTGACGCAAATCATCAAGCAATGTTGGATCACTTCTCGTCAGCGCATGCCGACCGCCGCCATCGCGCCGCACCCTGTTGGGAGGTAGAACTTCATCCTCATCGTCAATGTCTTTCAATCCGCGACCAATGGTGCTTGGAGCAAGTCCGGTGATCCCTGACACCGCTGCCAAACCACCCCATCCCGCTGTGCGAACCTCAGCCGCTGCAAACAATCGTCGATCCCGCTCGTTTAGCTTCGAACCCACCAATTTCCACCGCTGCTTTATGCTATCTTTATCAATCATCCCACAAATATAGACACAACATCGCAAACGTGGAATCCCTCAAAGCTGAGTCATTTTACCGCACAGACAAAGCAAGAAAACCCGATTCAATTGTTCTTGCGGAGGTCCTAAGGACACCCGCAAAATTAGGTGCTTCTATTTTCATTTTGTCGTGGAGCTATTTCGTAGTTCCATTCGGGGTGGAAATCATCGGCGGTGATATTGAGGTTTTTCATTTCCTGGTTTGATATTTTGATACCTTTTTTATAGATGGTTTTATCCAGTTCGCATTCCACTTTCAGCCCTGTTTTGGTGGTGGTTGCTGCGATCAGATCGACCACGGTGGCCCGATCTGTTAACGGCCTGCTTCGCCAGTTTTGCGTGATGTGACAAAATAAGCG
>JAAETJ010000655.1 GCA_024228495.1 bacterium | reverse complement strand
CGGTATTTATGTAAGAGAAGATGTTGGTGGCTCGGCATTATCGCGCCTGGATGCCACTCTGATTTTTGAGGCGCTCGCCTATGGTTGCCCCTCCATCGGCTCCTTCATCTCCATCCACAATATGTGTTGCTGGATGATTGATCAGTTTGGCAGCGAAGAACAAAGACAAAAATGGCTGCCAAAACTGACCAGCATGGAGCTGATATGTTCCTATTGCCTGACCGAACCCGGTTCCGGTTCAGATGCTGCGGCATTGAGGACAAAGGCAGCCGCTGATGGCAATGGCTGGAAATTGAATGGGGCAAAGTCCTTTATCTCAGGCGGCGCTGCCTCCGATTTGTATCTGACCATGGCCCGTACCGGCGAGGATGGTCCAAAGGGCGTTTCAGCAATTCTGGTAGAAAATCCCAGCGACGGCCTGTCATTTGGCGCCAATGAGAAAAAAATGGGCTGGAGGGCACAACCGACATCCCTGGTGCAATTTGATGACTGCAAGGTCCCCGCAGATCATCTGATCGGTGAAGAAGGCAAAGGCTTTTCTTACGCTATGGCCGGACTTGATGGCGGACGTCTGAATATTGCCGCCAGCGCTTTGGGAGCTGCACAAAGTGCATTGGACAAAACACTGCAATATATGAAGGAACGCAAGGCATTCGGCAAACCCATTGCAGAATTCCAGGCACT
>JAAETJ010000654.1 GCA_024228495.1 bacterium | reverse complement strand
TGAAGACCACGGTTGGAATCAGGGTGTCTGAAGAGGAAGAGTATGAGGGTGTGGATATTGGTGAATGCGGACTTGAGGCCTATCCCGAGTTTGTAGGGTCACGTGGATCTGCTCGCTAGATCGCACCATCTATAATGGTTTGGAACGGGCGCTTCGGCGCCCGTTTTGTCTTCATAGGCTTATCGGTTACGGTGTTAAATCCTGTTCTTGCGCCTTCCCGACACCATCCTACGGCCATGTTGTTTGGGATTTAACCTGCTTGCCCACAAAACGTCTATACGTTGTTTAGGCTGGCTTGACGTTATGCCTGGTTTTCAGGTTTTGCGTTGCGACTCTTTTAGGCGGAGTTGCATCTCTTGATTGAGGCGGTTACTCATTTCCCCCTGGGAAATCTTGCCGTCCTTATCCCTGTCTATCTCATCGAACACCCAAAGATGTGCGTATTCCTGCTTGATCCTTCGTTTCTCGATAAAGATCTTGAACTCTTCTTGGTCGAGAAAACCATCATGGTTTATATCATGCGGAGAATATATCCCGCCTCCATCGGCAAATACCGAGGAACCGCCCCCAAGGCTAAGCACAATAGTCAATGCAGGGATGGACAAAGCGGTAAGATCAAATGAACGCTGTGTTATGTTCATGGGGCAAGTCCTGTATATGGATAAATTACCACTGGTGTAATGGGGTCCACTAGTCTGGACCTAATCATCATCGTGGTCATCGTCATCGTCATCGTCATCGTCATCGTCATGTTTGCTACGCCGATAACTTTGGCGTCCATCTCTCTTTCCACCCAGCTTCATTCGCTTTGTACGCCATAGATATTTGGCTTCGTCCTCATCACCGCTACGATGACACTCTACGCAGATCTCGTAGTCGTAGAT
>JAAETJ010000653.1 GCA_024228495.1 bacterium | reverse complement strand
CAGTTTGGTTTTTTCCCAACCTTTAAGTCCGCCTTTGTTTGCCTTGGCTTGAAGGGTTCTGATCTCATCAGCGGTGACTTTTTGCTCCTTTTGTGCAACCAAGAGTGATTCGATATGGCGGTTATAGTAGTCCGCCTCTTTACCCTGTTGTCGGCTTTTTGATTCAAGCAGTTTCTTGCCTGCAAGTTCAGAGACAACGATCTCTTTGGGTTTGCCGTCAGGCCCAAGCGCTCCGGGGTCAACAAAAGGTTTGCCATCGGGGCCAATATAGACAGCAACTTTTTTACCATCGCGCTCTTCAAAGCGAACCGTAACCGCTCGGTCTCGTGCATCACGCCAATTCTCAGCAGTGTTCGAAGCAAACGCTTGCTGTAGTGTCTTCTTATCGGGAATTCGCCCGGCCAGGCGAGCGGGTTGCTCCAGCTCGGCCGACTGGGCTAGCAGGTCTTGGTTTAAGCCATAGAGCTGCTGTAGTTTTTTTGCTTTGGCGGCTTCGAGTTGTTTGCGTCGAGTCTGTCGTGGATTCTCACCCAATGCCTTATTCAGTTCATCGATTTCACTCTGCACATCTCTCACATCATCATAGATGGCTAAGGCCTTACGCTCTTCACGAGTCAGCGATTTCTCTTGAGCCCGCACGGCTGATTTATTCGCCTCGGTGGCTTGACTAAACAGGGCCATTTCATTGTCGCGTCTG
>JAAETJ010000652.1 GCA_024228495.1 bacterium | reverse complement strand
GCTGCAAATGGAGCATTTCAAATTATTGATAATTCCAGAGAATCAATAGAGCAAGTTGCTTCATTTTCAAGCATATGGAAAACTGATTCTACTTTCGAATCTAGAGTTTCAGCTGTTCTGAATCAAGGACTCCGGTGTAAAAAGTGAATTCCACTGGGGCTGGTATCTTTTTTCATTGTTCTATCATGGGGTGCGCCTTGAAAAAGGCCCATGAAATTGCCACCCAATCGGGCCCATCGGTCTCCGCGTAGGTGCCTTGCGCGCCGCCCACCCATGCATGCCCTGGGCCGTCGACAAAATGGGTCTCGATGGCCGAGCCAGTGCCGTAACTGCCGTAACGGTTGTAATGCCAAATCAGGCCGTCGTTCTCACCGACCTCGCTAACAACAGGCGTGGTCATGTCTATTTCAAAAAGCGTAGCCCAGGCAGTGGCATTGTTCCTTGCAGCGGCAACATCAACCTTGGGATCGCTTGTAGCGTGAAGTGCAAGCAGCGGTACTAGACGTTTATCTGGTCCCATCTCTGTGGCCATGTCCTGGACGGCCTCCTCCGTGGTTTCAAATTTCGGCGCCCACCAATCGAACCAGGTCGCCGGGTCGAACCAACTGAAACTCAAGCATACGCCTCGTACAGCACATGCCGTTTCTCCATAAGCGATACCTGCGGCCGATGCCACAGAGGCGATGTTTTCCGAGTAAGCCACCATGACGGCGGTAGCCATGGCACCACCCGAAGATAATCCGGTGATATGGATCCGATTTGATTCGATGGAATAGGCGTTCTGAACTTCAGTGATGATCCCGGCAATGTCGGCCACCTCTCCCCGTCCTTGATGAATTTCATTTTCAAACCAATATCCCCAGCAGTTGGTATTGCGCAGGCCGTCGTACGATGTAACAAAGGGGTAGACAACGATGAAT
>JAAETJ010000651.1 GCA_024228495.1 bacterium | reverse complement strand
TCGGTGATCGAACAGAGGGCCGGGATTGTCAGGTGAGGATTCACCACCATACACTTTTTTTCATCCTGCCATAGGAATTAAAATAGGATGAATATTCATATAGTTAGTTAATATAGCTAGCTACTCTGGCATGGCAAATCGAAAGGTAGGAAGCGCGAGGCCCTCGCGTAAAAAGCGTTTCAATAAGCGTAACCCCAACTGAAACAAACTCAAATCACAGCGATCCGTGCGATGGAGCAGGCGTCGAACCCAGGGGGTGTCCTGAGCAAAGACGCCGAGGAAGACGATCCAGAGGTAAGCCAGACAGGTGGCGATCATCAGTCGTGCGAGGCGTTGTGGATCGGACAAATGACTTTTGTGCAAATGAAAGCCACGACTCTTCTGATCAGAAAAGAAGGTTTCAATGCGAAAGCGCAGACGATACCAATAACAGGCTTCTTCGGCGAGGGGCAAGTTGGTGACGAGGTAAATGGGGTCTTGGTAGCCCTTTTCCCACCAAGCTACCGCCTGGATAGGTCCATAGGCGGCCTCGGTAAAATGAACTCCCGTGAGTTCGACGCGGTGGCCCAGCGCGGGGCAAACGT
>JAAETJ010000650.1 GCA_024228495.1 bacterium | reverse complement strand
TCCTATCGAACCGGTCGCGCCCTGGGATTTTCTTCTCTGGAAGAGCCTCAATTGAAGTATGGTGATAAAACACCACTTCGCCCCGGTATGGTATTCGCCGTCGATGGCGGCATCACCGTACCCGATATCTTTGGTGCAAGAGTTGGCGATACAGTCATTGTGACCGACGATGGTATTGAAATTGCCACCGAGCATCCGCGCGATCTGTTGGTGGTATAAATCATGAGCAACAATACTTATGATGCAGTGGTCATTGGTGCTGGTGTCATCGGAGCCGCAATTGGATATGAACTCGCAAAAAAAGGGCACCGGACACTAAACATCGATATGCTGCCTGCCGCTGGCTACGGATCAACATCTAACTCCTGTGCTGTCATCCGGCTTTATTACTCAACGCTTGATGGCTGTGCGATGGCCTACGATGGATACCATTACTGGAAGAACTGGGGGGACTATTTGCAGGCCCCAAAAGATGAAACGCTGGCAAGTTTTAATGAGTGCGGCACGTTGATCATGAAGACATCACTGAATGACGGCTGCCGTAAACAACTCGTCCATCTTGATGCGCTGGGAATTGGCTACAGCCACTGGACCAACGACGACATATTAAAGCAATACCCTTTTTACAATGTAGCAAATTTCGCCCCGGCCAAAAGCCTCGACGACCCTCAATTTGGCGAACCAACCGGCGGCGAACTCGATGGTGC
>JAAETJ010000649.1 GCA_024228495.1 bacterium | reverse complement strand
TCGCGCAGCTCATTTGTGGAACGAGCTTTGCCGGGATAATTACCAGTCGCCATAATGCCGCCGCTCAGTCCGCGATCCGGGTCTTCAAAACCACCCACATCATCCCCCTGCCAGCAGTGCAAACTGATCGCAATATCGGCTAACAGTCGCAAAGCTTCCTCCACATCAACGCCCAGCATCGCGTATCGATCCTGAGCTAGTGTATAAGCATCTCGGATTTGTTTGTCTGTCGGTTTGTTTGCCATGCGTTTCTTCCTCGTTAGCGTAGAGCGATTTGGAAAATCGCTTTACAAATTTTCATTTATCACAGCAGGTTCAGAAAACGGCCGTATGCCTCATCCCACTGCCCACCGTTTCCCGGTTCATATGTCACAACTGCAAAAGAGCGACGAATCAATTCTCGAGCCTCATCTAATGAAGCCAGATGACCAGAAGCAACCGCTTGAACTGCAATATTGCCAATAGCTGTCGCCTCCACTGGCCCTGCCACCACTGGCAGTTGGGTCGCATCAGCCGCAAATTGGCACAACAGTTTGTTTTGCGAACCACCACCGACGATATGGAGCACCTCCGGTTTACGCTGGAGCAATTGTGTCAATGTATCCACAGTCCAGCGATACCGCAACGCGAGCCCTTCCAATACTGTTCTCACAATTTCCCCTTTGCTTTGGGGAACGGTTTGCTCTGAGCCTTGACAGAATTGCTGAATGGCATTGGGCATATCAGCAGGCGCCCTGAATGAAGCATGATCGGGATCGATAACGGCCGTAAACGGCGTTGCCACCGCCGCCATCTCTGTAATCTCATCATAAGAGAGCTTCTCGTCCCCTTGCGCCCAAATGCGGCGGCACTCCTGTACCAACCATAACCCCATGATGTTTTTCAAGGGCAGACAGCCCCCACCAGGCCCGCCATAGCTGCTAAAGTTAGCTGCCATTGCTTCCGGCGTCAGAATCGGCTGATCGGAAATGCCACCCAACAGCGACCACGTCCCGGAACTAATCCAGGCAAAATTATCACTGGTGGCCGGAATTGCCGCTGTTGCCGAAGCGGTATCATGCGTAGCGGGGGCAACGACCGTCAAATCAGGCAATCCTACCTCATCGCCGATGTCTGGCAGAAGCGAGCCGATGCTTGTGCCCGGCATGACAACTTCGGGCAAAATATGATCTGGAATGCCCAGCTTGTGCAAGACTTCCGTTGACCACGACCCGGCCAATGAATTGTAAAACTGGGTTGTGGTGGCGTTGGTAAATTCACCCACTTTTCGTCCGGTAAACCAATAATTGAACAGATCAGGCATCATCAAAAAGGTTTCGGCTGTTGGTAACTGCGGTGACTGGCTTGTGACCATAGACAGCATCTGAAAGAGGGTGTTGATGAAGAGAAATTGAACACCGCCCGTTTGCTCAAAAATCTCCTGCCGTGTGAGGTGCTTGAACGCTTCGTCTATCATCCCTTCGGTGCGCGGGTCGCGGTAGCTGTGCGGATTGCCTACTAAACGGCCGTTTCCATCCAACAACGCATAATCCACCCCCCATGTATCCACACCCATCGACACAAAATCAGAGCCATATTCACTGCTGATCTTGCGCAAACCTTCCTTCATCTCGCTAAATAGACGCAGCGGATCCCAATACAAACTGCCATGAACGCGTACAGCCCCATTAGGGAAGCGGTACGCTTCCTCCAGTGCCAACTTTTCTCCATCCAGCGTGCCTACAATGGCACGGCCACTTTCCGCACCTAAATCCAGTGCAATAAATCGGCTCATCCGGTTAACCTCCTATGGCTCTTCAATCAAGATGAAACAGTTCTTCCAACTCGATTAAGCTTTTATCAGCGTGTGCACCACCAATTCCTTCGAAAAAGGGCGCCATAAATGCTTGCCATTTATTGTTAATCTCTTCCTTACCCAAGGCTGTCAGTGAAGCTGTAAAGCTTTCTTCTGCTTCAAAGTATCCGAAAAGTGACCCATCTTCACGTATAAACAAGGAGTAATTGTGCCAGCCTGCTTTACGCATAGCGTCCAGCATCTCCGGCCACACGTTTTTGTGAATTTCTTTGTATTCTTCAAGTTTATCTGCTCTTACTTTTAGTTGAAATGCAACCCGTTTCATCCTGTTTATCCTTAATCTCATGTGATGATAGAGGATAAGCGGCAAACACCGCTTACCCTCTGATCTTTATTGCATCTTTTGAGCCCTACGGATTTAGTAGAGAATCCACGTTATCAGCTGTAATCATATTCACTGGCACAAAGATTTCCCGAGCATCCGCATTATCATAGTCGAGCGATTCACCATTCACCAGTTGAGTCGCCAGATCCACCGTCATCTGTCCCATCTCATAAGGTACTTGCTGTACGGTTGCGCTCATCTGACCAGCTTTAATTGCTTCCAAAGCAATCGTGTCAGCATT
>JAAETJ010000648.1 GCA_024228495.1 bacterium | reverse complement strand
GGAACGGCCGTTATCAATCAACACAATCCGATTACACAACGCCTCCACCTGATACATCTGGTGCGTAGACATAATAATCGTCTTGCCCGCGTCCCGCTGTTCCTCAAAAATCTGCTTCACGAGGCGCGTGTTAATTGGGTCTAGGCCAGAAAACGGTTCGTCAATCACAATCAGGTCAGGATCATGCAGCAGCGTGACGATAATTTGCGCCTTTTGCTGCATTCCCTTGCTCAGTTCCTGCACCTTCTTCTGTCGATGCTCCATCAAATCGAACCGTTCCAGCCAATCGCCAAGACGTATGCGGGCGACTTTCTCATCTAGCCCTTTCAAGGTAGCAAGGTAGATGAGCGTTGGCTCCAGTTTTTGGTTTTTGTACAATCCGCGCTCTTCTGGCAGATAGCCGATACGCCGCTTTTTCGCCAAATCAAGCTGGCCGCCAAAGATGGCAACCTCCCCCGCATCGGGGCGGAAAATATCCATCATCATGCGGAGGGTGGTGGTTTTGCCCGCGCCATTTGGCCCCAGCAGGCCAAAAATCTCGCCCGGCGATACAGAAAAAGAGACATCAGCGACGGCTTGTACATCGCCAAATCGTTTCGCTAATTGAGAGACTTTTACGGTATCCATAGGTTTCTCCTTGTAAGCCCAGTTTGCAAACTTGACCTACGACTCCTGCTGCTCCTTATCCTTCTTGGCACCCAACGCCAAGCCTAAAGAGATGCCCGCCCCAGTAAAGATGGGAAAAAAGGCAAACGAGTCAGCTGCTGCCGAAAAGATCAGACCCAATGACACGCCATAGATAATGCCATAGGTCAATCCCTGATGGGTGTAGTGATTTTCTTTAACCGATTGTTTCTTTTTGTTTTCAGACATGATTGGATTCTCCTTAACTTCTGAATACGTTCACAACAGAAGTTGCATACCAAAGGTCAGGTTGTATTCGATGATTGGGGTGGTGGCTTCCTGACCTGTAATAAGTCAAGATAAGGTATAAGTCATTACGCTTCACGCTCTAGAATGTTGCCACCTCTCGTCTGGTTCCAATCGTTTGACTAACAATATCGGCAATCCTAAATCGCGTAGTTTGGCGAGTAGGCCATGCAAAGCGGCCTGGTCGGCGATGAGACCTGTTAACAAGGTTTCGT
>JAAETJ010000647.1 GCA_024228495.1 bacterium | reverse complement strand
CTTGATGATTTTGCCGCTGGCGTAGTAGGCATCGGCCACCAGAATCGCCCCCGGAGCATCGATACCGCCCACCACGCCGAGAAACAACAGCGCCAGCTTATCCAGCAAGGTGCGCTTATCGCGGTTGGAAAACACCACACCTTCGTGGATCGGGCTGCACAACGGCACACAACACAAGTGACCCAGGGGGCCGCTGACCAACAACCCCAAGGCTTGCAACGAATGGCCAAAAATGTAGCTGGGTTTGGAGTTGTTGGACGAACTCTGGTGCAGTTTTTTAACCGCCGGCATCTTCAGTCCCTCTTTGGCCACCTTGAGGCCATCGGCGATAAACACCAGCCGCCCATCCAGTCGAAACGGGGTGAACAGCTTCACCACCGCCTGTGCCCAGCAGCTCTCCAGTATCTCCTGCTTCAGTCCCGAACTATCGAACAGATTCAGAAAGCACCGATAACAACGACCCTGCAGCCCCAACGCCCGCACCAGACTGGTCACACCGGCCAAATCGTTGCGGATGCACAGACCTGCCAGTGCCAGCGTCATCCACAGAAACGTGCGATGGCGGCTACAGGCCGGGCGCAACTGTTGTACGCAACGATACCACTCGAACCACAATATCATGATCTTCTCCTGTCGGTTGAACGAAATGAAGAATGATCATGTAATAATAGCTGTTTATGGCCAATCAAACCGCTGATTGGGGGGTGTGTGACGGTGAGAACTTGGTACTCTCCAGAAATGTTCAATATAGCTTAAAAAAAGAAAAATCGGTTTCTGAAAAATTCCGTAATTTATTGATTTTAAGCGTTTATATGAATTTATACTTAGATTGAGTAATTATCCATTAGGGTCTTTTTTTGCGATTAAAAGGCCCGT
>JAAETJ010000646.1 GCA_024228495.1 bacterium | reverse complement strand
TGAGGTAGTCTTCTTTCAGCGCTTGCAATTGCTCGAATTCAAGGGCTGACATCATCACCGCCACCGGCTTGCCGTTGCGGTTGATTCCGATGGGTTCTTTTTGGGCCTTGAGCAGAACTTCCCCAAATTCCCGTTTTGCATTACTGGCGTTTAGTATTTCCATGGTTCCGCCTTTTGATTGATCAGGTTAATCATACTAATCAAATAGATCAATTGCCGCTCTTCTATCAAGAAAAAAACCTATGCATGGCGAATTACTGATCTGACTGCAAGTGGCTATTGGCATGGATAGAGACAATTGTCTGTTTTTTCGCGCGAAGTAACAATTCGCCACCCACAGGACTCCAGATACATCGAATATGGCGTAAGGATACCCCGCGTAGTGACTCATTCCTTGAGTCCAGGTATCGTCAAGCCGTCAATTCACCCCAATGTGCAGTTGCTACATAATTCCAGTAAAATATATGATTGACTCCAGGCTAATCCGCCCGGATCCCAACTCCAGTGAGGCAAGCTTTGGGTCAATGATGTGTTGGTTGTGGCACAAAAAAACAAAAGAAAAAATGCGTTACATGATTCGGCATCTTAGATCTGACGCGTTTCAACAAGAGGCGCCGGCATTGGGCCGGGAGTGGTTTTATCAGCGAGTAAATTATCGTATTCACGGGTAAACTGATTATTACTTAAACCTGCAATGTATGCCTCTGTTTTCTAAGGTATCCATGTTGCCGGCGACCAAATTAACTTTACATAATCTTAATTCAAGCGTCTTTGATAGGAATAGCGAATTGTATGTGCCGTGTATGTAAAAAGCTCCAAAACTCCATTGTTACCTTATTGGTGGTTCTCTCCATTCTCTTGCTTTGCCAATCATCGCTCGCCGACAGCGAAGGCACGAAAACAGGCGCCGCAGTGGGCAAATTCTATGAAGAAGCCCTACAAAGTTTTTCGGAAGGGGAGTATCGGGTAGCGGTGATTCAGCTGAAGAAAGCACTGCAGCAGGATTCAGGTCATCTGCCTTCCCGCATTCTTTTGGGTCGATCCTATCTATCCTCCGATTCTCCTGTTCGAGCTGAGGCGGAGTTTTTGCAGGCGCGGAAACTGGGAGCCGACCGCAGAACTGTTGATCCGCTACTGGCGGAGAGCTATTTACAGCTTGGAAAATTTCAGCCACTAATCGAAGAGATCGAAATCGATCTGTATGGGTCTGTTGAAGCCGCGAAGCTTCTGTTTTTTAAAGGAAAGGCTTATCTAGGACTGAATGCGCCTGACAGGGCGATGAAGGCGTTTAGAGAGGCCACCCGGTTGAATCCCAAAGATGCAGGCGCACTGCTTGGCCAGGCTCAGGTGCATCTCGATAAGGGAGAGCTGGTTCCGGCGCGGAAGTTGCTGGCAGATGCCTGGTCGATGGAGCCGGACAATCCCGAATACTGGTTGTCAAAAAGTCAGCTTTCGCAGCGAGAGGGGAAACCCGGAATGGCAGCGGACGAGCTGACAAAATTCCTGGAACTCAAGCCTGGCCACGCCAATGCACGTAGCGGTCGGGCGGCGTTGTTGATCGAACTGAACCGATTGGGTGCTGCGCAGGAGGATGTCGACATTCTCCAGGCCGGCAAGCGAATAGATCCATTTGTCGACTATCTTCAGGCAAAAATTCACTTTCTCAGGGGCGATAGCGAATCGGCGAAACGGTCTCTGGTGCTTGCCGGCGAGACCATCGACAAAATCCCACCCGAGCAAGTGGAGGGTAATAGGAGGCTTCTACTCCTGGCTGGAAGCGTTCAATTCGCTGCTGGAAATCTGGAAAAAGCGTCCAGTTATCTGCAGAAGCTGCTGCGTAAATGGCCGGATACCAGTGCCGCTAGAAAAATTATGATCAAGCTTCTATTGGCGCAGAATCAGCCTGAACGCGCTGAAAAGATGCTTGTACCGCTGCTGGAGCAGTCTCCTCCGGATCCGCTGGTTCAGTTATTGTCGGGTCAGATTTATCTGGCGAATAAGAATCATGCAGCGGCCGCCAGGGTTTTCGAAAAGCTGGCGTCAGAAAAACCAAAAGATGCCCAGCTTCAAATCAATCTTGCGCAAAGCCTTATTGGAACAAATCGAATAGGAGAGGCTGTGGCCGCGCTCGGTAGCGTTGGCCAACGCGGCAGGCAGGGAGTGACAGCCGGAATTATGTTGACTGTACTCAATATGCAGCAAGGTAAAATCGACGAAGCCATTGTTGCAGCCCAGAGAGTTATCGAATTAGAACCGGAAAATCTACCGGCAATCAGCTTGCTCGGCAGCGCCAAATTGATGGGTGGAGATTTTAAAGGTGCAAGGCAGGCGTTTCAGCACGCACTCGAAATCGATCCGAATTTTCTCACTGCGAAGCTGAATTTAGGAAATGTCGATGCGAAGGAGGGCAAGCCGCAACAGGCAAGGCAGCGCTATCAAAAAATGCTGGATCAAGATCCGAGTCAAGCAGAGATCCTGACCGCCTACTCGAACCTTGAAGCATCCCTGGGAAACCTTGACGAGGCGATTCGTTGGCGGGAGAAACTGCGCAGCTTCCAGCCAGCGGAAATTCAGTCGAACCTCGAGCTTGCAGAGCTCTATCTTCGTTCAGGAGATCCGCGGCAGGCACACCAACTGCTCCAGACTCTGTTGACAAATCACCCTGATGACTATCGGATTCGATTGGCGCTGGCCGTCAGTCAAATTGCATCGAACGAAAAGGAGCTTGCAAAGGTCACATTGAACGATCTCGCGCGCGATGTCTCGTATGAATCAGAAAAACTCTATCGAATAGCCGCCTACCAAAAACAGATCGGTGATTTGGATTCCGCGCATCGGTCTCTGATGAAGGCGGTTGAGGGCAATCCGCAATGGTTGCCGGCAAAAGTGGAATTGGCTTTGGTGGCTATTCAGCTCAAAAAGTTCGAAGACGCGCTGGATCTGGCGCTGCAGTTACAGGTTGAACGTCCGGAACTGGCTGAGGGACACTTTCTGGAAGGCGAGGTGCTGATCAGGGAGAAGAATCTTAAAGGTGCAGAGCGAGCTTACAAAAGATCCCATAAGATAAAACCGGAATCTACAAAGATACTCCGCCTCTACCAGATTTATCGTGCCAGCGGGCGATCGGAACAGGCGCTGTCACTGCTGGAAGAGTGGGTTACTCAATATCCGGGTGATCAGCTGGTACAGAATACGCTTGCTGGGGAAATGATACGAAGAGGCCGCAACGACGACGCCAGAAAAATTTATGAGGAGTTGCTGGCCAGACAGCCGGATGATCCTTCGCTGCTGAACAATCTGGCCATGCTCTACCAGATGGCGGGGGATGCACGGGCGTTGGAGACTGCGAAAAAAGCCTA
>JAAETJ010000645.1 GCA_024228495.1 bacterium | reverse complement strand
CAACTTGAGGTCGAGAAATCGATCATAGTTGGCGACCGTTAGGAACTCGATAATTTGATGGCCGGGGGGGCAGTCACCGCGATCATCAGTGAGCAAGCTGGGTACGGTCACAGCAAAACTGGGTTTACTGTAATCGCCACGCCAATACATATCATTGAAAGCACGGTTGAGGTCGATTTGCTCGGTATGAAAAAGGTTCGATTTGCCAAAGCCATAATCGCGCAGGTCAATCCCTTCGACGACGCAGTAAGCCATATAGTTTGAGTAGGAATAATCGTAATTGAGCTGCTTCTGGATTTTGGGCGTGAATTTGTTAAATCCAATCATTTCAGCCGCTTTGCGCGGATCCATATTGCAAATCACAGTTTGTGCATGATGCTCGCTTATCTTACCTGTTTTCAGATCTTCAGTGACAACTGAACCTATGCGCTGCCCTTCGGTTACAAATTCAACGGCTTTGTGTTCATATAGAATTTCTCCACCATTCGCTTCGATCAGACTGACAAGCGAATTCACAAAATGTTCGAAATGGTGACCAGGATAGTATGCGCCACGACAATACCCTGTAAAAAGCAGCAGCCATGCAAAAAAGGAGAGTTGGTTGGGTGGCAGCATAAAATCCGGCCATTGCAGTGCAATCAGCGTTTGTGCCGCCTGCGGCAGCTCAAAATGATCAAAAACATCTTGCAGGGTAGCGTTGCGAAATTTGATGATGCTTGCAATTTTGGGAATGTGTGCCAACTTTCCCGCGCTTCGTAGTTGGCGCAAGCCTTCCAGTGAAAGCAGGTCAGGCATCATGTCGAGTGCTTGCGAAATGCCATGGATTTCGGAGACAAAGCGTTTG
>JAAETJ010000644.1 GCA_024228495.1 bacterium | reverse complement strand
TTGTCAAAAGCAGCGATTATCGGATTGCTGGGTGTATGTCTTTCGCCATCAGGCGTTAGGTGAGCTTGGCCGGATCGTATTGAAGGGTCTACCCAATGGGCACTGCCATGTCGCAAGCGAAGTCGCGGGCGATCCTGATGACCCTATGACCGAGCAGCGAAAAAAGATCTTTGCACCGCTCAGCGAACAGATGACCAGCATTCTTGAAAGTACCCTTGGCCCCGGTGAATTGGGTGGACACTCGGCACCTGCCAGCCCAAAATCTCCGGAAGAGGTTGTTGAATGCAAGTATATGCCCTGTGAGCGCTGTGGAGCGACTGCCGCTTTACTGATATTCGCCGATGACGCAACGGACCCTGGCAGGTTCGAAGACTATGCGCGAAAGATGTACCATGAATACAAGCGCCTCGATGTACCAACATGGATCATTGGCCCACCGATTGGCTTGGCTGGATTCGAAACGCCTTCGGATATTCTAAAAGTATGGCCATCGCGTGAGCCAATGAGGCGAATGACGCCGACTGAATTCAATGCGGATCTTGATTCACTCTTGGAAAAGCACTGCTGAGCCAGGCAGAAGTTAGCCACGGATAGAATCAAATAAAGTGAGCAGCCGGGACGGATAGGATCACTTAATGTGGGCAGACAGAATTATAGAATCACATTAAAGTGGGCAGACCCTGCCGGATAGAATCATTTATTGTGAGCAGGAAAAAGCGGATAAGTGCGGGAAATGCCGCCGATGAAATCAAGCATCTACACTTAGTCTCTGATCGTAGGGATTTAGCATTTGCTGTACTAGGAGGCTGTCCGAGAATAGAAGCCGTAGCGAGGGAAAGCCATTTTGAGTCAGATTTTTTGATCATTTGAGGCGAATAGTGGTGACTATTTAACGAAAATGATCGGAAAATCTGA
>JAAETJ010000643.1 GCA_024228495.1 bacterium | reverse complement strand
TCGCTAAGCTCCACCAAGTGCCCCGATTTATCGCTCGCAGAAACTCGGCAAATTGTAGCGACCACAACGCAATAACAATAAGGGATCTCCATCATGTCCAAAGTTCTTTTTGATAAAACCGATCGCATCGCTCGTATCACACTTAATCGTCCTGAGGTGATGAATGCGATTGATGACGAGGTTCCCCATTTACTTGCCCAAGCCGTGGATGAGGCAAATAGTGATCGCGATATTCATGTCATCATACTTTCCGGAAATGGTCGGGCGTTTTGTTCCGGTTATGATCTTTCCTATTACGCAGAAGGAAATGGCAGTGGCGAGGTTACCCAGACAATGCCGTGGGATCCGATGAAGGATTACGCCTTCATGTCAAAAAATACCGATCACTTTATGTCGTTGTGGCGATCACATAAACCGGTTGTCTGCAAGGTGCACGGTCATGCGGTTGCAGGGGGCTCGGACATTGCTCTTTGTGCGGATTTCCTGATTATGGCAGAGGATGCGAAAATTGGCTACATGCCAGCCCGCGTCTGGGGATGTCCTACCACTGCCATGTGGACTTACAGAATTGGTGCTCAAAATGCCAAGCGTATGTTGCTGACCGGTGACAAGATTGATGGAATTGAGGCTGCACGTATAGGGTTGGCATTAAAAGCTGTGCCAGCGTTAGATCTTGATGATGAAGTCGAGGCTCTGGCTGAACGCATGGCATCGGTTCCGGTCAACCAGTTGATGATGCAGAAAATGGTCATCAATCAGGCGATCGAATCCATGGGACTTGCCAATACCCAACGTTTGGCGACTATTTTCGACGGGATTACACGCCATTCTCCTGAAGGCATTAATTTCAAAAACCGTT
>JAAETJ010000642.1 GCA_024228495.1 bacterium | reverse complement strand
TGAACGGATCAGCTTGCCGCCCATCGATCGTTCCTGAAAACCGAACACATGCTTGACGCGAACTCGCATCTTTGAGCGGGCTTTATTGGCCTTTTTCTGACGTTCGGCGAGCGGTTTGCCGCGCTTGACCGGCATTGGACTTGCGCCACTCTTTTGGTGTACGCCAAATGGCTTTTAGCTCAGCTCGGAAATTCTCGAACGGTACTTTGGTTTTCAGCTACACCCGCGGATCGCCGAACTTGTCAAGCCCCGCATATCTTTTGGAAAGATCTAAAAAGCCCAGCTGCCTCATCACAATCCCCGCCAACCAAATCAGTTTCTCCACTATTCTCATCTTAGCCGATCAGGATGCACCCTGGAGAATTTTTAGAGGTTCCCTTATACCACATTTTTATTTCCCCCAATACTCCGATATATTGAGGCCACCCGCACATTTTACTTGACCATGCAAATCCCTCATGGCTCCCAGGTTCAGTTCGCGAACCATCCAGGAGTATCGATGTTTATCCGGGATTGGGTAAGGTGCACCTAAATCAAATGTGCTTGCAGGCTGGAAGCCGAAACGCGGGTAATAGACAGGGTGTCCAAACACGAAAACCACGTCAGCATTCTGCTCGGCCAAGTGACGCAAGCCATTGAGGGTCAAATCATCGCCAATACCGAG
This sequence comes from bacterium, assembly GCA_024228495.1. Taxonomy (GTDB): domain Bacteria; phylum Pseudomonadota; class Alphaproteobacteria; order Rhizobiales; family JAKIUO01; genus JAKIUO01. The sequence continues at coordinate 2,642 of JAAETJ010000642.1, read as the reverse complement.
TCCCTGGGATTCAGGTACGACAGCCGTTTGAGCAAGTATCCATGCATTCGTACTCTCGTCTGCCCCGTCTATGTTACCTTTTGTGAACACAATATGCCCAACCGGGTTTCCATCTACAATTGCAATGAGTGAGAGACTTGGTTCAGCGCCTGCATCAGACAAAATTTCTTTCGTCAACAATGCTTCATTTTTTTTACCAAAGGCTCTCTCGTAAATAGCCATGATCGAATCCAAATCTTCATCGCGGCTTTGTCGAATGATCATATTATTCACCTCTTCTTCTTTTAATAACTAAATCTTACGCCTGCATATGGTAACCGAGTAATCATACAGATTATATCTCTTATATACCATCAAAAGATACAATATATTTCGGTAGCTACATGCTTGTTACCAGTCTCCTTATGCACCGCCACTAGCCCTGTTCTGACGGTTCTCGATCAAGTCCTCAACGACACCGGGGTCGGCCAGCGTTGAGGTATCCCCGAGATCACCGAAATCATCCTCGGCGATCTTGCGCAAAATACGGCGCATAATTTTCCCCGACCGTGTTTTTGGCAAACCGGGAGCAAACTGGATTTTGTCGGGGCTGGCAATTGGGCCGATATCGGTTCGCACCTGCTTGACCAGTTCGCCCTTTAATTCGTCAGAACCCTCAACACCCAGCATCAAGGTGACATAACAATAGATCCCCTGACCTTTTATGTCATGAGGATAACCAACTACAGCCGCTTCGGCAACCTTATCATGAGCAACAAGAGCGCTTTCGACTTCGGCTGTGCCCATACGATGTCCGGAAATATTAAGGACATCGTCAACACGTCCGGTGATCCAGTAAAATCCATCTTCATCGCGACGACAACCATCGCCGGTGAAGTAGACATTGTCATAGGTGGAAAAATAGGTTTCTTCAAAGCGCTTGTGATCGCCATAGAGCGAGCGCATCTGTCCAGGCCAGCTATCAGTGAGGATCAAGTTACCCTGCCCTGGCCCCTCGACAATATTGCCATCCGCATCTACCAGCTCGGGTTTGACACCAAAAAATGGCCTTGTGGCTGAACCAGGTTTAAGTTCTGTTGCACCGGGCAGGGGAGTGATCATGATGCCTCCGGTTTCGGTCTGCCACCAGGTGTCAACAATAGGGCAACGCTCTTCACCAACCACCTTGTGATACCATTCCCAGGCTTCTGGGTTGATGGGTTCGCCTACGGTTCCAAGAAGTTTTAGGGAAGAGCGATCAATTTTTTTAACATATTCATCGCCCGCCCCCATTAAAGCCCGAAGTGCGGTTGGAGCTGTGTAGAAAATATTGACCTTATGCTTATCGCAAACCTGCCAAAACCGCGAAGCATCCGGGTAATTCGGTACACCTTCGAACATCAAGCTCGTGGCGCCGTTCGCCAGCGGTCCATATACAATATAGCTATGACCGGTGATCCAGCCCACATCGGCCGTGCACCAGTAAATATCGCCGTCATGATAATCGAACACATATTGATGGGTCATGGCGGCATAGACAAGATATCCACCTGTGGTGTGCAACACCCCTTTGGGCTGCCCCGTGGAGCCGGATGTATAGAGGATGAATAGCGGATCTTCGGCGCTCATTTCTTCCGGCGGGCAGTCGGCGCTGGCCTCCGCGATCGCCTCGTTATACCAGACATCGCGCCCTTCGACAAAATTGACATCGGCATCGGTGCGCTTGATGATTAACACTTTTTCGACTATCGGACATTGCTCTAGAGCCTTGTCCGTATTGGCTTTCAGAGGCACTTTTTTGGAGCCACGCAATCCTTCGTTGGCTGTAATTACAATCTTGCTATCGCAACCAATAATCCGCCCGGCCAATGCATCTGGAGAAAACCCTCCAAACACCACCGAATGAACCGCACCAATGCGCGCACAGGCCAGCATAGCATAGGTCGCCTCGGGGATCATCGGCATATAGATGGTTACACGATCACCTTTTTTGACTCCCAGGCCCTTCAGGACATTGGCAAATTTACACACGCGAGTATGCAGCTGGCTATAGGTGATTTTCTGATCCACTCCGGGCTCGTCACCTTCCCAGATAAGGGCGGTTTGATCGCCTTTGGTGGCGAGGTGGCGGTCGATGCAGTTAGCGCTCACATTGAGTGTGCCATCTTCATACCATTTAATAGAGACATTTCCTAGTGCATAGCTGGTGTTCTTAACTTTGGTATAGGGGGTGATCCAGTCCAGTCGTTTGCCTTGCTCCCCCCAAAAACTTTCGGGGTCTTTGATACTTTGCTCGTACATTTCAGAATATCTATCATTGTCCACAAATGACTTTTGTGCCCATTCTGCTGGTACTTTATAAGTTTTATTGTCGGACATAACTATAACCTCCCTCGGCTTTATTCTTTAAGAGCTTGAATGTCGGATGATATCTCATCTGCTGAAGGATCTATCCACATTTTGGTTTCTATAATCTGCCTGTTGGTTTTGCATTTCGAGCGTCAGGCAAGGCAATAAATACGAATTTTAATTAGACATGAGTACGGGAACCGTCATCTGATCGAGGATTGTACGAGTGACGCCGCCAAATGTACGCTCGCGCAAACGCGAATGTCCATAAGCGCCCATGACCAACAGATCTGCGCCGGCATCAGAGACGAAAT